>JBDIAS010000046.1:0-20040 GCA_039812465.1 Austwickia sp. | reverse complement strand
CCGCCCGGCCAGCGCGCTCGCGCGGTCACGCCGGACCCGGGCCACCCGGGCCTGCTCGCGAGCGGCCCGCTCCGCGCGCGCCGCGGACTCCAGCGACTGGGCCCGGCCGGCGAGGGCCCGGACGCGTTCCTCCCGGGTCCGCAGCGCCAGGCGCAGCTCGGTCTCGCCGGCCCGCGCCTTCGAGGCGGCCGCCTCGAGGGTGTCCCGCTCGTCGGTGGACGGCTCGGCCTGCGCCGGCTCGGACTCCGCCTCGGCCGCGGACAACCGGCGCGCCAGGCCCTCGAGGGCCTCCCGCTCCCCGGCCAGCGCGTCCTGGGCGGCGACGATCGAGGCCTGAGTGCGATCGGCCTCGGAGCGGGCGGTGCGCAGCTGCGCGCCCAACGACCCCAGTTGCTCGGCGACGGCGTTCATGCGCGCGTCGGAAGCGTGCAGGTCGGCCAGGGCGGCCTCCGCGCGGGCGTCGAGCTCAGCGAGCGCCTCGTCGGTGGCCGCCAGCGCGAATCGGGTGCGTTCCCGCCGCGCCGCCGCGTCCGCGACCATCCCGCGGGCCTCGTCCAGGGCCGCCTGGACCTCTAGGAGGCTGGGGGCGGCCTGGCTGCCGCCGCGGACGGTCCCCGGCGCGTAGACGTCGCCCGCGGCCGTCACCGCGCGGGCGCCGGGGTGCGCGCGCAGGACGTGCTCGGCGGCCCCCGCGTCGGGCACGATCGCGGTCCGGGCGAGGAGCGTGCCCACCGCCGTCCGCAGGCGATCGGGGCAGTCCACGACGTCCCGGGCCCACACCGCGCCCGGCACGGCCGGGGCCTGGCTGTCCGCGTCCGGCTCCAGGGCGGTGTCCGGCACGAGCAGTCCGACCTGTCCGCCGTCCTCGCGGCGGAGCAGGTCCACCGCGTCGTGGGCAGCCGTCAGGGTCTGCGCGACCAACGCGTCGGCGGCCCAGCCGAGGGCGGCGGCGACGGCGACCTCGTGACCGGGGCGCACGGTCAGCTCGCCCGCGAGCGGCCCGTCGATCCCGGGGGTCGGCGTCGTACCCTCCTGCGCGCCGAGCAGCAGCTGCGCGCCGTCCTTGCGGCGCAGCGCCAACTCCAGCGCCTCGCATCTCGCCTGCGCGGAGTTCTGGTCCCGCTCGGCCGCCCGCTGCTCGTCGCGCAGCGCCTCGGCCTGGGTCTTCGCCGCGGCCAGCGCCTCCGCCGCCTGCTCGTAGGCGAGGTCCAGCCCCTCCTCGCCCTCCTCGTCGCCTGCGACCGTCGACTCCAGGGCCGTGAAGTCCCGTTCGGCATCCCCGGCGCGCGCTTGGGCGCGTTCCAGCGTCTCGGCGAGGCGGCCGATCTCGGCCTCCCCCGCCTCGATCCGGCTGCGTTTGGCGGCCACCTGACCGGCGAGGCGCGCCAGGTGCTCGCGGCGGTCCGCGGCGAGGCGCGTCAGGTCCGCGACGCGGTCGCGTTCGGTCGCGTACGCCTCCTCCAGGCGGGCGCGCTCCGCCACCGCCGCCGCCAGCTCCTGCTCCCCGCCGGAGATCTCACCGGCCAGGACGCGTTCCTGCTCGCGCAGGGCGGCCCCCTGCGCGGCGAGCTCCTCGGGGTCCCGCGACGGCCGAGCCGGCTCGGGGTCCGCGGCCAGCAGCCGCATCCGCTCGGCCGCCAGCGCGTCGATCGCGACCATCCGGTCCGCCAGGGCGCGCAGCGCGAACCACCGGTCCTGGGCGCGCTGCAGCTGCGGGGAGGTGGCTGCCAGCTCGTCCTCGGCGGAGGCGATCCGCTCGCGTGCCGCGGCCAGCGCGGCGGCGACCTCGTCACGGCGGGCGAGCAGCGCGCTCTCGTCGGCGATCTCCTGCTCCAGCGCGCCGGTCAGCGAGACCAGGTCGTCGGCGAGGAGCCGCAGCCGCGCGTCCCGGGCGTCCGCCTGGATCACCGCGGCGCGCCGGGCGGTCTCCGCCTGGCGGCCGAGCGGCCCCAGCTGGCGCCGGATCTCGGCCGTCAGGTCCCTGACGCGCACGAGGCTGGCCTCCATGGCGTCCAGCTTGCGCAGGGCCTTCTCCTTGCGCTTGCGGTGCTTCAGGACGCCCGCGGCCTCCTCGATGAAACCGCGGCGCTCCTCGGGGGTGGCCCGCAGCACCGCGTCCAGCTGGCCCTGCCCGACGATGACGTGCATCTCGCGGCCGATGCCCGAATCTGAGAGCAACTCCTGGATGTCGATCAGGCGGCAGGTGGTGCCGTTGATCGCGTACTCGCTGCCCCCGCCGCGGAACATCGTGCGGCGGAGGGTCACCTCGGTGTAGTCGATCGGGAGCGCGCCGTCGGTGTTGTCGATCGTCATCGCGACCTCGGCGCGACCGAGGGCGGGCCGCCCGGCCGTGCCCGCGAAGATGACGTCCTCCATCTTCCCGCCGCGCAGCGACTTGGCACCCTGCTCGCCCATCACCCACGCCAGCGCGTCCACGACGTTGGACTTGCCGGAGCCGTTGGGGCCGACGATGCAGGTGATCCCGGGTTCGAGGCGCAGATGCGTCGCCGACGCGAAGGACTTGAAGCCCTTGAGTGTCAGGCTCTTGACGTACACAGGTGCTCGTCCTCCTCACGGCGGCGAGTGGGTGGGCGCCCCGCGGCGTGGAGCCCGGCTCACTGTACCCAGCACGCCGCCCTCCCCCCGGGAGCCACGCGAGCCCGACGAGTCCCGAGAGGCTCCGCCGTGATGACGAGCCCCGAGAGGCTCAGCCGCGATAATGCACGGGAGCGCGGGTGGAGCGCGGGAAGCAGGGGCTGGTCGTCATGTCAGAGCGAGTTCTCGTCGTCGGGGAGGCCCTGGTCGACATCGTGCACCGCGTGGACGGAAGCGTGGACGAGCACCCGGGCGGCAGCCCGCTGAACGTGGCGATCGGGCTGGCCCGGCTCGGGCACGCGGTCGACTTCGCCACCCGCTTCGCCGACGATCCGCACGGTGCCCTGCTCCGGGCCCACCTCGCCGGGGAGCGGCAGCTGCGGCTCACCCCGCACTCCGGGGACGCGCGGCGCACCTCGACCGCGGCGGCCACCCTCGACGCCACGGGCGCCGCGACGTACGAGTTCGACCTCACCTGGGACGTGGGGCCCGCCATCGACGCCTCCCCCGTCGCCCACCTCCACACCGGGTCGATCGCGGCCACCCTCGCCCCCGGCGCCACCGACGTGCTCGCCGCGGTCGAGGCCGCCCGGGCCACCGGCACGGTGTCCTACGACCCCAATGTCCGCCCGACCCTCATGGGCGACCCGGCCGCCACCCGTGCGCAGGTCGAGCGCCTCATCGCGCACTCCGACGTCGTCAAAGGCAGCGACGAGGACGTCTCCTGGCTCTACGGCGGCGCCGACCTCGACGTGATCCTCGGCCGCTGGGCCGCCTTGGGGCCGGCGCTGGTCTGCGCGACCCGGGGCCGGCACGGATCGCGCACGCTGCTCCCCGGCGGGCAGTTCCTGGACGTCCCCGCCGGGAGCGCGACCGTGGTCGACACGGTCGGCGCCGGCGACTCGTTCATGAGCGGCCTGATCTCCGGGTTGTGGGACGCCGACCTCCTCGGCTCGCCGGAGGCGCGCGGGCGCCTCCGCACCGCCTGCCCGGACGACGTCCGGGCCGCCCTGGAGCGCGCCACGCGCTGCGCCGACGTCACCGTCTCCCGCCCCGGAGCCAACCCGCCGACGCGCGCGGAACTGGGGCTTCGACCTCCACACGAATAGTCACGTTCGCGTCGCCCGGTAGACTTCATGGGCATCACCATGGCCGAGCCGCCGCCGCGCGCCCGGCCAGACGACAGCACTGGGGGATCTCACGTGACCATTCGCCCGCGCTGGGCCGCGCTCGCCGCGCTCCCAGTTCTCCTGACCGCCTGCGGTTCCGGCGACCAGGGCTCATCGCCGACCGGCACCACGACGCAGGCCCCGACCGCCGCGACCGCCAACCTCCTGGAGCTCTGCCGCCCCGGCGAGTCGGTCGACAAGGACGCTTTCGTCGCCGCCGTCCAGCAGACGGGCGACAAGGCCTCCCGGTTCCGCGTGGACGGCACGATGTCGGTCCCCACCGGCGGCACCACGACCTCCGGCACAGTCTCGGGCGAGTTCGACACGAGCGAGACGACCAACCCGCGCATGAAGCTCGACCTGGCCGCCGCGGGCGGGGCGATCGAGATGCTCATGGTGGACCACTCCGTGTACCTGAAGATGCCCAGCCTCGGCGGGAAGTACATGAAGGCCCCCCTGTCCGACGCGGAGCGCGAGCAGTTCACCGACATCAACATCGCCCAGAGCATCGAGAAGGGCCGCCAGTCGATCCAGGACGTGCGATGCATCGGCCGGGAGACCGTCGACGGGGTCGAGACCGGGCACTACCGGTACACGATGGCCGCGCCCGCCGCGCTCCCCACCGCGACCGGCACGCCCACCGCCGGGTCCTCCCCCACGACGACCGGCCAGAGCGTCGCCGTCGAGCTGTGGGCTGGCGCGGACAACCTGCCGGTCAAGTCCTCGACGAACGCCGCCGGGTACCCCGGCGAGTTCCGGTTCAGCCGCTGGGGCGAGCCCGTCACGATCACCGCGCCGGACCCCTCGCAGGTGGAGGAACTGTCCGGCGCCGAGCCGAGGAGCACCCGATGACCACGAAGACCCGCCGCCTCGCCGCGATCCTGATCGCCCTGCCCCTGGCCCTCGCGGGCTGCTCCTCCGACGGGGACTCCGCGCCCCCGCCGAGCGCCAGCCCGATCTCCTTCGGCGACCTCGCCCCCGGCCAGTCGGTGGACCGCGAGCGCTTCTTCGAGGCCACCAAGGCGGCGGCCGAACGCGACAAGACGTACTCGTTCACCTTCGAGCTCGGCGACGAGGGCGCGGTCATGAAGGCGTCCGGGCAGGTCGACAACCACGACCCGAACAACCCGAAGCGCCGCATCTCCGGCTCGGTCCTCACCCTGGGCGAGGTGGAGATGGTGGTCGCCGGCGGGCAGCTCTACACCAAGACCGCCAACCGCAACGACGGCAAGTATGTCCAGGGGCCCGTCGCCGACCGCGTCGAACAACTGCTCGTCGACACCGGAGCCCGGGCGAGCAACGACGCCTCGGTCGCGCGCGAAATCGTGTACGTCGGTGAGGAAGACGTGGACGGGCAGAAGCTGCGCCACTTCGCGCTCTACGTCGACGAGGAGAAGGCCAGCGCCGCGGCGAACAACCCCTCCCCCGCGAGCGTCCCCGCCACGACCGCCAGCCCCGCGCCGGCCACCAGCGCCGCCACGCCCGCCGGCACCGCCACGAGCGCCGCCGGCACCCGCGTGGACTACTGGCTCGACGACCAGAACCGCCCGCGCAAGCGCCAGATGACCTTCCAGGATCAGCCGGCCACCATCACCTACGAGAAGTGGGGCGAGCCGGTCGACATCCAGGTCCCCACCGGCGACCAGGTGGTGCAAGCGCCCGGCGCGACGCCCACGACCGGCGTACCGACCACCTCCGCGGCGCCTCCCACCAGCTGACCCGCGAGAGAAATCCCGCGCTTCCTCGCACTCCGCTGCGCTACGCGCATCGTCAGCGCACCCACCCAACCCGCGCTTCCTCGCACTCCGCTGCGCTACGCGCATCGTCAGCGCTCGGTGAAGCCGCTCAGGTGGTCCACCGGCGTCCCCCACTGGATCACCACCGACTGCACACGGCCCGGGCGACCGGCGCTGCTCGGGAACTCCCGCAGCAGCTCCTCGAGCTCCTCGATCGCCGCCCGCTCGCCCTGCGCGCACACCTCCACCCGCCCGTCGGGCAGGTTGCGCGCGTACCCGACCAGGCTGAGCGCCAACGCCTGAGACCGCGTCCACCACCGAAAGCCGACGCCCTGGACGCGGCCCTTCACCCACAACGTCGCCTTCTCCACGCGGGAATGGTACGGCGGTCAGGGCGGCCCAGCGCGTCAGGACAGCAGGTCGTCAGGACAGCACGACGTGAGGACAGCAGGTCGTCAGGACAGCACGACGTGAGGACGGCAGGACGTCAGGACGTGCGATCGCGCACGTAGGCGCCGGGCGCGTCCCCGAGGACCGGGTGCTGCTCGCTGCCCAGCGATGCCGGCGCGGGGACCTTCTCCCCCGCCCGCTGCGCGGACCACTCGCACCAGTTCGTCCACCAGGTGCCCGACGCCTGTTCGGCGCCCGCCCGCCACGTCTCCGCGTCGACCTCGCCCGCCCGCGGGCCCGCGAAGTAGCTGGCCTTCGGGTTCGTCGGCGGGTTGACCAGGCTGGCGATGTGTCCGGCGTTGCTCAGCACGAAGGTCACGTCCTCGCTGCCGAGCATCTCGGTGGTGCGGTACGTCCCCTTCCACGGCGTCAGGTGGTCGGTGATCGCGCCCTGCACGAACAACGGCACCTTCACGGCGCTCCCGTCGAAGGGACGGCCGAGGTACGAGCGTTCGCCCGGGTTCACCAGCGCGCTCGTGTGGAAGATGTCGAGGAACTGCCGGTGCAGCTTCGCGGGCAGCCGCGTGCCGTCGGCGTTCCACGCGAGGATGTCGAACGCCGGCGGTTCCTGGCCCATCAGGTAGTTGTTGACCCAGTAGTTCCAGACCAGGTCGTTGGGCCGCATCCACGTGAACGCGCCCCCCATCTGCTGCGAGGAGAACACGCCCTGCCGCTCGGAGAGCTTGCGCGCCAACCCGATCATCTGCGGCGACCCGAAGGCGTTCATCGGGTTGTTGCCCCGCCAGTCCAGGAGCGTGACGAGGAACGCCGCGGAGTTCACCGCGTCGTCGCCGCGGGCCGCGAGGTCGCTCAGCGTGATCGCCTGGAGGATGCCGCCGGCGCACACGCCCATGATGTTGACCTGGTGCTGGCCGGTGATCTCGCGCACCTCGTCGATCGCGCGCAGGATCCGCTCGCAGTAGGTCTCGATGCCCCAGTCGGAGTGCTGCTTCTCGGGGTTGCGCCAGCTCAGGAGGAACATCTGCTGGCCCTGCGAGACCGCGTACTCGATGAAGCTGCGCCCCGGCGCGAGCTCCAGGAAGTAGTAGCGCCCGATGGGCGGCGGGATCACCAGCGTCGGCCGCTCGTACACGGTCTCCGTCGTCGGCGTGTACTGCAGGATCTCGCCGACCTCGTCGCGCGCCACGACCGCACCAGGCGTGATCGCCAGGTCCTCGCCCACGGTGAACGCGTCCTTGCGCACCATCGACGGCATCCCGTTGTTGTGGATCAGGTCGTCGAACCAGTTCTTCACGCCGGCCACCAGGCTCTTGCCGCCCGACTCGAACGAGCGCTTGAGGGCTGCGGGGTTGCCGTAGAGGTAGTTCGACGGCGCGAGCGCGCTGGTCACGATGGTGGAGGCGAACTTGACGGCCTGCGCGTGCGTGAAATCGCGCGCCTCCAGGCGGTCGCCCATCCGGTCCACGGCGTTGACCCACGCCGTGTAGCCCTGCGCGAGCTGGTGGTAGGCCGGGTTCTCCCGCCAGGCCGGATCCTTGAAGCGGGGGTCCTTGGGGTGCGGTTCGACCTTCGACACACCCGCCTGAACCTTCATCAGCTCGACCCAGAGGTTCATGTATTCCTGCAGCGCGGCCGGCGTCTCCGCGAAGAACTCGCCGGCGTCCTTGAGGCCCTGCTGGAGCGTCGACGCGCTCGCCGCGCCGCCGGTCCGCTCCCGCGCTCCGGACGCGCGGGTCAGCATCCCGCCGAGCGCGCCGCCGACGTTGCCGATCGCTCCGGTCGCTCCTTGGACGGCTCCGGCGGCCGTGCGGCCGAGGGCGTCCAGCGGGGCCGAGACAGCGCCGCGCGCGTCGGGCGACTGCTCGCTCGGTCGGTCATCCTGCGGCTGCGAAGGGGTGACGGGGTCGGCCATGGGTGCTCCTGAGCTTCCGAGATCTGGGGACCCGAAGTGAGGTATGTCTCACCTGTTGTCCCACAATCTCACACCCGCACCCGCCCAGCAGCCCGGGGATGGCGCGCAATCTTCACGCGCTCGCCGTGTCAACCCCCGACGTCCGCGGTGAAACCCCCGACGCCCCCGGCGAAACCCGCGCTGTCCCCCGGGGAAACCGCGTCGTCCCCGGTCACCCCGCGACCACCAGTTGCACGGCCAGCGCGATGATCAGCACCCCGCCGCACCGCTCCAGCCAACGCAGCGCGGTCGAGCCCTGGCCCGTGAGCCACGACCGGGCCCACGCGGCCAGCAGCACCCAGGCGCTGTCGAGCACCAGCCCCACCAGCAACGGAATCGCGCTCAGCGCGAGCAGCCCCCGCGCGGAAGTCCCGGCCGCCGCGTAGCTCGGGACGATCACCCCGAACATCACCATCCCCTTGGGATTGGTCAAACCCACCGCGAACGACTGGCCCAACCCGGTCCGGTCCATCGCCCGCCCGAGATCCGTTCGGACCGCCGGTGAGGCGGACCCAGTCGGCGGGGCCGTCGCGGTGGGCCCGGACGTCGCGGTGGGCCCGGACGTCGCGGTGGGCCCGGACGTCGCGGTGGGCAGAGACGAGCCCTTCAGGTAGATCGCGCCGATCAGGACCAAGACCGCGGCGCCCAGCCAGCGGATCACGTCCGCGCCACGAGGCTCGCGGCCGATCAGCTCGCTCACCCCCGCGGCGAAGACCAGGGCCAGCACGACCATCCCGAGCGTGTTGCCGAGCACCGAGATCAGCCCGCGGGTACGGCCGCGCGCCAGCGCCTGACCGATGATGAACAGGACGCTCGGACCGGGCACACCGATGATCACCACGCACGTGAGCAACAGGCCGAGCGCGCCGCTCATCCATGCTCCACAGCGTGCACACAGTCGCGGATGGGGCGACGCGCAGGGCAGGCAGCCAGGATGCGCCCATGATGCTCGCGCCCCCGGTCCCCAACTCCACACCCAACGACGAGTTTGGCCGTGAGGGGAGTGACGCGGTGGCCGCCGCCCAGGTCCTGCAACACGCGGACCTCATCGTGGTGGCGGGCGTCCCGGGGGCGGGCAAGTCGACCGCGCTGCGGGTGGCGGCCCGGACGACCCGGTGGCGGATTCTGGACCCCGACGTCGAGAGGGCCTGGTTCGGGCGGCACCTGCCGAAGGGCACCCCGTACCGCCTTTACCGACCCCTCGTCCACGTGCTTCATCATCTCGTGCTCCTGTCCGTCCTCCTTCGCGGCCCCGCGCGGCTGCGCGCCGCCGGACGGGACCGCCTGCTCGTGCACGAGCCCGGCACTCGAACGCTGCGTCGAGTCCTGCTCGCGCGCCTCGCCGCCGCCCGCGGCTGGCGGGCCGCGCTCCTCCTCGTCGAGGTGAGCCGCACGGAGGCGCTGGCGGGCCAGCACGCGCGCCACCGAGTGCTGAAGGCGGGGGCGTTCGAGCGGCACTGGCGGCGGTGGGTACGCCTCCGCGAGCGGGGACTCCCGGCACTCCGAGCCGACGTCGGGTGGATGAGCGTCGCGCTGGTCGCCCGCGCGGAGGCGCCAGGGGTCCTCGACGCCCTCGACGAGAGAGCGCCGGAGACGCCGTCGTCGAGATGAGTCTGCGCTCCGAACTGACCGGGGCCCTCCGCCGGGAGGGCCTCCCCGTCGTCCGGAGAAACGAGGTCCTCGATGTCCTGGCCCTGGTGCCCGTGACCGCCACGTCGCTCGGATACCCACCTTCGGCCCGGTCCCGGAGCGACTCGTCGTCCGTCACCATTCGCCGGATCGAGCTCACCGACGAACGCGTGGCGGCGGCTGGCAGCGGGGGCAGGAGAACGACGAGCGGTTCATGAACGGCTCGCGCCGGATGGGAGCCCCGCAGCGGTGGCAGGGGCGGCCCGCGCGGCCGTAGGCCGACAGTGAACGCTCGAAGTAGCCGCCGGAGCCGTTCACGTTGACGTAGGTGGCGTCGAAGCTGGTCCCGCCCTCCTCCAGGGACGCGAGCATCACATCACGGGCGTGGTCGATGATACGCGTGATGGCGGGGCGGGTCAGAGCGGAGCAGGTCCGTTGGCCGTGGACCCCCGCGCGCCACAGGGCCTCGTCGGCGTAGATGTTGCCGATGCCGCTGACCAGGCTCTGATCCAGCAGGGCCCGCTTCACGGCGGAGTCCCGGCGGCGCATCGCCGCGACCACCGCGGCCAGGTCGAACGCCTCGTCGAGGGGATCCGGTGCGATGTGACGCACGGAGACCGGGATGACGCGGGCCGCCACCCCCGGCCGCGCCCAGGGGTCGGGCGCCAGGTCCGACCAGGCCACCCCGCCGAACGTCCGCTGGTCGACGAACCGCAGCTGGGTCCCGCCGTCGGCGAAATCCCACCGGGCGTGCAGGTGCTTCTCCGCGGGCTTGCCCGGATCCTGCACGAGCAGCTGGCCGCTCATCCCGAGGTGGATCAGGAGCGCGGCCCCGGCGGGCTCCAGCTCGAACCACAGGTACTTGCCGCGCCGGTTTGCCGCCGAGATCTCCTGGTCGGCCAGCCGCGCGGACAGATCCTGCGCCCCCAGGGCGTGCCGGCGCACGACCCGCGCCGAGAGGAACTGAGCGGCGGCGATCCGCCGCCCCACGACGTGGTCGACGAGACCCCGGCGGACGACCTCGACCTCCGGCAGCTCAGGCACGGGGCGTTCCCCACGGCGCTCCCGGCGGCGCGGCCGCGGGCGGCCGACGACGGGTCGCTCCGGTCACGGGTCGAGGTCGGCGGGACCCTCGGCGGCCTCGACATCGTCGGCGGCCTGCCGGGTCGCCAGCTGCGCGCGCCGGTCCAGCTCGGTCCACGCGCGCTCGGCCGCGTTCTGCTCGGCTTCCTTCTTGGAGCTGCCGACGCCCTCCCCGAGCACCTCCTCGCCCACCACGGCGCGCGCGGTGAACACCTTCTCGTGGTCGGGTCCCTCCTCGCTCACGCGGTACTCCGGGGCCCCGTACGCGCCCGCGGCCGCCAACTCCTGCAGGGAGGTCTTCCAGTCCAGGCCGGCGCCCAACCGCGTCGAGGCCCGCATCAGTGGGTCCACCAGGTGGTGCACGAAGGTGCGCGCCGTGTCGATCCCCTCCGCGAGATAGACGGTCCCGATCAGGGCCTCCACGGCGTCGGCCAGGATCGACGCCTTGTTGCGCCCCCCGGTGCTCTCCTCCCCGCGGCCGAGCAGGAGGTAGTCGCCCAGGCCGAGCGTGCGCGCCACGGCAGCGAGCGCGCGCATGTTCACGCACGCGGCGCGCAGCTTGGCGAGCTGCCCCTCGGCAAGGTGCGGATGGTCCCCGTAGAGGGATTCGGTCACGACGAGCCCCAGCACCGAGTCGCCGAGGAACTCCAGGCGCTCGTTGTTGGGGATTCCGCCGTGCTCGTAGGCGTAACTGCGGTGGGTCAGCGCCTGTCGCAGCGACGCCTCGTCGACGCGCGCTCCGAGAATCCCGTGGATGGTCTCGGCGAGCTCGCCGACGGGGCGTTCGGCCCTGCGGGAGGCGCGGCCTGGCGAAGCCATGGCGCCCCCGGTCAGCTCTGGTGCTCGGTGCGCTCCGCGGCCGCGTAGTGACGCCCCTGGTAGGAGCCGCAGGACGGGCAGGCGATGTGCGGCATCTTGGGCGCCGCGCACATCGGGCAGGCGGTCAGCGTCGTCGCGGTCGTCTTCCAGTTCGCGCGACGCGAACGGGTGTTGGAGCGCGACGTCTTCCGCTTCGGGACGGCCACGGCGGTTACCTCTTCTTCTCTTCGGTGGGGCGCTGGCCGCCGGGCTCGCCGGTCGCCTCGGGGGCGAGCCCGGCCAATGCGGCCCAGCGGGGATCGATGTCGTCGTGGGCGTGCCCGGGTTCGTCCGCGAGCCGCACCCCGCACTGGGGGCACAAGCCCGGGCAGTCGGGGCGGCACACGGGCTGGAACGGCAGCGTCGGGACGACCGCGTCCACGAGCGCCGGCTCCAGGTCGAGCAGGTCGCCGTCGAGGACGTGCTGCTCGTCCTCGTCGTCGCCCACCTCAACGGAGTGCACGGCACGGTCGGGGTAGACGTACAACTCCTGCAACGGCGCCTCGACGGCGAACTCGACGCCCTCGAGGCAGCGGACGCAGGTGCCGCGCGCGATCGAGCGGACCGTCCCGGAGGCGAGCACGCCCTCCACCACGGACTCCAACCGCACGTCCAGGTCGATCGGCTCCCCGGCGGGGATCGCGATCACGTCGGTGCCGACGTCCTGACCGAGCGTGACCGTGCAGGACACGTCCTCCATCACGCCCGCCCGTCGGCGAAGTGCCCGGGTGTCGAACACCAGGGGCGCGCGCGCATCGAGCGTGGTCATCGGAGGTCGCATCCTTCTGGTCGCTAGGGTCCGCAGCGTCGGGGCCCTCTGCCCCCAGAGCGCTGCGCGGCGGAGCCGTCGGGCCGGTTCGTACGGTCCTGATTCGTACGGTCGCGCCTGCGGCGCGACACCGGCGTCCTACCTTACCGTCCGCGCCGCGGACGCCCCAAATGCCGCCGACCTGCCCGAGACCTGCCCCCGGACAGCTTCCCGGCGGCCCGACTCAATCCTGCGCTCGCAGCCGGTCCGTGAGCGCCGTCAGCACCCGCGCGCTCACCAGCTCGGACACGTCCCCGCCGAAGCGCGCCACCTCCTTGATGAGCGAGCTGGACACCTGCGTATACCGCGGCTCGCCGGGCAGGAACAGGGTCTCCACCCCGGTGAGGTGCCGGTTCATGACCGCCATGGGGAGCTCGTACGCGTAATCGGTCTCGCCCCGCAGGCCCTTCACGATCGCCTGGACGCCCAGCTCGGAGCAGACGTCGACCAGCAACCGGTCCGAGAACGCCACCACCCGGAGGGCAGCGAACGCGTCCCGCCCCTCGCCCAGTGAGGATTCGAGGTCGGCCAGCTCAGCTTCCAGCAACTCCACCCGCTCATCCGGGGTGAACAGCCCCTGTTTCGCCGGGTTGACCAGGACCGCGACGATGACCTCGTCGTAGAGCGTGCCCGCCCGAGCGATCACGTCGAGGTGACCGAGGGTGACCGGGTCGTAGGAGCCGGGACAGACGCAGCGGCGCACGGTGCTCATCGAGCGAACGTACCCCAGGCCTCACGCCGCCAGGTCGGTTCTCAGGTCGTGAACGGTCGGCTGGGTCACCGCGTCGCCGTTGCGCAGGATGGCGGTCGGGACGATCTCCACGCCCCCGTTGACGTCGCGCACGAACGCGGCCGCCTCGTCGTCGGCCCAGACGTTCACCCAGAGCACGTCGCGGCAGGCGGAGCCGAGGGCGGAGCGCAGCCGCAGGCAGTGGAAGGACCCGGGCCGCCAGTAGACGACCACCGACCCGTCCCGGACGTGGCGTTGCTGGGCGTCCCAATGGGACAGCGAGCGGTCGCTGCGCATCGGCGAGGAGAGCCAGGCACCCAGCGCGGCGACGGCGAAGGCGAGGAACGCGAGCCACGGATGGTTGCCGGCGACCAGCAGACCGACGCCGACGAGGCCCACGATCGCCCACAGGCTCGCGTGGCGCCAGCGGGCGCGATGGGACCTGCTCACTTGGGGCAGCCTAGTCCGGCGTCCATAGCGAACCAGCCGCTCAGGGCGTTCTCGCGCGCTTTGTAACGAACCCGCAACCTACCGTCGGCTCAGCGGGCCTCGTTGCGGTTCAACGGTCGTCCGGCACCACCTCGGAGCGTCACCGCGGGGCGACGCTTCAGGGGTCGTCGCCGGGGGTCGTCGCCGGGGGTCGTCGCCGGGGGTCGTCGCCGCGGGAGCGTTGTCCCCCAGTCGAGTCACGGGGCGCGGGCGAACCAGAGCCGGGTGTCCCCGTAGCGCCGGTCCCCGGTCGCGACCACCCCGTCCGGGAGGGCTGGCTCCGGGCTCCGGCCCGACCGTTCGATCACGAGCGTGGCTCCAGGCGCGAGCCAGCCGCGGCCGGCCAACGCGGTCAGATCGTCGGCGAGCGCGTCCTGCGACAGCTCGTACGGGGGGTCCAGGAAGACCAGGTCGTGCGGCGCGCCCTGCCCCTCGAGCACCGCGCGCACCGACCCGGCCCGTACGAGGACCTGCGGCGCCGCTCCAGCGTCCCCGCCGTCCCCGCTGTCCCCGGTGCCCGGACGCGTGCCCGAAGGGCCCGCCGCCGCGCCCCAGGCGGCCAGCACCTGCCGGGCGTTGCGTCGCGCGACGCCCGCGACGCGGCGGGAGGCCTCGACGAGCAGCACCGCGGCGGCCCCGCGGCTCGCGGCTTCCAGGCCGAGAGCTCCCGACCCCGCGTAGAGGTCCAGGACCCGCGCACCGTCCAGCGCGTCCTCGTGCTCCAGGCGGGAGAACAGCGCCTCCCGGACCCGCTCGCTCGTCGGCCGGGTGTTCGCCCCCGGCGGGACCTGCAGGCGCATCCCGCCGGCCCGGCCAGCCACGATCCGGGTCATCAGCCGCGCTCCAGGAACCGGGCTTCGTCGTGCGCCAGCAGCTCCTCGACCGCCCGGGCCAGCTCCGGGTGGGACGACAGGTGCGGGTCCGCCCGCATCACCGTCTGGGCGTCCTCGCGGGCCTGCGCGATCACCGTCTCGTCGGTGCGCACGCGCAGCACCCGCAGCGAGGATCGGCCGCCGCTCTGCAAGGCGCCGAGCACGTCGCCCTCGCGGCGCTGCTCGAGGTCGAGCTGCGACAGGGCGAAGCCGTCCAGCGTCTCCGCGACGGCGGCGAGCCGCTCCCGCGCGGACGGCACCTCGCTGGTGGTCGCGAACAGGGCGAGCCCCGGCGCGGACCCGCGCCCGACGCGGCCGCGCAGCTGGTGCAGCTGGGACACCCCGAACCGGTCGGCGTCCAGCACCACCATCACCGTCGCGTTGGGCACGTCCACGCCCACCTCGATGACGGTCGTGGACACGAGCACGTCGATCGCACCGGCGGCGAAGGCGCGCATGGTCGCGTCCTTGTCCTCCGGCGCGAGGCGGCCGTGCACCATCTCGATCCGCAGCCCCGCCAGGGCCGGGTGCGCCCGCAGCTCCTCGAGCGTCTCGAGGACCCCGCGCGCCGGACGGGCCGGGTCGGCGCGCCCCGCGTCGGACCGACCACCGAGCTCGCCGCCCGCGCCGTCCATCCCGCCGGCGATCCCGGCCCCGTCGCCGAACTCCTCCTCGTCCTCCTCCGCTTCCGCGTCGGGATCACGCAGCTCGTCGTCCGCCATGTCGGACCCCGGCGGGGCGTCGCCGATGCGCGGACAGACGACGTACGCCTGGTGCCCGGCGGCCACCTCTTCCGCGACGCGCTCCCAGGCCCGTTCGTACCAGCGCGGGTTGTCCACCACGTGCGAGGTGATCGGCGAGCGCCCGCTCGGTAGCTGCGCCAGCGTGGAGGTGTCCATATCCCCGAACACCGTCATCGCGACCGTGCGCGGGATCGGGGTGGCCGTCATCACCAGCACGTGCGGCGTGCGGTCGTCGCGGGCCTTGACCCGCAGCGCGTCCCGCTGCTCGACGCCGAAGCGGTGCTGCTCGTCGACCACCACCAGAGCGAGGTCGGCGAAGCTCACCTTCTCCTGCAGGAGCGCGTGCGTGCCGACGACGATGCCCGCCTGGCCGGACGCCGCCTCCAGCAGCGCCACCTTGCGCGCAGCCGCCGGCTGCGACCCGGTGAGCAGCGCGACGCGGGTGCCGTTCTCGGCGCCGCCGAGCAGGCCGCCCTCGGCCAGGGCGCCCAGCATCGCCGTGATCGACCGGTGGTGCTGCGCCGCCAGGACCTCGGTGGGCGCCAGGAGCGCCGCCTGGCCGCCGGCGTCGACCGCCGCCAGCATCGCGCGGAGCGCGACCACGGTCTTGCCGGAGCCCACCTCGCCCTGAAGGAGGCGATTCATCGGGTGCCCTCGGGCGAGGTCGGCGAAGATCTCGTCGCTCACCGCGCGCTGCCCGTCGGTGAGCGAGAACGGCAGCTGCGCATCGAAGGCGGCTAGGATCCCGTCGGCCGCGGGCGTCCGGGGGATCGCGACCGCGTCGTGTTGCTGGGCCCGGCGCCGGGCCAGCACCGCCTGCAGCACGAACGCCTCTTCGTACTTCAGCGCGTGCCGGCCCCGGTACGCCTCCGCCTGGTCGGCCGGAGCGTGCACGAGCCGCATCGCCTCGGCGAAGTCCGGCAGGCGCCGGGCGGCCCGGATGTCCTCTGGCACCGGCCCGGGCGTCGGGCCGAGGCGGAGGAGCACGGAGGAGACCAGGCGGGTGATGGTGAAGCTCGGCAGCTTCGGCACGTCGAGGTAGACGGGATACACGGTGGACGCGGCGGCGGGCATCTCGACGCCGACCCTCGCCGAGTCCTTCGAGTCCTCGCTCGAATCCTGTCCCGACCCGCCGCCAGAGTCGTCGCCCGAATCCTCGCCCAGGATCTCGTACGCGGGATGGGTCAGCTGCCACCTGCCCCCGTACGTGCTCACCTGCCCGGCGAAGATCCCCCACCGGCCGGGCACCAGCTTCTTGTCATGGCCGTACGGCTTGAAGAACGTGAGGTCGATCTCGTGATCCCCGGACCCGACCACCACCGTGAGCAACTCCCCGCGCCGCCGTCGCATCGACCGCCGCTGCGCGGAGCGCACCTGGCCCGCGAAGACGACCGGGGCGCCCGGCAGCAGCGCGCCGAGGTCGGCGTGCCGATCCAGGTATCGGCGCGGCAGGAACCACAGGAGGTCCCCCACCGTCTCCAACCGGCGGTGCTTGCGCAGCTGGGTCGCCGCGAACGCGTCGACGACCGACGTCAACGGCGTCTCCAGGCCGACCGCCACGGCTCACCCCACCCCCACTCACTCCACCCCCACCAGGAGGTCGTACGCGATCGGGTCGCCCTCGATCCGGCACACCTCCACCTCGGGGTAGGCCACCTTCAGCCGCGCCGCCACGCCGCGGGCCAGCCGGGAGCCGACGCTGCCCCCCGAGACCAGCGTGACCAGGTCGGCCCCGTCCCCGATCAGGGCCCGCACCAGCTCGTCGGCGAGCTCGTCCGGGTCGTCGCCGATCCCGATCGCCTCTTTGCCGGCGTAGGCCACCACGTCTCCCGGGGCGCACGCCCCGGCCGCGGTCGTGGCGTGCCGGGTGGCGCGCACGATGAGCCCCGACCGGCAGGCCCGCGTCGCCTCGATCATCCGCTGCGCGAGGTCGTCGGGATCCGCGTCGGGGTCGAAGAGGGCCAGCGCGCTCAGCCCCGCCACGGCCGAGCGGCTCGGCACCACGAGCGTCGGCAGCCCCGCCTCGCGGGCGAGCCGCCCGGCCGCCTCGGCCGCCAGGAGGGTGTCGTCGTGGTTCGCCAGCAGGATCACGGTGCCGGCCCGCAGCCCTTCGCGGGCCGCCAGCAGCTCCCCGGTGGTCGCCCTCCGGCCCGGGGAGGACGTCACGACGTGCGCGCCGAGGCTTGCCATCACCGCGGACAGGTTCGGCCCCGAGGCGCACGCGATCACGCCCGTGCGCGCCCGGTCGAGCGCCGGGGACCGCCGGTCCGGCCGGGGCTCCTGCTCGCCGGTCGCGCCGAGCCAGGTCACCCGGATCCCCTCGGGGCGGCCGACGTCGCAACCCACCTCGATCGCCGCGCCCGGCTCGTCGGTGTGCACGTGCACGGTCGCCACCGCCTCGTCCCCGGCCAGCACGACCGCGTCGCCGAGCCCCAGGAGGCTGTCCCGCAGGGCCTCGCGCGCCGCGACATCCAGCCCGCGGACCACGTACATCACCTCGTAGGCCCGCTCGTCCAAGAGGTGCGGCAGGGTCGCAGGCTCCGGTGGACCCATCCGCCCGAGGTCGACCCGTCGCCCCGTGACCACCTCCACAAGCGTCGCGAGGATGACCACCAGACCGGCCCCGCCCGCGTCGACGACCCCGGCGCGCCGAAGGAGCGGCAGCCTCTCGGGCGTCCTCGCGAGCGAGGCCCGCGCCCCGTCCAACGCCGCCTCTACCACGCCGCCCAGGTCGGCTCCCGCGTCGGCGGCGCTCGCCGCGGCCAGCGCGGCGTCGTCGGCCACCGTGAGGATGGTGCCCTCCACCGGGTCGCTGACCCCCTCGCGCGCACGCCGCCGACCCAGGTCGAGGACCGCCGCGAGGCCGGGACCCCCGAGCCCGAGACGGTCCGCCTCCGCGTCCGCGCGGATCCCCTCGGCCACACCGCGGAGGAACTGGCTGAGGATCACCCCCGAGTTGCCGCGCGCGGCCAGCAAGGCCTCCCGGACGAGGGCGTCGGTCGCCTGCGACAGGCGTGGGTCGGCGGGTTCGGCGCCCCGCTCCAGCAGCCGTTCCAGGGCCGTGGACCACGTGAGGTAGAGGTTGGTGCCGGTGTCCCCGTCGGGCACGGGGAAGACGTTGAGCGCGTCGATCTCCGCGCGGTGCACGCCGAGCGCCTGGCGGACCGCGAAGAGCCAGCGCCACCCCGCCGGGGCGTCCAAGCGTCGCAACGCCCGCATCGCCCACCTCCTCCTCGCGTCAGGGCCTGGCCGAAGGCTAACGGCCGGAGGCGAGCGCCGGGCCGCGCGGGCGGCCCCCGGCATTTGGGGTCCGGCGATCTCCTCGGCTACCCTGGCTTAGTTCCCCGCGATGTCGCCGTGCCCCCGCGTGACCCACGACGGTCGTCGTCGGTAGGCACCGGCGGTCCCGCGCGGGACCACGTTCATCGTCCGTCGTTTCCAACGAGGAGTTCTCCCGTGGCTTCCACCTGCGACGTCTGCGGCAAGGGCCCGACCTTCGGCCACAGCATCTCGCACTCGCACCGTCGCACGAAGCGTCGGTGGATCCCCAACATCCAGCGCGTGAGGGCCACCGTCGGCGGCACGCCCCGGCGCCTGTCCGTGTGCACGTCCTGCCTGAAGGCCGGCAAGGTCAAGCGCTGACCTGATCGCGCGAAAACGCCGCTCCCCCTCGCCGGGGGGCGGCGTTTCGCGTGCCCGCACCTGATGCGCGCAGGTCGCCATGCGCGCAGGTCGCCACGGATCGGGACCGGTACGGGAGGGGCGGGCGTCACCCTGAGAAGTGGTCCCATCCGCCGCCGCGACGCGGGACCCCGTCGACGGTGACGCCGCTGCCGGGACGCACCGCGCCGATCACCCGCCACCCCTCCGGGAGCCTCGTGTCCGCCGGGAACGTCGCGAGCAGGGAGTGTTCCTCGCCGCCCGTCAGCGCGCACTCCAGGGCCTGCGCGGGGGGCAGCACCTCGCCGATGACCGCCACGTCCGACGCGAGCAGCGCCGTGTCGATGGCGAGCAGGACACCGCTCGCGGCGGCGATCCGACCGGCGTCCCGGATCAGCCCGTCGCTGAGGTCGAGCATCGAGGTCGCGCCGGCGTCGGCGGCGATCGGGCCCTGGTGGTACGGGGCGACGGGGGCCCGGTGGGCCTCCACCAGGACGCGCACCATGGGATCGTCCTGATCGGCGCGCCCCGCGACCAGCAGCGCCAGCCCCGCGGCGGAGCGTCCCAGCGTCCCGGCCACGGCCAGGACGTCCCCGGCCCGCGCCCCGGATCGGAGCACCGGGTCGCGGCCCTGCAGGTCCCCGAACGCCGTGATCGAGACGGTGAGCTGACCGGCGGGGGCGCCCCCGAGGTCCCCGCCCAGCACCGGGCAGCCCGCCGCCGCGGCCGCCCGCCCGATCCCCGCGGCCAGGTCCTCGACCCAGGCCAGCGGCGTCTCCGTGTCCGCCAGCAGGGTCACGACGAGGCCGAGCGGGACCGAGCCCATGGCGGCGACGTCGCCGAGGTTCTGGGCCACGGACTTGGCCCCGACGTCGGCGCCGGTGGACCACTCGTCGAGCCAGTCGGGCCCCCGCGTCATCGCGTCCGTGGTGATGACGACCCGCCCGTCGGGGGCGGCGAGCACCGCCGCGTCGTCGCCCGGGCCGAGCAGCACCCGCGGGTCCTGGCTGCGCATCAGCGGCAGGATCCTCGCGAGCAGCCCCTCCTCGGACACGTCGGCGAGGCGGGTGGGGCGAAGGTCGGCGGGCATGGCATCCGTTCGGTGGTGGAGGGTGAGCGCGCGAGGACGCGGGAGCGAGCGAGGAGGCGGGCGAGCGCGCGGCGCGCGAATCCCCGCACGTTATCGTGCGGGCAAGCCCCGCGGCGACACCGCCCACACCCACCGGCAGGAGAGCCCCATGGTCCCGACGCGCAGGAGCCGCGCCCCGCGGTGGGTCGTGGCCGTCCTGACGCTGGCGCTCGTCGC
>JBDIAS010000045.1:0-20273 GCA_039812465.1 Austwickia sp. | reverse complement strand
CCGCGTTGACGCGGCGTGGGGGTGGCGTGGACACCGTGTGGAAACTGCGTTGACAGGGCAGGGCGAGGCGCGTAAAACTGATATCACTTAGATATCGCGTCGATATCGCTTCACTCGGGAGGACACCATGCCCGCCAGCACCGATCCCACCACCGGTTCCACGACTGCTCGGGACGGCGACGTCACCACCGATCCCGTGGACGCGCCCCTCTCCTCCGTCCCCGTCGGCCATCAAGGCGCGAGGGTCGACATCTCCGAAGGCCGCGCCTGGTGCCTCAACGGTTTCGCGGCGCTCTTCCTCGGGCTCGTCATCGTCGTCGGGTCCGTGGCCGTCTTCGTGCGCAGCCTGCTGCCGCTCGCCGACGACGGTCAGGCCAGCGTCGGGGGCCTCGTCGCCTCGGTCGTCCTGCTCGTGGTCGGCCTGCTGGTCTTCACGTCGGTCACGATCGTGGCCCCCGGCGAGACGAAGGTGCTGCAGTTCTTCGGCCGGTACGTCGGCACGCTGCGCCGCACCGGCCTGTCGATGGTCATGCCGCTCACGATGAAGCGCCGGGTGTCCGTGCGGGTCAACAACTTCGAGACCTCCGCCCTGAAGGTCAACGACGCGGACGGCAACCCGGTCGACATCGCGGCGATCATCGTCTGGCAGGTCGCCGACACCGCGAAGGCGTGCTTCAGCGTGGAGGACTACGCCGGGTTCGTCCGCGTGCAGTCCGAGGCCGCCCTGCGACACGTGGCCACCACCCACCCGTACGACGACCCGGACGGCTCCGGCACCTCCCTGCGCGGATCGACCGACCTCGTCTCTCAGCAGCTGGCGCACGAGGTCGCCGAGCGGGTCCGCGTCGCCGGCGTCGAGATCGTGGAGGTGCGGATCAGCCACCTCGCCTACGCGCCGGAGATCGCCCAGGCCATGCTGCAGCGCCAGCAGGCGTCCGCGATCGTGGCCGCCCGGTCCCGGATCGTCGAGGGCGCGGTCGGCATGGTCGAGCTGGCCCTCGCCAAGCTGGAGGAGCAGCACGTCGTCGCGCTGGACGACGAGCGCAAGGCGGCGATGGTGTCCAACCTGCTGGTCGTGCTCTGCGGTGACCAGAAGACGACGCCGGTGGTCAACACCGGAAGCCTGTACGCGTGACGCCTTGCCAGAAGGCCGTGCGCGAGGCGCGGCTCCGGGTGAGGGATGACGCGTGGCCCCTCGCGGGTGAGCCCCCGTGAAGGCGCCCCGCAAGCAGGTGGCGCTGCGTCTCGACCCGACGGTCTACGACGCGGTGGCGAAGTGGGCGGCGGACGACCTGCGCAGCGTCAACGCGCAGATCGAGGTGCTGCTGCGGCGGGCCCTCGACGC
This sequence comes from Austwickia sp., assembly GCA_039812465.1. Classification (GTDB taxonomy): domain Bacteria; phylum Actinomycetota; class Actinomycetes; order Actinomycetales; family Dermatophilaceae; genus Austwickia. The sequence continues at coordinate 18,928 of JBDIAS010000045.1, read as the reverse complement.
TGCCGGCCGCACGCCCCGCGACGCAGGCCCGCTGCCGCGACGCGGCCGTCCCCCAGGACAGTCCCACGCCGCCGGCTCCTCGTAGACGGCGCGGGTTGCCGCGAACGTACCTTTGCCGGTTGTTCAGCGACAGGATGGGACTCACCGGTCCCGCTGCACCGATGATGATGGCCAGAGGAATGACGGCCAGAGGAATGACGGCCAGAGGACGACGAGCGAAGACCGGCAGAGGGCGACCGCGAAGGAACCTGGGACGAAAGGGAACCGAGATGGTATGTCAGCAGGTGGTGGGCCCACCGGCGCAGGCCGGCATGTTCGTCGTGCTCACGGTGGAGGAGGGCTCCGACGGCGTCGTCCGCGCCTTGCTCGCGGATGTGCCGGGCCTCACGAGATCCGTGTCGTTCCGGGTGCCGGACGCGGGCCTCGTGTGCTGCGTCGGGATCGGCGCACGGCTGTGGGACCGGCTGTTCGATCTCCCGCGCCCGAACGGGCTGCACGAGTTCCAGGAGATCGCCGGCGCGAAACACACGGCGGTGTCCACGCCGGGGGACATGCTCATCCACCTGCGGGCGAACCGGATGGACATGTGCTTCGCGTTGGCGCAACAGATCGTGGGGCGGCTGCAAGGACACGCGAGCGTGGTCGACGAGGTCCACGGTTTCAAGTTCTTCGACGACCGGGACCTGCTGGGATTCGTCGACGGGAGCGAGAACCCCGAGGGCGCGGACGCGGTGCGCACGGTCACGATCGGTGACGAGGACCCCGCCTACGCGGGCGGCAGTTACGTGATCGTGCAGAAGTACCTGCACGACCTCGAGGCGTGGAACCGTCTCACGGTGGAGGACCAGGAGAAGGCGGTAGGGCGCAGCAAGGTCGACAACATCGAGATGAGCGATGACACCAAGCCGAGCAACTCCCATGTCGCGCTCAACACGCTGAAGAACCCTGACGGCACCCAGCGTCAGATCGTGCGAGACAACCTCCCCTTCGGATCGATCTCAGGCCCCGAGTTCGGGACGTACTTCATCGGGTACGCACGCGACCCCAGCGTCACCGAGGAGATGCTGCGCAACATGTTCATCGGCAAGCCGCCCGGCAACCACGACCGGCTGCTCGACTTCTCCACGGCCACGACCGGGTGCTTGTTCTTCGTGCCGTCCAAGGAGTTCCTCGACGGCCCCGAGCTGGCCGCAGACGGAACCTAGGCGGGCCGGGCCACATCTACCTGACCGCCCTGACCGTGATCACCGGACCATTCTGGCTCCCTAGAATGGCCCGGTGATCTCCCGTATCGACCTGCGCGGCCGCGCGCTCGACCCGCGCGCGCTGCGCGAGGCCCTCCCGCGCGCCGAGTTCGACCTCGACGACGCGGACGACGTCGTCCGCCCCCTCATCGACGCCGTCCGCGAGCGCGGCGCCGACGCGATCCGCGAGCTGGGGCAGCGTTTCGACGGGGTCACCCCCGCGCATCTACGGGTTCCCGCCGACGTCCTCGCCGCCGCGGCCGCCTCGCTCGATCCCGCGGTGCGCGACGCGCTGGAGGAGTCCATCCGCCGGGCCCGGATCGTGCACACCGACCAGCTGCGTTCGCCGCACGTCACCCACGTGGTCCCGGGCGGGACGGTCACCCAGCGGTGGCTCCCGATGGAGCGCGTGGGCCTCTACGTGCCCGGCGGCCTGGCCGTCTATCCCAGCAGCGTCGTCATGAACGTCGTCCCCGCCCAGGTCGCCGGGGTCGCCTCGCTCGCGGTGGCGAGCCCGCCGCAGCGCGACAACGCCGGGGACTTCGCCGGCTACCCGCACCCGACCATCCTCGCCGCGGCGCACCTGCTCGGGGTGGAGGAGGTCTACGCGGTGGGCGGCGCGCAGGCGATCGCCATGTTCGCCTACGGGGCGGCCGAGGCCGACGGCACGACCGTGTGCGACCCGGTGCGGCTCATCACGGGCCCGGGGAACATCTACGTCGCCGCCGCGAAGCGGGCGGTCCGATCGGTGGTCGGGATCGACGCCGAGGCCGGCCCGACCGAGGTGGCGATCCTCGCCGACGCGTCGGCCGACCCGGTCTGCGTCGCCGCCGACATGATCAGCCAGGCGGAACACGACACGCTCGCCGCCGCAGTGCTCGTCACCGACAGCCCGGACCTGGCCAGCGCGGTCGACTCCGAGCTGATCAAGCAGCTCGCGCTGACCAAGCACTACGAGCGGGTCGCCGCCGCCCTGCGCGGGCGGCAGTCCGCGATCGTCCTCGTCGACGACGTCGCCGCTGGGTTGGTGACGGTCAACGCCTACGGCGCGGAGCACCTGGAGATCCACACGGCCGACGCCGCGGCCGACGCGTCGCTGGTCACGAATGCGGGCGCGGTCTTCGTCGGTGTCCACGCGCCGGTGAGCCTCGGCGATTACGCCGCGGGCTCCAACCACGTGCTGCCGACGGGCGGCACCAGCGCGTACGCCTCCGGGCTCGGCGTGCACTCGTTCCTGCGCTCGGTGCAGGTGGTGGACTACTCGGCGGAAGCCCTCGCCGAGATCACGGACGCCGTGGTGACGCTGGCCCGCGCCGAGGACCTGCCGGCGCACGGCGACGCGATGCTCGCCCGTCGGGACCGCGCGAGCTCCCTCCTGGCGGCGCCGGAGGTGGCCCGGTGAGGCCCGGGGATCGCGAGGCCGCGGGGCAGATCGAGGCTTTGCTGCGGCCGGACCTGCGCGGTCGCCACGCGTACGGGGCCCCGCAGTTGGACGTGCCCGTCCAGCTCAACACCAACGAAAACAGCTACCCCGTCCCGCAGGTCGTGGTCGAGGCGATGGTCGAGGCGCTAACCAAGGCGGCCCCGGACCTGAACCGCTACCCCGACCGAGAATTCACCGCGCTGCGGGACGACCTCGCGGAGTACCTGCGCGCGACCACCGGGGTGCCGATCGCCCGCGAGCAGGTCTGGGCCGGCAACGGATCCAACGAGGTGCTGTTGCACGTGGTGCAGGCCTTCGCCGGGCCCGGCCGCAGGATGCTCGCGTTCACCCCCTCGTACTCGATGTACCCCAACTACGCCCTCACGACCGCCACCCTGTGGATCGACGGCTACCGAGGGGTGCCCGGCGGTGGCGTGTACGACCTCGCGCCGCAGATGGCCGCCGACCAGGTGCGCGCCCAAGCGCCGCACGTCGTGGCGATCGCCTCCCCGAACAACCCGACGGGCACCGCGGTGAGCCTCGACGTGATCGAGGCGGTCTACGACGCCGCTCCGGAGGCGATCGTGGTGGTCGACGAGGCGTACGGGGAGTTCGCCCGCGCCGGGACGGCCAGCGCGCTCACTCTGCTCACCGGACGCCCGCGCCTCGTCGTCAGCCGCACGATGAGCAAGGCGTTCGCGCTCGCGGGGGGCCGCCTGGGGTACCTGGCCGCGGATCCCGCGCTGATCGACGCCCTGCGGCTGGTCCGGATGCCGTACCACCTGTCCGCCCAGACCCAGGCGGTCGCGCGCGCGGCCCTGGCCCACCGCGACGCCCTGCTGGCCGAGGTCGAGGCGATCAAGGCGCAGCGGGACCGGATCGTGACCGAGGCTGCGGCGCTGGGCCTGCAGCCGGTGCCCTCGGACGCGAACTTCGTGCTGATCGGCGGTTTCCCGGACGCGGGCGCGAGCTGGCAGGCCCTGCTCGACCAGGGGGTGCTGGTGCGCGACGTGGGGCTCGCGGGTCACCTGCGGGTCACGGCGGGTACGCCGGAGGAGACCGGCGCGTTCCTGGATGCGCTGCGTCGGCATGTCGCCACGTTCGCGCCGACTCCGGGTCCAGGGTGCGCGGCGGGGGAGGCGCCCGGGAGCGACGCGGGGGAGCCCCCCGGGCGCGCGGCGGTGGAGGCGCCCGGTCGGGGCGAGAGGGTGTCATGAGCGGTGAGGAGAACGTGATGAGCGAACGAGGCGAGGCGGCCCACCGGCGGGCCACCGTCACCCGCGGCACCTCTGAGAGCCGGGTGCAGCTCACGGTGGACCTCGACGGGACGGGCTCGGGACGCGTGAGCACCGGCGTGCCGTTCTACGACCACATGCTCCTGAGCCTGGCCAAGCACAGCCTCATCGACCTGGACGTGCAGGCCGAGGGGGACGTCGAGGTGGACGCCCACCACACGGTCGAGGACGTGGCGATCTGCCTCGGCGACGCGCTGCGCGCGGCGCTCGGCGACAAGGCGGGCATCTCCCGGTTCGGGGAGGCCACGGTGCCCCTCGACGAGGCGCTCGCCCAGGCCGTCGTGGACGTGGCCGGCCGGGCCTACTGCGTGCACTCGGGTGAGCCGGCCGGCCAGGAGCACGTGATCATCGGCGGGGCCTACGTCGGCTCGTTGACCCGGCACGTCTTCGAGACGCTGGCGCACCGGGCCCAGATCGCCCTCCACGTCCGCGTGCTCGCGGGCCGCGACCCGCACCACGTCGTGGAGGCGCAGTTCAAGGCGGTCGCGCGGGCCCTGCGCGCCGCCGTCGCCCCCGATCCGCGCGTCAGCGGGGTGCCGAGTGCCAAGGGCAGCCTCTAGAGCGGCCGGGCTGCGCGCCCGGTCCCTCTTTTCCGCGGGCAGCGGGCGGGGCTTCGTGCTGTCCGGCTGCCGCCAGGAGTCGGCGGTCGCCTGGGCCCGGCGCGGGCTGGGGCCGCTCGTCGTGGCCCCGTTGGAGGGGTGGACGGTGGTCTTGCCCGACGGGCCGCCGGCGGCCCGGTTTCCCTATGACGACGCGGTGCGCACCCTGGCCGGCCGCCCCGTGGGGGTCCGGATGCGCCCCGCCCTCGGGTTCTTCCAGGTGGGCCGCCAGGCGGTCCTCACCGTCCACCCGGAGGCCTGGCGGGCCGTCGAGCGCTGGGCGATCTGGACCCCGCGGGACGCCCTGGTCGTGACCCCGGGGTTGCCGACCGCGCGCCCGTCCGACCTGGCGGCGGCCGCGGGCCTGGAGGGAGCGGCGGCCCAGCGGGCGGCGGAGAACCTGCGCGTGCTGCTCGCCAACGGCGGCCTCGACGCCGCAGAGATCCTCGCCGCCGCGCTGGTCGAGCTGGGCCTGCCGGGACGCGAGCTGCTGACCGGTGAGGTCGGGGCGGCGGACCTGGCCGGCGCCCGGCGGATCGTCCCGAAGGAGCGGCACGCCCGCGCCTTCGAGCGGCTGGTGCAGGAGGAGGAGCGCTACCGACTGGAGATGGAGCGATGAGCTCGGGCCCCTCGCCGCGGGTCGTGGTCCTGGACTACGGCAGCGGCAACGTGCGCTCCGCCATGCGGATGCTCCAGCGCCTCGGGGCGCAGACCTCGCTCACGGCCGACCTGCGCGAGGTGGCCGACTGCGACGGCCTGGTCGTCCCGGGCGTCGGCAACTTCCACGCCTGCATGGCGGGGCTCGCGGCCGTCGACGGGCCGCGCCTGATCGACGTGCGCCTGGCGGGCGGCCGACCGGTGCTGGGCGTGTGCGTGGGGATGCAGGCCATGTTCGAGGCGTCCACCGAGCCCGCGGCGACGCGCCGGGAGGGGCTCGGCGAGTGGCCCGGGACCGTCGACCGGCTGCCCGCGGCCGTGGTGCCGCACATGGGCTGGAGCCCGGTGACCGTGCCGGAGGGCAGCCGCCTGTTCGCGGGGGTCGAGGACGCCCGGTTCTACTTCGTGCACTCCTACGCCGCCCAGGAGTGGACGCTGCGCCCGCACGGCCCGTTCGTCGCCGTGACCCCGACGGTGACGTGGGCCACGCACGGCGTCCCGTTCGTCGCCGCCGTCGAGAACGGCCCGCTGGTCGCCACGCAGTTCCACCCGGAGAAGTCCGGGGACGCGGGCGCCCACCTCCTGGGCAACTGGCTCGCGACCCTGCGATGATCCGCCCGAGGCCCTGACCTCTGACACCGGCCCCTGACACCGCCCCGCACCTGACATCGCTTCGCCCCTCACCGAAAGGCAGACCATGACGCCCCAGACCACCCCCGACGCCACCGCGCCACGCCTGGAGCTCCTGCCTGCCGTCGACATCGTCGACGGCCAGGCGGTGCAGCTGGAGCAGGGGATCGCGGGGTCCGGCGGGCAGTACGGAGACCCGTACGAGGCCGCCGTGCGCTGGCAGCGCGACGGCGCGGTCTGGCTGCACCTGGTCGACCTCGACGCGGCGTTCGGGCGAGGCAGCAACTACGAGCTGATCTCCTCGATCGTCGGCCGACTGGACATGCAGGTCGAACTCTCCGGGGGGATCCGCGACGAGGAGACCCTGACGCGGGCGCTGGCCACGGGCTGCCGGCGCGTCAACATCGGCACGGCGGCCCTCGAAGACCCGGAATGGACGGCGAAAGCCGTGGCAGACCACGGGGATCGGGTCGCCGTCGGCCTCGATGTGCGCGGCTCCACCCTCGCGGCCCGCGGCTGGACCCGCGAGGGCGGCGACCTGTGGGAGACGCTGGCGCGCCTCGACGAGGAGGGTTGCTGCCGTTACGTGGTCACCGACGTCCAGCGCGACGGGATGTTGAACGGGCCGAACGTGACGCTGCTGCGCGACGTGTGCGCCGCGACCACCGCGCCGGTCGTCGCCTCCGGCGGCGTCGCGAGCCTTGACGACCTGCGCACGCTGCGGGCCCTCGTACCCGAAGGAGTCGAGGGCGCCATCGTCGGGTCGGCCCTGTACCGGGGCGCGTTCACCCTCACCGAGGCGCTGGAGGTCGCCGGCCGACCGTGACGCGGGGTCGTCCCCTCTCAGGCGCGCGGTGGTCCGCGTGCGGACGCTCGGCGCCAGGACTGAGCGGCCGGCCTGGTAGACTCCTGGACTGACCTGTTCCGTCGCCTCCGTGCGGCGGTCACAAGAGAAGTCGTCACCACGACACTTCCACCCGCGTCGGCCTCCGGGTCGCCGGGTTCGCGCGGGTCATCGTGTCCGCCGCGGCCTCGCGTCGCGGACGGCTCCGGCGTACGTCTTCGTGGGCGGCCGACGGCTGATGGCTTCGCGGCTTCGTGGTGAAGGGCTTCTCGCGGTGGCGCGGGAGGCCCTTTCCCGTTCCGGGCAGGCGCCGCGCCACCCCACGAGCAGCACCCTTCGAGCACCGTGAGCAAAGGAGTACGCCATCAGCGAACCGCGCATCAACGACCGCATCCGGGTCCCCGAAGTGCGCCTGGTCGGACCCAACGGGGAGCAGGTCGGCATCGTCCGCGTCGAGGACGCCCTGCGCCTCGCCGCCGAGGCGGACCTCGACCTCGTCGAGGTGGCCCCCATGGCCAAGCCGCCGGTGGCGAAGTTGATGGACTTCGGCAAGTACAAGTACGAGGCTGCGCTGAAGGCCCGCGAGGCACGCAAGAACCAGGTCAACACCGTCATCAAGGAGATCAAGCTCCGCCCCAAGATCGACCCGCACGACTACGAGACGAAGAAGGGCCACGTCGTCCGCTTCCTCTCCGCGGGCGACAAGGTCAAGGTGACGATCATGTTCCGCGGGCGCGAGCAGTCCCGTCCCGAGCTGGGCTTCCGCCTCCTGCAGCGGCTGGCCGAAGACGTCATCGAGCTGGGCTTCGTGGAGAGCGCGCCCAAGCAGGACGGCCGCAACATGATCATGGTCCTCGGCCCGACCAAGAAGAAGGCGGAGGCCAAGGCGGAGCAGCGCAAGCGCCGCGACGACGCCGAGCGGGAGCGCCACGCCGGCCGACCCGAGCACGAGCGACGGCCCCAGGAAGCCCACCCGGCATCCCCCGAGGCCGAGGTCGAGACCGAGGTGGAAGCCGAGGTGGAGGCCGCGCCGGTTCCGGAGCCGCCCGCTCCGGTGGCGAAGGAGCCGACCCCGGCTCCGGCTGCGCCCACTGCACCCGCTCCGGCTTCCGCCGTGCCCGCGCCCGCGCCTAGTCCCGCGCCGGCCCCTGCGGCACCCACGCCAGCGCCGCCCGCGGCCGCACCGGCACCTGCTCCTACGGCACCCCCGCCGTCGTCGCCTGCGGCCGCACCGGCACCTGCCGCGACGGCTGCGCCTACCCCGGCGCCGCCCGCCACGCCTGCCCCGCCGGAGACCGCCAAGCCGGTCCCGCCGGCCGCCGGCATCCCCAAGCCGGCTCCGCGGCCTCGCCCCGGAGCCTCCCCGGTCCCGGCGCCGCCGAGGCCACGCGCCAAGGCCTGAACCTTCGGGCCGCGACGCCTCGGGTTCATCCGGCCCGAGGCGGCCAGACTGCTCACCCCTGCCGGGCAACAGCCGGGCAGGACGAACCGAGAAGGAGATCGGCGAGATGCCGAAGTTCAAGACGCACAGCGGCGCCAAGAAGCGCTTCCGCATCACGGGTACCGGGAAGGTCATGCGTGAGCAGGCCGGCGGTCGGCACCTGCTCGAGCACAAGTCCAGCAAGTTCCTGCGCAGCATCTCGGGGGACGTGCAGGTGAGCAAGCCGGACACCAAGAAGGTCAAGAAGCTGCTGGGCAAGTAATCCCGCACGGTCATCCCGAAGAGCAAGTGAGGAGCATCACGTGGCACGCGTGAAGCGGGCGGTCAACGCCCAGAAGAAGCGTCGCGTCGTCCTGGAACGGGCGAGCGGCTACCGGGGTCAGCGGTCCCGGCTCTATCGCAAGGCCAAGGAGCAGGTCCAGCACTCGCTCGGCTACGCCTACCGCGACCGCCGGGCCCGCAAGGGCGACTTCCGTCGGCTGTGGATCCAGCGCATCAACGCGGCGGCCCGCGCGCACGGCATGACGTACAACCGGTTCATCCAGGGTCTGAAGATCGCGGAGATCGACGTCGACCGTCGGATGCTCGCGGAGATGGCGGTCAACGACGAGGCCGCGTTCGCCGCGCTCGTCGAGATTGCGAAGAAGAACGTCCCCGCCTCCAGCGGTGCGGCCGCCTGACGCCAGCCGTCCGGCACCCCGCCGAGGAGACGAGGCGAGGGGGCCCCGCCCCGCCGCAGCCACGGAACGCCGGGAGGGCGCCACCTTGACCAACGCCCGCAGCGAGCGGGTCCGGTCGGTGGCGGCCCTCTCCCGGCGTTCCGTGCGTTCTCGGCGCGGGCTCTTCCTCGCCGAGGGACCGCAGGCGGCGCAGGCGGCGGTGACCCACCGGCCCGACGTCGTCGAGGCCCTCTACGTCGAGGACGGTGAGGAGGGCCGCCCGGGCGACATCGCCCGGGCCGCCCGCGCGGCGGGCATCCCGGTCACCGGGGTGAGCGCGAGCGTGCTGGCCGCCATGTCCGACGCCACCCGCCCGCAGGGGCCGATCGCCGTCTGCCGCCACCTGGAGGTCCCCCTGGAGGAGGTGCTCGGCGGGCGCCCGCAGCTGCTCTGCGTGCTGGCGCACGTGCGAGACCCGGGCAACGCCGGGACCGTACTGCGTGGCGCGGACGCGTGCGGCGCCGACGCGGTGATCGTCACCGACGCCAGCGTCGACGTCTACAACCCGAAGGTGGTCCGCTCGACGGCGGGCTCCCTCTTCCACGTCCCCGTCGTCCTGGGGGAGGCGATCCTGCCGTTGCTCGCGCGGCTGCGCGCCGCTGGGCTGACGACGTATGCCGCCGACGGAGCTGGGGAGCGAACCCTGGACGGCGTCGACCTGAGCGCACCGCACGCCTGGGTGCTGGGCAACGAGGCCTGGGGTCTGCCCGCCTCGACGCGGCAGGCCTGCGACGACGTCGTGCGGATCCCGATCCGCGGCCGGGCCGAGTCGCTGAACCTCGCGATGGCCGCCACGTTGTGCCTCTACGCCTCCGGCTCGGCGCTGTCAGCCGCGCAGCGTAGCCTGCGCTCGTGACCGCAGATCCCCTCCCGGCGAGCGCCAGCGCGCCGCTCGACGCCCGGGCGGTCCTCGCCGCGTTGCCGGATTGCGTGGTGGTGGTCGGCCCCGACGGGCGCGTGACGTTCGTGAACGATCGCGCCGCCCGGCTGCTGCGGCGCCCCGCGCAGGACGTGGTCGGGCTGAGCGCCTGCGACGCGATCCCGCTGGAAGACGACGCGGGGGCGTGCTGGTGGGAGCAGGCGGGCGAGGGGGAGGACGAACGGCCGGTGGAGACGCCGCCGCGCGAGCGGCTGCTGACGCTGCCGGGCGCCGGACACGTCCTGGTCTCGGTCGCTCCGATCCCCTCCACGGGGAGCGGGCCGCCCGCGGTGGCGGTGCTCCTGCGGGTCCCCATGGACGGCCAGCGGTTGGAGACGGGGACCGCCGAACTGCTGTCGATCGTGGCGCACGAGCTCCGCTCGCCGCTGAGCAGCGTCCGCACCTTCTCCGACACGCTGCTGCGGCGCTGGGAGCGTTTCACCGACGGCCAGCGCAAGCTGATGGTCGAGACGATCGCGAGCGACAGCCAGCGGCTGTTCCGTCTCCTGAACGAGCTGCTCGACGTGTCCCGCCTCGACTCGAGCCGGCTGCGGATGTCCCCGCGTCCGCTCGACGTCCGGGCCGTGATCTCCTCGCACGTGTCCCGGCTGGTGCGCGCCGGTCACGACCGGGAACGCTTCGACTGGTGGGAGGCCGACCGGGGCCGCCTCGAGGTGTGGGCCGACGCCGACCGCCTCGACCAGATCCTCGCCAACCTCGCGGAGAACGCCCTCATGCACGGGGAGGGGCGGGTGACGGTCACGACGGAGGAGCCCGCGCTCGACGCGTACGGTGTGTCGGTCGTGGCGATCAGCGTGGCCGACCAGGGATCCGGTATCGACCCGGCGCTCCGACCCAAGATCTTCGAGAAGTTCTGGCACGGCACCGAGCGCGGCAGCACCGGCCTGGGCCTGTATCTGGTCAAGGGTCTCGTCGAGGCCCACGGGGGCCACATCACGGTGGGCGACGCGCCCGGCGGGGGCGCGCTGTTCCGCTTCACCATCCCCACCGTACCGCCGCCGGACCTGCGCTGACCTGGGCGGCGCTCGTGCCGGTGGGCGCGTTCCGCGGGGCGAAACCCGGCGGCGACCAGCGCGGGCCGCTGACTAGGATCGAGGAGTGTCCGGACCCAACAACGACTACGACCCCGTCGAGGTGAGCGCCCTCGACCCGCAGCGCATCGAGGCCGACGTGGCCGCCGCCCTCGCGGCGTTTGACGCCGCCGCCGACCTCGACGCCCTCAAGTCCGCGCGCTTGGCCCACGCGGGCGAGAAGAGCCCGCTCGCCCTCGCGAACCGAGAGATCGGCGCCCTGCCCCCCAGCGCGAAGGCCGATGCCGGCAAGCGCGTGGGCGCGGCTCGAGGCCGCGTCGCTCGGGCGCTGCAGGACCGCCAGGTCGTCCTGGAGGCCGAGCGGGACGAGCGGATCCTCGTCGAGGAGACCATCGACGTCACCGTATTGCCCGCCCACCGCGTCTTCGGCGGGCGTCACCCGATCAGCCTGGTCACCGAGCGGGTCCAGGACATCTTCGTCGGGATGGGCTGGGAGATCGCGGACGGCCCCGAGGTCGAGGCCGAGTGGTTCAACTTCGACGCGCTGAACTTCGCGCCCGACCACCCGGCCCGGCAGATGCAGGACACCTTCTTCGTCGACCCGCCCGACTCGGGTCTGGTCCTACGCACTCACACGTCCCCGGTCCAGGCCCGCACGATGCTGCACCTGGACACCTCGCTGCTGCGCCGGGACCTGCCGGTCTACGTGGCGGTGCCCGGGCGCGTCTATCGCACCGACGAGCTCGACGCGACCCATACCCCCGTGTTCCACCAGGTGGAGGGGCTCGCCGTCGACAAGCACCTGACGATGGCGCACCTCAAGGGCACGCTGGACCACCTCGCGCAGGCCATGTTCGGCGAGGGCCTGGCGACCCGCCTGCGTCCGTCGTTCTTCCCGTTCACCGAGCCGAGCGCCGAGCTGGACTTCCAGTGCTGGGTGTGCCGCGGCGCGGGTCGCGCCGCCGGGAGCGGCGGCGACGACACGTGTCGCACCTGCGGTGGCACGGGCTGGATCGAGTGGGGCGGCTGCGGAATGGTCAACCGCAACGTGCTCCTCGCCTGCGGCGTGGACCCGGACGTCTACAGCGGGTTCGCCTTTGGGATGGGCATCGACCGGACGGTGCAGCTGCGCAACGCGGTCGCCGACATGCACGAGATCGTCGAGGGAGACGCGCGGTTCACCGCGCAGTTCGGGATGGAGATCTGATGCGCGCGCCGACGCAGTGGCTCGCGGAGCTGGTGGGGCTGGAGCAGGTGCCCGCGGGCGCCGACGTCGCGGCCGACCTGGTCCGGGTCGGCCTCGAGGAGGAGGGCCTGTACGGGGGCGAGGTGCGCGGTCCCCTGGTGGTGGGGCGCGTCCTGGACAAGACCGACGAGCCGCAGAAGAACGGCAAGACCATCCACTTCTGCCACGTCGACGTGGGCGAGCACGGGCAGCGCGCGCAGGCCGGTGGAGATCCGGAGGTCACCCAGGAGATCGTCTGCGGCGCCCACAACTTCGAGGCCGGCGACCTCGTCGTGGTGTGTCTGCCCGGGGCCGTGCTCGCCGGCGGGTTCGAGATCACCTCGCGGAAGACGTACGGGCATCCCAGCAACGGGATGATCTGCTCCGAACGGGAACTGGGCATCGGGGACGACCACGACGGGATCATCGTGCTGAGCCGCTACTTCGCGGACTCCCCGGAGCTGGTCGACGCCTTGACGCCCGGCCAGGACGCGATCGCGCTGCTCGGCCTCGACGCCGAGGTCGTCGAGGTCAACGTCACGCCGGACCGCGGGTACTGCTTCTCCATGCGCGGGATCGCCCGCGAGTACGCGCTCGCGACCGGCCGCGGCGACGCCTTCGTCGACCCTGTGGGACCGGAGTCGGTCACGCCGCCGCCGTCGAACGGGACCGGGTACGAGGTCCGGCTGGTCGACGAGCACCGGATCCACGGACGGGCCGGATGCGACCGCTACGTCGCGCGGATCGTGCGGGACGTCGACGTCACCGCCATCAGCCCGGCGTGGCTGCGCACCCGCCTCGTCCAGCTGGGGATGCGCCCGATCAGCCTGGCGGTGGACGTCACCAACTACCTGATGCTCCTGACCGGCCAGCCGCTGCACGCGTTCGACCTCGACACGCTGTCGGGCTCGATCGAGGTCCGCCGCGCCCGGCCGGGGGAGCGGCTGACCACGCTCGACGACGTGGAGCGAGTCCTCGATCCCGAGGACCTGCTGATCACCGACGGCGGGACGATCCCCCTGGCCATCGCGGGCGTCATGGGCGGCGCGACCAGCGAGGTCACCCCCGCCACCCGGAACGTCCTGATCGAGGCCGCCCACTTCGATCCGGTCAGCATCGCCCGCAGCGCGCGGCGGCACAAGCTCGCGACCGAGGCCAGCAAGCGGTTCGAGCGGGGCGTGGACCCCGCGATGACCGCCGCGGTGGCCGAGCTGGCCGTGCGGATGCTCGTCGACCTCGGCCGGGGCACCGCAGACCCGGGCGTGACCGACGCCGACCGGCGCGTTCCGGCCTCCGACATCACCTTCGACACGTGCGCGGCCTGGCGGCTCATCGAGCCCGGCAGCCCGCTGACGGACGAGCCGCCGACGGGCCTGGAGCACGACGCGGTGGTGGCGGCGCTGCGGGCGATCGGGTGCCGCGTGGAGGAGATCACCCCGCGCTCGAGTGCCGGGTTCGCCCACGTGCGCGTCCACGCTCCCTCGTGGCGCCCGGACCTGGTGAACGGCCCGGACCTGATCGAGGAGGTCGCGCGGCTGCGGGGCTACGAGCACATCCCGTCGGTCCTGCCGGTCGCCCCGGGCGGTCGCGGCCTGACCCGGTCGCAGCGGGGCGCGCGGACGACCGGCGCGGTGCTCGCGGGGCTGGGCCTGGCCGAGGTCTGGTCGTACCCGTTCATCGCGCCCGAGGTGTTCGACCACCTCGGCTACGCCGCGGACGACGAACGCCGGCGGGCGGTGCGCCTGGCGAACCCGCTGGCGGACACGCACCCCCTGCTGCGCACGGGGATCCTCGACTCGCTGCTCGCGACGCTACGGCTCAACGTGGGCCGGGGCCTGCGCGACGTGGGGCTCTTCGAGGTCGGCGCGGTGTTCCACGCCCGTGACGGCGGCCCGCGTGCGCCGCTGGCGCCGGTGGGCGTCCGACCGGAGCCGGCGGTGCTGGAGGCGATGTTGGCCGCGGTGCCGACCCAGCCGGTGCACGCGGCGTGGGCGCTGACCGGTGCCGCGGAGCCCGCGGACCCGTACGGCCCGGCCCGCACCTACGTGGCGGGCGACGCGATCTCCTACGCGGTGAGCCTCGGCCGCGCCCTCGGGGTCGCGCTGCGCCCGCAGGCCGAGCGCGAGCGGGCACCGTGGCACCCGGGTCGGTGCGCCCGCCTGGTCACGGACTCCGGCGCGCTCGTCGGCTACGCCGGCGAGCTGCACCCGTCGGTGTGCCTCGCGCTCGAGCTGCCCCCGCGGACCTGCGCGGGCGAACTGGACCTCGACGCGCTGATCGCCGCGGGCGGAGCGGCCGTGCAGGCCACCCCGTTGTCCACGTACCCGCTGGCCAACACCGACGTGGCCCTCGTGGTTGCCGAGGAGACCCCCGCCGCCCACGTGGAGGACGCGCTGCGCGCGGGCGCGGGGTCGGAGCTGGAGGCCGTCGCGCTGTTCGACGTCTACCGCGGGGAGCAGGTCGGGCCAGGCCGCAAGTCGCTCGCGTACCGGCTCACGTTCCGCGCGGCCGACCGCACGCTGACCACACAGGAGGTGTCGGCGGCCCGCGACCGGGCGGTGGCCCAGGCCGCTCAGACCCTCGGCGCGGAGCAGCGGGCGTGACCGCGTCGGCAAGGCCTGGGCCCGGGTCGGGGCCTGCGCCCGGTTCTGGCCCTGGATCTCGTTCTGGCGCTCGTTCTGGACCGAGCTCGCCCGAGCGTGGGGGCGGCGCGGCGGGCCGACCGGTGGCGGTGGTGACCGGCGCCTCCCGGGGGATCGGCGCGCACCTGGCGGAAGCGTTCGAGCGGGCGGGCTACGCGGTGCGGGGCTGCTCCGCACGCGGCCGGGCCGCGGGGCCGGGCGGCCCCCAGATCGCGGCGGTGGAGGTGAGCGACGAGGCCGCGGTACGGGACTTCGTGGCCGGCGTGTTGGCCGCCGACGGCGCGATCGACGTGCTGGTCAACAACGCGGGGGTCACCGACGCGGAGGTCCCGATCGAGGAGTCGGACCCGGGGCAGTGGTGGCGCACGCTCGAGGTGGACGTCCTCGGCCCGTACCTCTTCACCCGCACCGTGCTGCCGTCCATGCTGGACCGCGGGCGGGGCCGGATCATCAACCTCAACTCCGGCTCGGGGACGAAGCCGGGCCGCGTCGGCAGCGCCTACTACGTGGCCAAGTCCGCGCTCGCGCGGATCACGGGATCGACGCACCTGTCCGGGCAGGGCCGCGGCGTCTTCGCGTTCGACCTGATGCCGGGCGTCGTGTCCACCGACATGACGCGAGCGATGCGCGCGCACGACCAGCGCACGGAGTGGACAGATCCGGCGGACGTCTGCGAGTTGGCCCTGGCGCTGGCGTCGGGTGAGCTGGACGCCTGGTCGGGGCGGTTCGTGCGCGCCGGCGTGGACTCGGTCGCGTCCCTGCGCGCCGCCGCGGCCGGTCTGGATCCGCTGGCCCGCACCGTGTCCCTCATCCCGTACGGGCCGGGCGACCCGGTCGCCTGACCGGACGCGACCCACACGGCGGCCGGACTGAACTCCGCCCGAAGGCGGGGGCGGAACGTCTGGGGCGTTGCCCGCCGACTCCCGCCGACTGCATGACCTTGCATCGGTGTGTATATTTATCCGCATGACGTCAATCGCTGTGGCTGGGGCCAGCGGGTACGCCGGGGGGGAAGTGCTGCGCTTGCTCGCGGCGCATCCGCACGTCGAGGTGGGCGCGCTCACCGCGTCGGCCAACGCCGGGACACCGCTCGCCGACCACCACCCGCATCTGTTCCCCTACGCCGACATCGTGCTGGCGGAGACCACGCCGGAGACGCTCGCGGACCACGACGCGGTCGTGCTCGCGCTGCCGCACGGAGCGTCCGCGGCCCTCGCCGCGCAGCTCCCCGAGGACATCGTGGTGATCGACTGCGGCGCCGACTTCCGGCTGCGGGACGCCGCCGTCTGGGAGCGGTTCTACGACACCCCGTACGCGGGTTCCTGGCCCTACGGCCTCCCGGAGCTGCCGCTGGCCGGGGGCGGGAAGCTGCGGGCTGAGCTGGTCGGCGCTCGCCGGATCGCCGCGCCGGGGTGCTATCCGACGGGGATTTCGCTCGCGCTGGCGCCGGGCCTTGCGGCCGGGCTGCTGGAGCCCGACGACGTGGTGATCGTCGCCGCGTCCGGGACCTCGGGCGCGGGCAAGGCGCTCAAGCCGCACCTGCTCGCGTCTCCCGTGATGGGGTCGATGAGCCCGTACGGCGTGGGCGGCGGCCACCGGCACTCGCCGGAGATCGAGCAGAACCTCTCCCGGGCGGCCGGCACGACCGTGACCTGCTCGTTCACGCCGACGCTGGCCCCGATGCCGCGGGGGATCCTGGCCACGTGCACGGCCCGTCTCGCGCCGGGGGTGGACCCCGCGAGCGTCCGGGCGGCCTGGGAGGACGCGTACGCCGACGAGCCGTTCGTACGGTTCCTCCCCGCGGGGCGCTGGCCTGCGACCGGGGACGTCCTGGGCAGCAACCTCGTCGCGCTGCAGCTGGCGGTCGACGAGCACGCCGGCCGGGTCGTCGTGGTGGCCGCCGAGGACAACCTGACGAAGGGCACAGCCGGCGCGGTCGTGCAGTGCCTGAACATCGCGCTCGGCCTGCCGGAGACGGCGGGGTTGCCGACCGTGGGGGTGGCGCCATGAGCGTCACCGGGCCGGCGGGGTTCCGGGCGTCGGGGGTCACGGCGGGCCTGAAGGCCTCGGGGCGCCCCGACGTGGCGCTCGTCGTCAACGACGGGCCGCGCTACGCGGCAGCTGGCGTCTTCACCTCGAACCGCGTGGAGGCGGCGCCGGTCACCTGGAGTCGGCAGGTGCTCACCGACGGGCGCGCGGACGTCGTCGTCCTCAACTCGGGCGGCGCCAACGCGTGCACCGGTCGCGAGGGGTTCGCCGACACCCATACGACGGCAGAGCGGGCTGCGGAGGTGCTGGGCTGCTCGGCCGGGGACGTGGTCGTGTGCTCGACCGGCATCATCGGGGAGCGGCTGCGGATGGACCTGCTGCTGCCCGGCGTCGATCGCGCCGCGAGCGAGCTGAGCGGGCACGGGGGCGGTGACGCGGCGCAGGCCATCATGACGACGGACACCGTGTCCAAGCAGTCCTGGCACCGCGCCGACGGTTGGTCTGTCGGGGGGATGGCCAAGGGCGCGGGCATGCTCGCGCCGGGGCTCGCCACGATGCTCGTGGTGCTCACGACCGACGCCGACGTCACCCATGAGGAGCTCGAGCCGGCGCTGCGGGAGGCGACGCGTACGACGTTCGACCGGATCGACTCCGACGGCTGCATGTCGACCAACGACACCGTGGTGGTCCTCGCCTCCGGCGCCTCCGGCGTCCGGCCGCAGCCGGGCCACCTCACCGAGGCGCTGCGCGTGGTCTGCGACGACCTCGCCCAGCAGCTGATCCGGGACGCGGAGGGGGCGGCCCACGACATCGCCATCATCGTCCGGCGCGCCGCCAGCGAGGACGACGCGGTCGACGTGGCGCGCGCCGTCTCCCGCAGCAACCTCTTCAAGTGCGCGATCTTCGGGCGCGACCCGAACTGGGGTCGCATCATCTCCGCGGTCGGCACCACCCGCGCGGCCTTCGACGCCACCCGCCTCGACGTGGCGGTCAACGGCGTCTGGGTGTGCCGCGACAGCGGGGTCGGCGAGGACCGCACGCTGGTGGACCTCACCGACCGGGAGGTCCGCGTCGAGATCGACCTGAAGGCCGGCGACGCGCAGGCGACCGTCTGGACCAACGACCTCACCCACGATTACGTCCACGAGAACTCGGCCTACACCACCTGAGCGAGACGACACCCATGAGCGAGAACACCCACCACCGCGGCGGCGCGTCGCCGGACCCGGCGGCCAGCGGGCCGCTATATCGCCCGGTCGCGGTGCCACGCGACGACGAGCGGCACCGCGCCGCCAGCCGCCACCTCGCGACGCTGCGCGACAAGACCACCCTGGCGGTCGCCGCCGGCAAGGCGCAGACCCTCGTCGACGCCCTGCCCTGGCTGCAGCGCTTCCGCGGGGCGCTGGTGGTCATCAAGTACGGCGGCAACGCCATGCTCGACGAGCACCTGAAGCGGGCGTTCGCCCAGGACGTGGCCTTCCTGCGCTACGCGGGGCTGCGCCCGGTCGTCGTGCACGGCGGCGGCCCGCAGATCGGGGCGATGCTCAAGCGGCTCGGCATCGACAGCCAGTTCAAGGGGGGCCTGCGGGTGACCACCCCCGAGGTCATGGACGTGGTCCGCATGGTGCTGGTCGGCCAGGTCGGCCGCGAGTTGGTCGGGCTGCTCAACGACCACGGCCCGATCGCGGTCGGCCTGTCGGGGGAGGACGCGGGGCTCTTCGGGGCCGTGCGTCGGGGCGCGGTCGTCGACGGCGCGGTCGAGGACATCGGGCTGGTCGGCGACGTCGTCCACGTGAACCCCTCGGCGGTGGAGGACATCCTCGCGGCCGGCCGGATCCCCGTGGTCTCGACGATCGCCCCGGAGATCGGCGCCGACGGCGTCCTGAACGTCAACGCGGACACGGCCGCCTCCGCGCTGGCCGTCACGTTGCGCGCCCGCAAGCTCGTGGTGCTCACCGACGTCGAGGGCGTCTACGCGAACTGGCCGGACCCCGCGAGCCTGCTCTCCGAGCTGCCGGTCGGCGACGCCCGCACCCTGCTCGCGCGGGTCGACTCCGGGATGGTGCCGAAGTTGGAGGCGTGCGTGCGGGCCGTCGAGGGCGGCGTGCCCCAGGCCCACGTGATCGACGGACGCTCGCCGCACTCCCTGCTCCTGGAGGTCTTCACGGGGGAGGGCATCGGCACGATGATCATCCCCGACGTGGATGACGGCCGTGACGACCTGTACGGCGGCGACCCGTACGGCGACG
>JBDIAS010000044.1:0-20331 GCA_039812465.1 Austwickia sp. | reverse complement strand
AGGACGAGCCGGAGAACCAGGGCGCGTGGCCGTTCATGTGGCTGAACCTGCCGGGGCTGCTCGCCGAGCACGGCGAGAACCGGCCGCTGCGGGTCGTGTCCCGACCGGCGTCGGCCTCCCCGTCGGCCGGCTCCCACAAGAAGCACGACATCGAGCGCGACGAGCTCCTGGCCGGGGCGTTCGACCGCTGAGCCGCCGAGACCGGGCCGCCGGGGAGCACCCCGGCCCGGCGTTCGTACCCCTGTTCCCACTCCGGCGTGCCGGAACAGGGGTACGGACTCGCGGGGCTCGCACTCTCCGATGCCCGGCCCGCAGCCCCGGTGGGGCAGAATGCCGGTGTGTACTTCACCGACCGCGGCATTGAGGAGTTGGCGAGCAGGCGCGGCGACGAGGAGATCACGCTGGAGTGGCTGGCCGATCAGCTACGCACGTTCGTAGACCTGCACCCGGAGTTCGAGGTGCCGATCGAGCGGCTGGCGACGTGGCTGGCCCGCCTGGACGACGACGAGTGATGTGGACAGGGTGAGTAGGCAGGCATGACGTACGACGACGAGCACGACGCCCCGATGGAGTTCATCGCCAGCGCAGAGGCCATCGCCGCCGACGGACCGCGCGACGTCGGCCTGGTCTTCGTCGGGGACGGGTTCATCTCCGGTTACGGCGACCCCAAGGCGCTCGGCTGGGTGAGCCGCGTTGTGGCGCGCACCGCGCACCCCGACCTGGACGTCACCGCATACAACCTGGGCATCCGCGGCCAATCCTCCGGCGACCTGCTGACTCGGTGGCGCCCCGAGGGGCTCCCCCGCTGGGCCGAGCGCCGCGAGCGCCGCCTGGTGATCGGGGTCGGGCAGTGCGACCTCGACGAGGACCTAACCACCGCGCGCTCCCGCCTCAACCTGGCGAACATGCTGGACGACGCGACCGCCCGCGGCATCTCCCCGTTCGTGGTCGGTCCGCCGCCGACCCTCGACCCGGAGCTGAACCGTCGCCTGGAGGGTCTGGTCGAGGCGCAGTCCGACGTGTGCGGGCGGCGCAGCGTGCCGTACGTCGACTGCTACTACCCGCTGCTGGAGCACGACCAGTGGCTCTCTGAGCTCACGGCGTCGGTGGACCAGCGCCACCCCGGCCAGGCGGGCTACGGCCTGCTGGCCTGGCTGGTGCTGCACGGCGGCTGGGAGCACTGGCTGCGCATCGCCCCCTGACGCGCGCCGTCATCTGAGCGCGTCGGGCGACCCCGACGCTGAGTCACGCGACGCCGACGCCGCCTCACCCGACCGCACTGCCTGAGTGCGACGTGGCGGGGTACGCGTGCCCCGCTGCGCGTGAACCTCCTGTTGCGAGAGCCCGCGGCCCGTCTTACGGTTCCCGTGGTTGACACAACAGCCGTCCGCGCGATCGCTACCCAGGCGAGATCTGGTCGGCGCGGGAGGGGGTCACCGATGCGTGCGGTCTTCGGGCACGGTCAACTCCGCCTCTACATGCTCGTGCTGCTGGAGCGGCGCCCCCTGCACGGGTACGAGATCATCCGCGACCTCCAGGCGCGCTTCGACGGGCTCTACTGCCCCAGCGCCGGCACGATCTATCCGCGGTTGGCCAAGCTGCAGGCGGTGGGACTGGTCGAGCGCTCCGACGAGGGCCGCAAGTCGACCTACCGGCTCACGAGCGCCGGGCGGCAGGAGCTGGAGACCCGTCGCGACGAGGTCGTGGCCCTGGAAGAACTCTTGGCGGCCGCCGCGCGGCGGCTGGCTCACGACATGCGCCGTCTCGCCGACGAGCCGGGCGCGCCCGGGCCGCCGGGCGCCACCGAGCCGCTGCTCAGGGCGCTGGTGACCGATCTGATCCGGGATCCCGACTCGATCCACGTCCTGGTGCGGACCGTCGGGAGGCTCGGCGGTCACACCAGCGGTCACACCAGCGGCCACCCGGGGCCGCCGACCGCCGATCAGCTCGCCGACGTCGCGGAAATCCTGCGCGACGCGTTCTGCAGGATCCGGCGGGTGCTGGACGAACCCGGCTAGACGCCGCTAGACACGGCGAGAGGGACTCGATGCGGCTAGATGCGGTCCTGGATTCCGGCGTCGGCCCGCCGAAACAGGGGATAACCGCAGGCCGCCCCGCCGGAGTCGGCGGCGACCTCCCACTGGTCGAGGCGCCAGCCCTGCCCCTCCACCGCCTCGATGCTCTCCCCGAACATCTCGATCTCGCCGTGCTCCGGCGGATTCCAGGCGCTCAGCTTCAGCTTGGCGGCGAAGACCCTCGCCCCTCGGTCGTACGCGAGTCGGGCCTGCCCGACCAGCTTCGCAAGGTCGCTCTCTCGGCTCATAGGCAGGAGCCTAGGCGCCGGTCCCCGACCGGTCAGCCCTCGGCCGGGTGGGCCGCTCCCTCGTCGGTGACCCACGGCTTGCCGATCCGGAAGACGCGGGCCAGGGCGGTGGCGATGAGCTGGTCCGGCCGGCCGTCGGCCCGCTGGACCGCGGTCACGTCGATGCGGTAGACGGCGGCGCGCTTGGTCCGGTTGATCTCCGTGCCCTCGCACACCAGCAGATCGCCCTCGAAGCCCCCGTTGAGGAACTCGGTGTGCACGTCCTGTGCCACCGCCAGCGTGCCGTGGCTGTTGCTGACCGCCGAGTGCACCACGTCGATGAGCAGCATCGTCACGCCGCCGTGCGCGGTGCCGGCGATGTTGAGGTGCCGGGAGGTCACCGGCATGGTCGCCTTGCAGTAGCCGGCGTGCAGGTCGGTGATCTCGATGCCCAGCCAGTCGGCCACCGGGTCGGCGACGAGCTTGTGGTAGAGGGCGGCATCGATGGTCGTCATGTTTCCTCCGGGTGTGCGTGCAGGGTGTGCGTGCAGGGTGTCCGAGCAGGTTTTTCGAGCAGGGTAGGCGCGCGGGGTGCGCGCACGGTGCGCGCCCAGATGTCGTACGGGTGTACCCGCGCGGGCGTGACGCGCGATCGTGCGGTCGCGGCGCCGCGGCGTACGAGATCAGGGGCCGGGGTCCTCGGGTCGGGACGGGGACGTCACGACATCGTGAAGACGATCTTGCCGAACGTGTCGCCGGAGGCGAGCCGCTCGAAGCCGCGGCGGGCCTCGGCCAGCGGGATGACCTCCTGAATCTGCGGGCTGATCCCGCGGCGGGTCACCAGCTGGGTCAGCCGCTCCAGCTCGTGCCGGTTGCCCATCGTGGAACCGACCACCCGGAGCTGGCGGAAGAAGATCTTGGTGAGCTCCGCGCGGGTCGGCGCGTCCCCGCTGGTCGCCCCGGAGATCACGATCGTCCCGCCGGGCCGGAGCACGTTGACCGAGTGTGACCAGGTGGCCGCGCCGACGGTCTCCATCACCGCGTCGACCCTCTCGGGCAGTCGCTCCCCGGAGTCGAACGCGGCCTCCGCGCCGAGCGCCAGCGCCTGGCCCCGCTTGTCCTCGTTGCGGCTGGTCACCCAGATCCGCAGGCCCGCCGCCACCCCGAGCTGGATGCAGGCGGTGGCCACGCCGCCGCCTGCGCCCTGCACGAGCACGAGCGAGCCCGGGGTCAGGCCGGCGCCGTTGAACAACATCCGGTACGCGGTCAGCCAGGCCGTCGGCAGGGTCGCCGCGACCTCCCAGCTCATGCCGTCTGGCTTGTCGACGAGGTTCTTGGTCGGGATCGCGACCCGCTCGGAGAACGTCCCGGGGTGCAGCTCGGACAGCAGGGTTCGACGCGGGTCGAGGGTCTCGTCCCCCGACCACCCCTGGGAGGCCACCACCGCGTGCAGGATCACCTCGCGGCCGTCGTCGGTGACACCTGCCCCGTCGCAGCCGAGGATCATCGGCAGCCGCTCGGCCGGCAGCCCCACCCCCATCAGCGACCACAGGTCGTGGTGGTTGAGCGAGGCGGCTTTCATCGTCACCATCGTCCAGCCGAGGTCCGGCTGCGGTTCGGGCACATCCCCCACCACGAGGCCCTCGAGCGGTTCGCTCATGGATTGGCTGGCGGCATAGACGGCAAGCATGCCCGAAAGCCTAACGAACCGCCGCCGCCGACAGGACCGCGTCCGACGAGACGGCGCCGCGGCGTCCGACGAGGCGTCACGGCGTGTCCGGCGAGGTGTCACGACGCGTCCTGCGAGGCGTCACGGCGCGGCGTCCGGTGAGGCGCCACGGCGCCCGGCGCGGGCGGCGTTAGGCTGGACCGGCAACCAGCGTGCCCCAGGGAGGATTGGTGCCGGTGCAGTCGTCCGTGGCGAAAGCCCGTGTGCGGAGGTGGTTTTGGGCTTTCGCGGACGTCGTGATCTGGATCGTGGCGATCGTGGCCACCGTGTTGTTGCGCTATGACGTCCTCAACGGAGTTGTCTCCCCCGCTGGCGTGGTGAGCAACGCCCTCATCCTCGGCGTCGGGTGCGGGTTGGGCCAGCTGCTGTTCGGCACTCTGCTCGGCCCGTACCGGGTCAGCCACACCCGCGGCTCCTACGAGGAGACGTTCGACCTCGCCCGCTCGATGGTCGTCACGACCATCGTCGCGTTCCTGGTCGTCTACTTCTTCTGGCATCCCACCTACCTGCCCCGTTCCGCGCCCGTGCAGGGCGGTGGCTTCGCGCTGCTCGGCGCGTGCGCGCTGCGGCTGGCGTTCCGCTCGTTTCGTACGAAGGAGATCCGCGGCCGCGACGTCGGCGCGCGGGCGATCGTCTACGGCGCCGGCGACACCGGCCGTCGGCTGATCAAGAGCGCGATCCGCGAGGCCGACGCCGGGATCATCCCCGTCGCGATCCTCGACGAGACCAAGGAGCGCGGGCGGCTGCGGATCGAGGGGATCCCGGTGCGGGGCAGCAAGACCGACGTCGTGGAGGTCGCGGCGCGCGAGCGCGCCAGCATGCTCATCATCGCGGCGCCGCACGCCGGGTCCGCGGACCTGCGGGAGCTCTCCGAAGCCGCGCACGAAGCGGGCTTGGCCGTGAAGATCCTGCCCTCGCTGTCCGAACTGCTCGACCCCGACGAGGAGTCGGCCCGGACCGCCTCCGGGGGCGGGGTGCGCGACCTGCGCGACCTCGACCTGACCGACCTGCTGAGCCGGCCGCCGGTGCAGCTCGACACCACCACCATCGCGGCCCAGCTGCAGGGCAAGCGGATCCTCGTCACGGGAGCGGGCGGGTCGATCGGCTCCGAGCTGTGCCGGCAGATCGCCCGGTTCTCCCCCGAGCGTCTCTACCTGCTGGACCGCGACGAGTCCGGCCTGCAGGCCACGCAGATGAGCCTGACCGGGCAGGGGCTGCTCGACTCCGACGACGTGCTGCTCGCGGACATCCGCGACCCCGAGTGCCTGGCGCTGGTCTTCGCCCAGGCGAGGCCGCAGGTCGTGTTCCACGCCGCGGCCCTGAAGCACCTGCCGCTGCTGGAGTCCTTCCCGCTGGAGGCGTGGAAGACGAACGTGACCGGCACCCTCAACGTGCTCACCGCCGCCGCCGACGCGGGCGTCGACGTGTTCGTCAACGTCTCCACCGACAAGGCGGCCGACCCGACCAGCACCCTCGGCTACAGCAAGCGGGTCACCGAGCGGCTGACCAGCCACTTCGCCCGGACGCAGCCGGGGCGTTACGTCTCGGTCCGGTTCGGCAACGTGCTCGGGTCCCGCGGCTCGATGCTGCACGCGTTCACCGCGCAGATCGCCGCCGGAGGTCCCGTCACCGTCACCCACCCCGAGGTGCAGCGCTACTTCATGCTGATCCCCGAGGCCTGCCAGCTGGTCCTCCAGGCGGGCGCGATCGGCCACGACGGGGAGGTGATGGTGCTGGAGATGGGCGAGCAGGTCAAGATCGTCGAGGTCGCGCGGACCCTGATCCGGATGTCCGGCAAGAAGGTGGACATCGTCTTCACCGGGCTCCGGCCGGGCGAGAAGCTCGGGGAGGACCTCTTCGCCGGCGCGGAGGGGCGGCGCGGCACCGGGCACCCCCTGGTCGAGGCGGTGGACGTGCCCGCCCTGGAGCCGGCGCTCGTGCGCGCCGCCCCGCTGCACGACGCGGTTTCCGCGTACGAGTGGATGCGGGGTGCGGCCCTCGGCGCGGACGCCGACCGTGTCGAACCGGCGCACGGGACGCACCCGGTGAGCGCGGCCGGCTCGCCGCTCGGTGGCCCCGCCCCGGCGGGGGAACAGCCCGCCAGGGGGGTACAGCCCGCCGCCAGGGGGGTACAGCCCGCCGCCGGGGAACCGCCCGCCGCGGAAGGAGCCGCCACGGCGACCCCGGTGCCCGAGCGCCCGGCGGACAACCGCCCCCCACGGACCCCCGTACGCGCGGCGCCTCCCCTGACCGACAGGAGCCCCCGATCATGAGCCCGCAGGCCTCCTCCCCCGCGGCCGCCCCCGTCGACGCCCCTCTCGACGCACCCGTCGCCGGCACCCGCGCGGGCCTGGCCGCGATGGCCGGGACGACCGTGGCGATCACGGGGGGCACGGGGTCGTTCGGCGCGACGATGGCCCGTCACCTGCTGCGCTCCGACGTCGGCTGCGTGCACATCTTCAGCCGCGACGAGGCCAAGCAGCACGACATGCGGCTGCGGTTCGCGGACCCGCGGCTGCGCTTCTTCCTCGGCGACGTCCGCGACCCCGAGTCCTGCGCGGCCGCGTTCGCAGGGGTCGACTACGTGTTCCACGCGGCGGCGCTGAAGCAGGTGCCGAGCTGCGAGTTCTTCCCGATGCAGGCCGTGCGCACCAACGTCCTCGGCAGCGGGCACGTCATCGACGCCGCCGCGGCGGCCGGGGTCCGCTCGGTCGTGTGCCTGTCGACGGACAAGGCGGTCTACCCGGTCAACGCGATGGGCATGACCAAGGCCCTGATGGAGAAGCAAGCGCAGGCGTTCGCGCGGCAATACCCGGACAGCCCCACCACCATCTCGATCACCCGCTACGGCAACGTGATGTACTCGCGCGGCTCGGTCATCCCGCTGTTCGTCCAGCAGATCCAGACGGGGACGCCGCTGACGCTCACCGAGCCGCACATGACGCGCTTCCTGATGTCTTTGGAGGAGTCCGTCGACCTGGTGGTGTACGCGTTCACCCACGCCGCCCCCGGCGACCTGTTCGTCCGCAAGGCGCCCGCGAGCACGGTAGAGGTGCTGGCCCGCGCCGTGGCCGAGCTGCTCGACCGGCCGGACCACCCGATCCGGGTGATCGGCGCCCGGCACGGGGAGAAGATGCACGAGACGCTGCTGTCGGTCGAGGAGATGGCGAAGGCGGAGGACCGCGGCGACTATTACCGGGTCGGAGTGGACGCCCGCTCGATGCAGTACGAGCAGTACTTCGAGGAGGGCACCCCGCAGGTGTCCCAGCTCACCGACTACACCTCCGAGAACACGGAGCGCCTCGACGTGGCCGCCACCAAGGAGCTGCTGTGGACGCTGCCCGAGATCCGGGCCCTCGCGGGGGGCGCGCCGTGACGCGCATCGTCGTGACCGGAGCGGCGGGCTTCCTCGGCTGGCACACCCTGGCCCGGATCGCCACCCTCGACGGCGTCGAGGCGGTCCCCATCGACCGGGCGGCGTTCGCGGGGCGAGCCCTCGAAGACGCGGTGAGCGGCGCCGACGCCGTGCTGCACATCGCGGGCATCAACCGCGCCGACCACGACGACGAGGTCCGGGAGGGCAACGTCGCGCTCGCCGACCGGCTCGCCCGCGCCCTGGAAGACACCGGTTCGAGCGCGCGGGTTGTGGTCGCCGGGTCGTTGCAGGCCGACCTGAGCGGGGACACGGAGACCCCGTACGGGGTGGGCAAGCGACGCGCCGCGCAGCGGCTCGCGCAGGCGGCGGAGCGCTGCGGTCGCGAGTTCGTGGAGGTACGCCTCCCCAACCTCTACGGTGAGCACGGGCGGCCGGACTACAACAGCTTCGTGGCGACGTTCGCCCACCGCGTCGCCGCCGGGAAGCCGCCGCAGGTCAGCGGCGACCGGGAGATCCCGATGCTGCACGTGCAGGACGCGGTCGCCGACCTGCTCGCCGC
Source organism: Austwickia sp. (assembly GCA_039812465.1). Taxonomy (GTDB): domain Bacteria; phylum Actinomycetota; class Actinomycetes; order Actinomycetales; family Dermatophilaceae; genus Austwickia. Next base: position 12,365 of record JBDIAS010000044.1, on the reverse strand, counting down.
AGCCGTGGAACCCGATCCGGCGGCGCTGGTGCGTCCGACCGCCTGGGTGCCGCTGGGGATCTCCTGGGTCGCGGAGCGGCTCGCGGCCTTCCACCAGGTCTACGCCGCCGGCCAGATCCCGGCCCTCGACGACGCGGTGGACGTGCGGCTGTTCAACACGCTGCGCGCGGCGATGTGGGACCAGGGGCGACGCTCGTACGCGCTGACCCCCCACGCCGACGCGCGCGGCGCGTTCGTGGAGACGCTGCGCCAGCACGGCGGCGCGGGCCAGAGCTCGTTCTCCACCACCGTGCCCGGCGTGACCCGGGGCGACCACTTCCACTTCCGCAAGGTCGAACGGTTCGTCGTGGTGCGCGGCACCGGCGTCATCCGGCTGCGCCGGACCTGCTCCGACGAGCTGGTCGAGATCCCGGTCGACGGGGCCCACCCGGTGGCGGTCGACATGCCGACCCTGTGGACCCACTCGATCACCAACACGGGCGACGACGAGATGCTGACGCTGTTCTGGATCAACGAGTTGTACGACCCGGCCGACCCCGACACCTACCCCGAGAAAGTGCTGCGGTGAGCGCGCGATGACCACCGTCATGACCGTCGTCGGGACCCGCCCCGAGATCATCCGCCTGTCCCGGGTGATGGCCCGCCTCGACGACACCTGCGACCACGTGCTGGTGCACACGGGCCAGAACTACGACTACGAGCTCAACGGGATCTTCTTCGAGGAGATGGGGATCCGCAAACCCGACCGGTTCTTGGAGGTCGACACGGGCTCGCTCGGGGCGGTGCTCGGCGGGGTGCTGGCCAAGACCGAGCAGGCGATCGAGGAGGTGCGCCCCGACGCGCTGCTCGTGCTCGGCGACACCAACAGCTGCATCGCCGCGCTGATGGCCCGCCGGATGAAGGTGCCCGTCTACCACATGGAGGCGGGCAACCGCTGCTTCGACCTGAACGTGCCGGAGGAGACCAACCGGCGGATGGTCGACCACGTCAGCGACTACAACCTCGTCTACACCGAGCACGCGCGGCGCAACCTGCTGGCCGAGGGCATGCACCCGCGGCGGATCCTGCTGACGGGTTCCCCGATGAAGGAGGTGCTGCTGCACCACGCGGCGCAGTTCGAGGCCTCCGGGGTGCTCGGCGAGCTGGGGCTGACGCGCCGCGAGTTCCTGCTGGTCAGCGCCCACCGGGAGGAGAACGTCGACGACCCGGCGCGGCTCGGGGCGCTGCTGGATTGCCTGGAGGCGGCGCAGCGCGCGTACGACGTGCCGATGCTCGTGTCCACCCACCCGCGCACTCGCAAGCGCCTTGACGCCCTCGCCGAGGCCACCGGCCGCGCCCTGCCCGAGCAGATCGTCTTCCACAAGCCGCTGGGGTTCATCGACTACGTACGGCTGCAGACCGAGGCCCTGGCCGTGCTCTCCGACTCGGGGACGATCAGCGAAGAGTCGTCGATCCTGGGCTTCCCCGCGGTCACGCTGCGGGACTCCATCGAGCGGCCCGAGGCGCTGGACACCGGGTGCATCGTGATGACCGGCCTGGACCCGGAGAACGTACTGGAGGGGCTGGCCGCCGTGCTCGCCCAGGGGGATTACCGGGGGGACGTGCACCCCGTCGTGCCCACGGACTACGCGATCGACAACTGCTCGCAGCGCGCGGTCAACTTCATCCTGTCCACGCATCGCCGCCACGAGCAGTGGTCCGGCCTGCGCCCCCGGCCGTGACCCTGCGCCAGCTCTCGCGCCTGCACCCGTACGTGATCGTCCTGCTCGGGGTGGCCCTGGCCTGGACGACCCAGCTGAGCCCCTGGGTGCGCGGGGCCGGGCGTCTCGTGGCGCTGCCGCTGGGCGCGATCGTCGCGGCGCTGGTGCTCGGCGCGCTGGTCCGGTCCCGCTGGTGGCGCTCGCGCACGGTGTGGGCCTGGCTCGCGTTCTGGATCGTATGGGCGGCCTCGCTGCCGTGGACGTTGCGCCCCGCGCCGATGCCCGCGCCGGACCCGGTGGGCCTGGCCCACGAGCTGGAGCAGGTGGCCTCGGGCATGAAACACCCGATCGACGTGCCCGCGCTGAGCGGTCGGGACGAGGTGACGCAGCTCGCGCTCGCGGCCGTGGTGACGGGCGCGATGCTGCTCCTCGCGGGGGGAACCCGGCGCGGGGTCCTCGCGTTCCGGGCCACGTGGCTCGTCGTCGTGTGGACGACCGCGCCGGTCGCGCTGCGCGAGATCATCACCGACGAGCACATCATCACCACGCGGTGGGGGGTGTGGTCCTTCGCGCCGCACATCCCGGCGGGCCCCTTCCAGAACCCGAACAACTACGCCAGCGTTCTCGCCTGCGCGGTCGGCGTGCTGCTGGTCTGGGCGCTCGACCGGCCGCCGAAACCGCTGGCGGGCTTCCTCGTCGCGTCGGCCGGCGTGGCAGCCGGGATCGCCTACAGCACCGGCAGCCGCGCCGCCTTCCTGGCCATCATGATGCAGACGCTCGTAGCGCTGGCCGTCCTGGTACGGCGATCCGGGGTGGGATCGGCCGCGGGGCTGGGCGCTGGTTCCCGGGCCACGCCGACGGCAGGTCGCCTCGGTGCGGTCCGGGGCGGCGCGGTCCGGGACGGGGCGGTGGCGGGCGGCGAACTGCGGAGCGGCGCGGTGGCGGGCGGCGAAGTGCGAAGCGGCGCGGTGGCGCGCGGCAAAGTGCGGAGCGGCGCGGTGGTGGGCGGGGCGGTGGCGCGCGGCAAAGTGCGGAGCGGCGCGGTGGTGGGCGGGGCGGTGGCGGCCGGCGCGGTCGCGATCCTCATCGCCGTCACCGTGCTCGTCCCGAGCCTGCGGGAACGCAACCCGCTGGCGCGGCTTCTCATCCCGAGCGACAGCGAGGTCGCCTCCTCCGACTCCTTGCGGATCGCGCTGTCCCGGACCGGTCTGCGGTATTGGTGGGAGCACCCCTGGCTAGGCACCGGCGCGGGGACGTTCGAGACGCGGCTGGCCACCGAGTTGCCTCGGGACGTCAGCAATCAGGCGATCAACGTGCACAACGCGTTCGTGGAGATTCTGAGCCAGTACGGGATCGTGGTGTTCACATCGTTCGCCGTACTGCTGGGCGTTCTGGCCTGGCGTGCGCTGCGCCCCGCGCGACCGACGCTGCTTAGTGACCCACGACCGACGCTGCCCGGTGACGACCCGCGGTCCATGCTCTCCGATGACGATCCTCGACCGGCGCTCCCTGGTGACGAACCTCGACCGGCGCTCCCTGGTGACGATCCTCGACCGGCGCTCCCGGCTGACGGCCCGCGGGTGGGTTCCGAAATTGCCATCGAATCCGCCAACGCACCGGGGCGGCAGCGGATCTACCGGCTGGAGCTGGCCTTCCTCCTGTTCATGATGGCGGTCACCGCGCTGGGCGTGAGTTCGGCGCTGGCGCTGCCGATGTGGTTCGTAATGATCGCCCACGCCACGCAGCTCGGCCGGGTGCTGGAGCGCCCCACACAGGTCGGCCGGGTCCTAGAGCGCGGCTGAGCGCTGGCCGCAGCGTCAGTATCGCGCGTACGTTTCCCGCCCGCGGGCGGCAACGGCCCACAAAACCCCTGGTCCCCTCCGACATCTCCCGCCCACGGGCAGCAAACAGCCACCGCCACCAGCGCGTTCACGTACATTTCCCGCCCACGGGCAACAACCGCACACCCCCACCTGGAATGTTGCGTACATCTCCCGCCCGCGGGCGGCAACGGCCCACAAAACCCCTGGTCCCCTCCGACATCTCCCGCCCACGGGCAGCAAACAGCCACCGCCACCAGCGCGTTCGCGTACATCTCCCGCCCACGGCCTGCGGCCGCCAGGTCGGCACGACCCACCCTGGACCTGGGCCCGCACGCGACGTACCCTATCCATTAGTCGTTTACTACATGAATCAAGAACGACGCCATCGCGAACGTCGTCAGAGCAGGGGGCCGCCCTCATGTCCAACGCCATCCTCGATGAATCCGTCCAGGCCGTACGGGAGATCCTCGGCGCCGAGCTCGACGGCATCAGCGTCGACCGCGCCACGCTGGGCCTGTTCTTCAGCGGGGTGAAGCTGTCGACCGGCGAGGCCGGCCTGTGCTTCACGCCCGTCAAGGAGATCCCCGACGCGGTGTGCTGCCCGAGCTCCGGCCACGCGATGCCGATGTCGGGCCGACTGTCCGGTCGCTCGGCGTCGGCATACCTCGACGACATCTCCAGCGACAACATGCTCAAGAAGACGCTGGGCATCGCGACGCTCAACGCGCTGAGCCTGCGCCTGACGCAGCAGGGGCTCGCGCCGGAGTTCGAGGTCGGCGGTGACGCGTTCGACGAGGTGCCGATCGAACCGGGCGACAAGGCCGTCGTCATCGGCGCCCTCGTACCGGCTCTGAAACGTTTCGCGCGTCTCGGCGTGGACTACACCGTCCTGGAACTCGACTCGCGCACGCTCAAAGGCGACGAGCTGAACCACTTCGCCACCGCCGACCGCTACCCCGAGTTCCTCCCGCAGGCCGACGCCGTCATCATCACCGGCGTCACGCTGCTCAACGACACGCTGCCGGAATTGTTGTCGTACGTGAAACCCGGGGCGCAGGTCTCCCTCGCGGGCCCGACCGTGAGCATGCTGCCCGACCCGCTGTTCCGCCGCGGGGTGACCCTGGTCGGCGGCACGGTCGTGACCGACCCCGATCGCTGCCTCGACCTGATCAGCGAGGGCGGCTCCGGCTACCACCTCTTCGGCAAGTGCGCGGAAAAGACGCTCTTCCGCCTTCCACATGGGCCGGAATCGGAACAGCGCGTGCCGACGCTCACGGGCACGGTCTGACAACGAGAAGGCGGACTTCCTTCCCGCTCGCGGCCAGGGCAAGCCGCGCGGCCAAGGGAAGCGGCACGATGAAGGCGACGATCTGGCGAAGGCCAACCACCAAGTAGTTCCGAGAAACAACTCGCCTCAACATTGTCGCGCGCGGGAACCCCACCATAGGGTTCGTGATATCGCGCGACCGTTGTTCGCATGGATAACCTGCGGTCGGACCACGCGCCCAACCATGCACCCTTCTACTTCGGCAGACGCTTGCCCTGCCGGGGCCTCAGGAGTCGATCATGGCGCCGATTTTCGCTATCACCGCCGATCAGCGAACCCCCGCCCACAACAATGCAGGACCCAAAAAGAATTCCACGGAAGGCTGAGGGATATGACGACCCACGCCCTCCGCGGAGCTTTTCTCACCTTCGATGACGACCCTTTCAGCGTGCCACCGGAGCAGGCGATGCGCTATGAGTCGGACGGCCTGATCCTCATCGAGGACGGCACGATCCGCGCGGCCGGATCCGCCGCAGAGCTTGAGCGCACGCTGCCGGCCGACGCCACCGTCGATCGCTACGACGGCGTGATCATGCCCGGCTTCGTCGACACCCACCTGCACTTCCCGCAGACGGAGATGATCGGCGCGTACGGCGAGCAGCTGCTCGACTGGCTCGACACCTACACCTTCCCCACCGAGACCAAGTTCGCGGACGAGGCCCACTCCGCCCGTGTCGCCGAGATCTTCCTCGACGAGCTCGTGCGCAACGGGACCACCTGCGCGATGGCCTACAGCACCGTGCACCCCGGCTCGGTCGACGCCCTCTTCTCCGCCGCCGAGAAGCGCGGTATGCGGATTCTCACGGGCAAGACCTGCATGGACCGTAACGCGCCGCCCGCGCTGTGCGACACCCCGCAGCGCGCCTACGACGAATCCAAGGCCCTGCTGGAGCGTTGGGAGGGACGCGGCCGCGCGAGCTACGTGATCACTCCCCGCTTCGCCCCGACGTCCAGCCCGGAGCAGCTGGAGGCGCTGGGCGCGTTGGCGGCGGAGTACCCCGACGTCGCCATCCAGACGCACCTGTCCGAGAACCACGGCGAGATCGCCTGGGTCAAGGAGCTGTTCCCGCAGGCGAAGGACTACACAGACGTCTACGACTCGTACGGGTTGCTCCGTCCTCGCGCCGTCCTCGGCCACGGGATCCACCTGTCCGACCGGGAGCTGGAGGTGCTCTCGGAGCGGGGCGCCTCGATCGCCCACTGCCCGACGTCGAACTTCTTCCTCGGTTCCGGGCTCTTCGACATGGCCCGCGCGATCGACCCGGCCCGTCCGGTGTCGGTCGGCATCGGTACGGACGTGGGGGCCGGCACCTCGTTCTCCCTGCTGGCCACGCTGCGGGAGGCGTACAAGGTCGCTCAGCTCAACCACCAATCCCTGGCCGCCGACAAGCTGCTCTACCGGGTCACCGCGGGCAACGCGCAGGTCCTCGGCCTGGGCGAGTCGATCGGCCGCATCGCTCCGGGCTACGAAGCGGACCTGATCGTCCTCGATCCCCGGGCCACGCCCCTGATGGCCGCGCGGGACGCCACCAGCGAGTCGCTGGCCGAGCGGCTCTTCGTCCTCATCACGCTCGGTGACGACCGGGCCGTCCAAGCCACCTACGTCGCCGGGGTCAGAGTGCATGACCGCGACGAGGCTCCCGTCGGCGTCTCCTTCGAAAGCCGGTGAACGACATGACCGAGGTTGCCTCCCCCCTCCGCGCGGGACGTCGCGCGTGGACCGCCTGGATCATCGCGGTGCTGTTCGTGGTGCTCGTGTTCGGTTTCCAGACCGCGTACGCGATCACCAACCCCCTCCTGGCAGAAGACCGGAGCCTGACCCCCACCCAGGTGGGCCTGGTCGCGTCGGTCTACACCTGGTGCTTCGCCCTCACCCAGCTGATGTCCGGATCGCTCCTGGACCGTGTCGGCGCGCGGCGTTGCCTCCCGCTGGCGTGCGTGTTCATCGTGGCCGGCATGCTCGTCTTCGCCGGCGCGAACGGGTTCACGATGCTGCTGATCTCGCAGGTGCTCGTCGCGATCGGCGCGAGCTTCGGGTTCATCGGCGCCGGCTTCGTCGGCGGCGTCTGGTTCGGCATGGCGTTGTTCGGCACGATGTTCGCGTGGGTGCAGTTCATCGCCTCCACGTCGGCCGCGGTGAACCAGAACGTCTTCACCGCCGTCCTCGGCGTCCTCGACTGGCAGTCGACGATCCGCGTCATGGCTGGCTCCGGCGTGCTGTTGCTCGTGCTCATGGTCCTGCTGCTGCGGGATCCCCCCGGGTGGGACGACACCCACGGCTGGCCGTCGCGCCCCGGGCAGTTTGTACGCAACGTCATGCACGACGTGGCCGGTGTGGCGACCCGCCCCCGCATGTGGGCGATCCTGCTCATGGGCGCAGCCTCGTTCGGCGGTCTGCTCACCTTCGGCATCGTGTGGGGCCCGGAGCTGGGCCAGGGCCGCGGCCTTACTCAGGACGAAGCACGGATGGCCACCTCACTGATCTGGCTCGGGCTGGCCGTCGGCGCCCCGGCGTGGGCGAGGCTGTCGAACGTCCTCGGCCGGCGCCGGCTGCCCCTCATCGTCGGCGTGCTGGGCCAGTCCGCGGCGATCCTCGCGGCAGCGCTCCTGCCCGACCCCGGCCGGTGGGGCCTCTCGCTGCTCTACCTGGCGCTGGGCCTGTTCGGCGGCAGCTCGATGCTCGCCTTCACGATGGGGGCCGAGCTCGCGGGGCTCGCCCGCGCCGGCACGGCCAGCTCGCTGGTGAACGGATCGCAGTTCGTGCTGGGAGGCCTGCTGATGGCCGTTCCGGGGCGGCTGCTGTCGACCGGTCAGGAGATCACGACGGCCAGCGCCGCGGTCGCGGGCATCATGATCGTGCTCTGCCTCCTCGCGCTGCCCCTGCCGGAGACGGCGGGGCGCGAGGACACCGAGGCGACCGCCGCCCCGACCACGGACCCCGGCGAGGGTTCCGGCGATGACTCCGTGACGAACGTCATCGCCGGCGATCCGCCCCGCTGACGCCGAACGGTACGCCTCACCTGGGGCGCCGGGTCCCACCAGGGCTCGGCGCCCCCGCGTGTCTCCCCTGGTGCCCCCCCGGCGTCTCCCCTTGGTGCTCTGCCCGGGCGCCCCCTCCCCCTGGTGGATCCCTCCGGGTAGGTCCCTCCGGGTGGGTCGTTCCGGGTGGGGCCTTCCGGGTAGGGCCCTGCCCGAGTGAGGCTCCTCGTACCGGCGCTCTTCTCGCGGGCAGCCGCCCGCGCGGAGAGGGGCCTACCGGTTGATCGTTGTTCTCGCCTCCGGCCCGACATAGGCTGCTCGTCAACCTGCGACCGCTGTCCGGACTGGAGCCTGCGGTCCCGAGCCACCAACGATCATGCGTCCGCCTCGCCGAGAGCCGGCGCCCTGCGCGACCGGGACACGAAGGAGTTGACAGTGGCGTCGACACCCGAACTCACCCTGAACGGGATTCGGCACGCCTTGGACGGCATCGCTCCGGACACCAGCGCGCTGGACTGGATTCGTTCCCAGGGCCTGACGGGGGCCAAGGAGGGTTGCGCCGAGGGCGAATGCGGAGCCTGCGCGATCCTGGTGCTGAGGCCGGTCGTCACCCCCGCGGGAGGTTCTGCACCCGTCGACGGCAGTCGTGTGGACGGCGAGAACGGCTCGGACGGCGCGTCGAGCGTGTGGACCGCGATCAACTCGTGCTTGGTGCCTGTCGCATCGCTCGCGGGGCAGGAGATCGTGACGGCAGAGGGGTTGGGCACCTCCGCCGATCTGCACCCCGCACAGCGGGAGATGGCCGCCGACGGCGGCTCCCAATGCGGCTACTGCACACCGGGTTTCGTCGTTTCGATCGCGGCGGAGTATTACCGCGCCGATCGCGTCGTCGACGCCCGGGGAGGACCCGACGGCGCGAGATCGCGCAGCGAGGATCCGTACGATGCTGCGTCGCGCGACGCGGGATCGCGCGTGCCGGGGCCGCGCGGCGAGGTCGGACCCAACGGCTTCGACCTGCACGCCCTGTCCGGCAACCTCTGCCGGTGCACGGGCTACCGGCCGATTCTGGACGCGGCGTATGCGCTCGGCGCGCCCGCTGCGGAGGATCCGCTCGCTCGACGCCGCGCGCTGCAGGCGCCGGAGGCGGGCTCGGCGCAGGTCACGGGCCCCCAGGGGATCTTCGTACGGCCTTCTTCGCTCGCGGACGCCCTCGCGGTCCTCGCGCAGCGCCCCGAGGCCGCCGTCGTCGCGGGGTCCACCGACCGCGGCGTCGAGGTGAACCTGCGCGGTCTGCGCAGCGCCTTCGTGGTCGGCATCGACCGGGTCCCCGAGCTGCGGGAGTTCCGCGTCACCGACGACTGGATCGACCTCGGGGCGGCGCTGACGCTCACCGAGATCGAACGCGGGCTGGCCGGCCGCGTACCGGTGTTGGACGAGCTCTTCGAACTGTTCGCCTCCCGGCTCATCCGCAACAGCGCGACCCTCGGCGGCAACATCGGCACCGCCTCCCCCATCGGCGACAGCCCGCCGGTGTTGCTGGCCCTCGGCGCGAGCGTGGTCCTGGCCAGGGCGGACGGCGAGCGCGAGGTCCCGCTGGAGGACTACTTCACGGGCTACCGGCAGACCGCCCTCATGCCCGGCGAGCTCATCCGCACGATCCGAATCCCGCGGCCGCTGCCGGCCCTGACCGGGTTCCGCAAGGTCGCCAAGCGTCGTTTCGACGACATCTCGTCCGTCGCGGTCGGCTTCGGCCTCGACGTGGTGGACGGTGTGGTGTGTGCCGCGCGGATCGGCCTGGGCGGGGTGGCCGCCACCCCGATCCGGGCTCGCGCCACCGAGGAGGCTCTGGTCGGGCGCGCGTGGAACGAGGAGACCGTGGCCGAGGCGGCCCGGGTCCTCTGTGGCGAGGGCACGCCGATCGACGACCACCGGGCGAGTGCCGCGTACCGGTCCGCCATGCTCGGCGCCTGCCTGCGGGCGTTCTACGCCGAGCATTCTGAACCCACAGCGGAAGCATCCTGAACCTACGGCGGAAGCACTGGAGGAGAGGCCATGAGCTCGTTGTCGCAGCGCCCCGACGGGGCAGCGGTCGGGCAGGTCCTGCCGCACGAGTCGGCGGCCCTGCATGTCACGGGCGAAGCCCTGTTCACCGATGATCTCGTGCTGCGCTCCGTCGGCGTGCTGCACGCCTACCCGGTCCAGACGTCCGTGGCGCACGGCCGGGTCACGCGGCTGGACGTCGCGCCGGCGCTGGACGTGCCGGGCGTCGTCCGCGTACTCACCGCCGCCGACGTCCCGGGCGTCAACGACGCCGGGACCAAGCACGACGAGCCGCTCTTCCCGACCGAGGTCATGTACTACGGGCATCCCGTCGCCTGGGTGCTCGCCGAGGATCTCGAGGCCGCTCGCCTCGGCGCGCAGGCTGTGCAGGTCGACGTCGAGCCGCTGCCGTCGCTGATCACGGTCGCCGAGGCGATCGAGGCGCACTCTTTCCAGGGCGGCCAGCCGACGGTCACGCGCGGCGACGTAGAGCGCGGCATCGCCGAATCCGCCCACGTGTTCGGCGGCGAGTTCACGTTCTCCGGGCAGGAGCACTTCTACCTGGAGACCCACTGCTCTCTGGCCCACGTCGACGAGGGCGGGCAGACGTTCATCCAGTGCAGCACCCAGCACCCGAGCGAGACGCAGGAGATCGTGGCCCACGTGCTGGGCGTGCCGAGCCACGAGATCACGGTCCAATGCCTGCGGATGGGCGGGGCGTTCGGCGGCAAGGAGATGCAGCCGCACGGGTACGCCGCGATCGCCGCCATCGGCGCCCGGCTCACGGGCCGGCCAGTCCGGTTGCGGCTGAACCGGACCCAGGACATGACGATGTCGGGTAAGCGGCACGGGTTCCACGCGCAGTGGCGGGTCGGGTTCGACGACGACGGCAGCCTGCGCGCCCTCGACGCCACGCTCACCTCCGACGGCGGTTGGAGCCTCGACCTGTCCGAGCCGGTGCTCGCGCGAGCGCTGTGCCACATCGATAACGCGTACTGGATCCCCCACGTGCGTGTGAACGGCCGGATCGCCCGCACGCACAAGGCGTCGAACACCGCGTTCCGTGGCTTCGGCGGGCCCCAGGGAATGATCGTGATCGAGGACATCCTCGGACGGTGCGCCCCCTTGCTGGGCATGGACCCGATGGAGCTGCGACGACGCAACTTCTACGCCGAGGGGCAGCCCACCCCGTACGGGATGCCCGTGGCCCAGGCCGACCGACTGGTCCGGTGTTGGGAGGGGGTCCGGCGAAGCGGACGGCTGGAGGAGCGTCTCGCCGAGGTCGCGCAGTTCAACCAGGCGCACTCCACGCGTAAACGGGCGATTGCCATGACGCCCGTCAAGTTTGGGATCTCGTTCAACCTGACGGCGTTCAATCAGGCGGGCGCGCTCGTGCACGTCTACAAGGACGGCTCGGTGCTGATCAACCACGGCGGCACGGAGATGGGCCAGGGCCTGCACACCAAGATGCTGCAGGTCGCGGCCACCGCGCTCGGCGTCCCGCTGACGAGAGTGCGGCTCGCCCCCACTCGTACGGACAAGGTGCCCAACACCTCGGCGACCGCCGCGAGTTCCGGCGCCGACCTCAACGGCGGCGCGGTGAAGAACGCGTGCGACCAGATCACCGCGCGCCTGGCCGAGATCGCCGCCGGCGAACTCGGCGTGCATCCGAACGACGTGGTCATCCGCGACGGGCGGGTGAAGGGGCTCGGTAGCTCCGATGGCATGAGCTGGGACGAGCTGGTGCGGGTCGCGTACTTCCGCCGCGTCCAGCTGTGGGCCGCGGGGTTCTACCGCACGGAGGGTCTGCACTGGGACTCCTCGACGATGGAGGGCCACCCGTTCAAGTACTTCGCGTACGGCGCGGCCGCGACCGAGGTTGAGGTGGATGGCTTCACCGGCGCCTACACGACCCGCCGGGTCGACATCCTGCACGACGTCGGCGACAGCCTCTCGCCGCTGATCGACATCGGCCAGGTCGAGGGCGGGTTCGTCCAAGGCGCCGGCTGGCTGACGCTGGAGGACCTGCGCTGGGACACCGGCAAGGGCCCGGGCCGCGGTCGGTTCCTGACGCAGGCCGCGAGCACGTACAAGCTCCCGAGCCTGTCGGAAATGCCGCAGGAGTTCTACGTCACGTTGCTGCCGCGCGCGCACGAGGAGGGGGCGGTCTACGGCAGCAAGGCGGTCGGGGAGCCGCCGCTGATGCTGGCGTTCTCCGTCCGGGAGGCGCTGCGCGAAGCCGTCGCGGCGTTCGGACCGGCCGGGGTGAGCGTCGACCTGGCGTCCCCTGCGACGCCCGAGGCCGTCTATTGGGCGATCGAGGCCGTGCGCTCCGCGCCGGATGCTGTCGGCGGCGCTGCGCCCCAGGCCTCCGCGAGCGGGTCCTGCCTGGCGGAGGGGGTGGCCGAGACGCCGGCCCAGCCGGACGGTCCGCCACCACATCCGGAGTCCGAGCGCGCGGTCGGCCACCCCGCGAAGATCTGAGCTGGGCGCCGA
>JBDIAS010000043.1:0-20708 GCA_039812465.1 Austwickia sp. | reverse complement strand
CGTGACCCGCTCCGTGCTGGACAACCTCGTAAATGTACACCGCGCCGCCACGTCAGGTCAAGCCGACCTCTCAGCCCGTCCCCTGGTCGACCCGTCCCCTGGTCGACGCGATGGCTCACGGCAGCGGAAGAACCGTCTCCGGACGTCGCAACAGCTGCTCCAGCGCTTCCAGCTGCAGTCTCGTCGCCTGAACCATGGCGCGCACGCCCGTCGACTCGTCGTCCCACTGCCAGGGGAGGGCCTGCGCCGGAGAGTCCATGCCCGCAACGGGTCCGGTCGCCTGCGAATGCAACTCCCGTGTCGCCTGCGAACGCAACTTCCGTTGGGCCGCGTTGACGCGATCCAGCACGTCGCCGGCGTGGGGCGTCCCGGTCACCAGGAGTCGGTGGCGGGCCCGCGGCACCGGCCACAGCATCCGTACGCGCACGCGGCGCAGGTCGTCGACGTCCGCCACGCCTGGGGACTCAGCGCCCCGGGGCGGATCCCACAGGTGCACCGTGACGTAGCGGGACGATTCCGCCAGCCCGTCGAGCTCCTGCACGCTGCGATCGACCTGACGCTGGAGGTGACGCAGCTCCTCGGGTCCGTACCGGCCGTCGACCACACTGCGGGCGATCCGCGCGATCCGCTCCAACCCCGCGTCGAACTCGGCCAGCGAGCGCGCCGCCCGCTGCTCCAGCCGCTCGCCGGACTCGGTCGCGGTCCCTCGTTGCGCGGTCTGCTCCACTACCGGTCGCCTCTCTGCCGTACGAACCCCACCGTGCCAACGTCCCTCGTACGAACGTCTCCCGCGCGTACGTCACCGTACGAACGCCGCGCGTACGAACTCCCCCGCACGGTGACGGTTTTCGGACGACGAACGCCGTACGAAGGCCTCCGTACCCATGATTCCGTTCCCCGCCGCCGGTGGCGCGGCGCCGCGCGCAAGCGGTGTCGCCGCGCCCTGTCCCGTGCCCCATCGACCCCGACGAAGGACAGCTGAGCCGACGCCGCCGCCGAGCCACGGGAGAGCCACGGAGTTCGTCAGCGTCCCCCCGCGGTCGCGGCAGACGCCGAGCCGCCGGCGCTCACGGTTGGAACGGTGGGATCCGGGCGACGCGCGGCCCCTGCGCCGGCTCCTGTCCCCAGACCTGCCCCCGTACCCGCCCCCGAGGCAGCACTCGAGGCAGCACCACCGGCGGCCGACGCCCCGGCCGCCGCCAGGGCGGTATCCCCGGTCGGGAGCGCCCCCAGCAAGAGGACGACCGCCTCGAACTGCGCCTGGGTCGCCCGACTCCACGCCAGGGCGCTCGCCTCGCCCACCGCCTGCAGCCGCATCAGCCGGCTCGCCTCTCCGGCGACGTCGACGTCGCGGATTTGTCCCTGCGCCGCGGCCAGGTTCAGCTGCGAGATGTCCAGGGCCTCCATCTGGCGCAGGAGCGCGTTCTCGGCGACGCCGACCCCGGTGCGACGCTCGGTCAGGAGGGCCATCGCGGCGTCGATCCTGATCAGCGCCTCGCCTGCCTCCTCCACCGTGCGCACCGAGATCGCCGCGGAGTCCGACGCCGGGGCGGAACCGTCGCCCGCGGAGCCGTCGCCCCCGGAGCCGTCGCCCACGAGCCCGAGCTCCTCCCCGGTCGCACCCGCGAGCGCAACGGCGTACGAGTCGGCGCTGCCCGCCCCCACCTGGAACAGCCACGAGGAGCGCGAGCCGTCGAGCAGCCGCATCGTGTTGTACTGCGTGTTCCGCGCAATGCCCTCAAGAGAGTCCAGGGCTTGCTGCAGCATCGCCTGCATGGCGTCCCGCTGGCTCGCGCCGTACGTCCCGTTCCCCGCCTGCACCGCGAGGACCCGCATCCGCTGCAGTAGGCCCATGCTGTCGGACAGCGCGGAGTCGACCACGCGCAGGAGGTTCACGCCGTCCTGTACGTTCTGCTGCGCCTGTCGGGCGCCCATCATCTGGGCGCGCATCCCTTCCGCGATGGCGAGGCCCGCGGCGTCGTCCACCGCCGAGTTGATGCGCAGTCCGGAGGCGAGGCGGGCCATCGACGTCTGCATCTGGTCCATCTGGGCGCGCCAGAGCTGCAGACCGACGCGGCGCGAGAAGTCGCCGTCGATACCGATCCTCATCGCGTCACTCCTTGACACGCACGCGCGCCGTCCATGGCGGTGTCCCGACCGTCGTCGGGCGGGGGTTTGCGGGGGCCGACCGTCGTCAGCGCGGGGCCTACTTCGGCCTCGTTCGTCCCATCGGCCGGGCGCCCTACGAGCTGAGGCCACGCCCCGCACCGGTGGTCCCACGTGCTCGACTGGTCCCACGTGCTCGGCCGTGGCTCGCTCCATCGGCCGAGGGCGTCTGCGCAGCCTGTGGCACTGCTCACGACGAAGACCGAAGACTCCGGCCGCCACGGGCGCGAGCCGACGACTAGGCTCCCGCTCATGGCCATCCGATCCGTCTTGATCGCAAACCGCGGCGAGATCGCCGTCCGTATCGCTCGCGCGTGCAGGGACTCCGGCATCACCTCCGTCGCCGTGTACGCCGACCCCGACCGCGACGCACTGCACGTCAAGGTGGCCGACGAGGCCTACGCGCTGGGCGGGTCCACCCCGGGCGAGAGCTACCTCGTCCAGGAGAAGCTCCTGGCGATCGCCAAGGAGGCCGGCGCCGACGCCGTGCACCCCGGGTACGGGTTCCTCGCCGAGAACGCCTCGTTCGCGCAGGCCGTCATCGACGCGGGGTTGGTCTGGATCGGCCCGTCGCCCGAGGCCATCGACTCCCTCGGTGACAAGGTCAAGGCACGCCACATCGCGACCCGCGCCAACGCCCCCCTGGTGCCCGGCACCAACGACCCGGTGCAGGACGCGGACGAGATCGTCGCGTTCGCCAAGGAGTACGGGCTGCCGGTCGCCATCAAGGCGGCGTACGGCGGCGGCGGTCGCGGGTTGAAGGTGGCCCGGACGATCGAGGAGATCCCCGAGCTGTTCGACTCGGCCGTTCGCGAGGCGGTCACCGCCTTCGGCCGCGGCGAGTGCTTCGTGGAGCGCTTCCTCGACAAGCCGCGCCACGTGGAGACACAGTGCCTGGCCGACCAACACGGCAACGTCGTGGTCGTCTCGACCCGCGACTGCTCCCTGCAGCGCCGCCACCAGAAGCTGGTGGAAGAAGCGCCCGCGCCGTTCCTGTCCGACGAGCAGAACGCCGAGCTGGTCCGCGCGTCCAAGGCGATCCTCAAGGAGGCCGGGTACGTCGGCGCCGGGACGTGCGAGTACCTGGTGAGCCAGGACGGCCTGATCAGCTTCCTGGAGGTCAACACGCGACTGCAGGTCGAGCACCCGGTCACCGAGGAGGTCACCGGCATCGACCTGGTCCGCGAGCAGTTCCGGATCGCCGATGGCGAGGAGCTGGGCTACGACGACCCGCCGCTGCGCGGCCACTCCTTCGAGTTCCGGATCAACGGCGAGGACCCGGGCCGCAACTTCCTCCCGGCCCCGGGCACGGTCATGACGTTCCGGCCGCCAAGCGGTCCCGGCGTGCGCATCGACTCCGGCATCGAGCAGGGCGACGTGATCTCGGGCCAGTTCGACTCGATGCTGGCCAAGCTGATCGTCACCGGTCGTGACCGTCGGCAGGCGCTCGAGCGCTCCCGCCGTGCGTTGGAGGAGTTCGAGGTCGAGGGGATGCCCACCGCCCTGACCTTCCACCGCGTCGTGGTCGAAGACCCCGCGTTCGCCCCCGAAGACCCCGACCAGCCGTTCTCCGTCTACACCACGTGGATGGAAGGCGAGTTCGTCAACGAGATCCAGCCCTACTCCGGGCCCACGGCCGAGGCCGCCGAGCCTGATGACGAGCGGCAGAAGGTCGTCGTGGAGGTCGCGGGCAAGCGCCTCGAGGTGTCCCTGCCCGGCACGCTGTCCATCGGATCGGGCGGCGGTGGCGGGGTGGCGGCCTCGGGCGGCGGGCGCCGCAAGGCGCCGCGGCGGGCGGGAGCAGGCGGCAAGGGCGGCGCGAAGGCGTCCGGCGACAGCCTCACCGCGCCGATGCAGGGCACGATCGTCAAGATCGCGGTCGAGGACGGCGCGACGGTCACCGAGGGCGACCTCATCGTCGTGCTCGAGGCCATGAAGATGGAGCAGCCGCTCAACGCCCACAAGTCGGGCGTCATCGCGGGCCTGTCCGCCGCGGTCGGCGAGACCGTCACCAGCGGCACCGTGTTGTGCGACATCAAGGACGCTGAGTAACCCGCGTTGTGCGACATCAAGGACGCTGAGTAACCCGCGTTGTGCGACATCAAGGACGCTGAGTAACCCGCTCACCCGTCCACGCGTTGCGTCGGCCGCCGCGCCCCTTCGGGGGCCCGGCGGTCGCCGCGTCCCCTGGTGCGCGTCCCCTGGTGCGCGTCCCCTGGTGCACGTCCCCTGGTGCACGTCCCCTGGTGCACGTCCCCTGGTGACGGACGGCGGGTCCCACGTCTAAACCACCGCCGCGCTCCCGGGAACGGCCACGCGCGTCTGCGTCGGACCTGATCGGGCGCCCGCCGTCGGCAGGGGGGACAATAGTGCGGTCTCCGGGCGTCGCCCGCCCCAGGAGCTCGCGAGAAGAGGAGCCCATGTCGGCCTACCGGCCCCGCCCGCCGCGCCGGGATGCTGCCCCTGCGCAGCGCCTGCGTCACCTGGCGGCGAACGCGGGGCCTGTCCTCGACCGGACTGTGGGCTCGGGGCGCGGACGCCGGATCCTCGACGAGGCGGCGCGGCGGCTCGGCCTCGCGGTCGACCCCGCGGTCGACGTCAGCGGCTGGTCGGCCCCGGAATACCTGGCGCTGCGCGCGGCTCCCCCCGGGTCGGAACCGCCCCCGCGACGCGCTGGCGCGGCGACCGCCGCCCTGGCGAACCGGCTGGCAGGGGCACTGCCCACCGAGGCCGTCGTCCTCGCCCGCGCGATCACGGACGTCGCCCCCGTGGCCGGTCGGCCCGTCGGCGCCACCATGCAGGACATCCTCGACCGCTACCTCGCGGAGAGCCTCCTCGCCTACGACGCGCAGGCGCCGGCGGCGACCCGCGCGCGCTCGGCCGAGCTGCTGATGAAGCAGCTGCAGACCCTCCACGAGGCCGCCGAGCGAGTGGCGCGCGCCGAGGCCGAGCACAGTTCCCGGGAGCTGCGCATCCAAGAGCGCTTCCTGGCCGATCGGTTCCGCGAGTTCACCGAGAGCCGCCTGACGCTGCCGGACGCGCAGCGACCCCCCGCGGGGACAGCGACCCGGCGCCGGACCGCACCGCAGGCCCCACCGCGGCTGCCGCCGTCGCTCTCCGGCCGCACCCACCTCGAGCCCGACCGCGACAGTGCGGTGCTGCTCCCCCCGGCCGGCGCGCGACGCACCCGCCTGCTCGCGCGCCTGGCGCTGCCGAAGGGGCACCCCGCCCGGTTCGGGGCGGTCATCGAGTCCGCCAGCGGCGCGGTGACCTTCCAGCACGTGAACAGCCGCCGGTGGCTGGTCGCGCGGCAGCCGACGGGGTTCCGCGCCCCGCAGGTCAACCTGTCCCTCTCGATCGAGACGGCTGGCCTGAGACGCCTCCTGCTGTACGTGGCCAGTCCCGCGCTCGCCGACCCGTTGCCGACCACGTTGTTCGTACGGGATGCCGGCGACCGCGCGGTGACGATCCCCACCCTCCTGGGCCACGAGGCCCGCGCCGACACGACCGCGATGGCGACCGCGTACGTCACCACCTCGGGGCTGGTCCTGCGCAACGAGTCCACGATCTTCGCGGGCCTGCGCAGCGCGTGCGAGGCGTACGGCTATGAGCGCGTCGCCTGGCTGGACGGGGACACCCCGGTGGTCTGAGGCGCCGACCGCGTCGCGAGCACCGCCGCCACCCAGAGCGCCGCCGCCAGCGCGTAGACCACGCCGAAGGCCATCCGCCCCGCCGGCGGGACGAAGAACTGGGGCAGGAGCAACGCCGCGGCGATGGACAGGGGCCAGGCCGCCCAGCGGTGCCAGCGCCGGCCCGGGACCCCCGTCTCGACGGAGGCAGCCCACGATCGCCAGGCCGCCGCGACGCACACCCCAGAGACGGCGAGCAGGAGCAGCCCCACGCCGAGCAGGCCGGTGAACGCCGCGCTGGCCCGGATCGCCTCGGCCGCGACCAGGGCCGCGGAGTCCCCGTCGAGCGCCCGCTGCCCCAGCACGTGGAGCCCGATCGTCTCGGCGCCGTAGGCGGGCAACACCGCTCCCAGCCCGGCGAGTCCGGTCCAGCGGGCGAAGCGGGTGAGGGGGCTCCCCACGAGGTCGTTCATGCGCAGCGCCAACCGAGCGAGGGACGCGAGCGCGCCCATCCCCGCGAGGTGCGCGACGACCCACCCCGTCGACGCGAACGCTTGGGCGCTGCTCACCGAGTTTCCAGCGTCTCCGGCGTCTCCGTACGGGCGGACCAGCAGGTAGACCGCCATGAGCGCCCCCGTCCCCACCAAGGGCGCCAGGAGTGTTTGCGCTGATCGGGGCAGCTGCGTCCCGCGAGGGGGCGCGGGCGGGATCGTGTGCGGCCGGCGGCTCGTGGCGCTCGTCGTCGCGGGCTTCGTCGTGCTCTTCGTCGTGGGCTTCGTCGCGTGCATGGCAGGTCTCCTTTTCGGATTCAGAGAGCGGTGCTCTCGCCTCGCGTCTAGTAGAGCAGCGCCGCCGCGCGAAATCAAGAGCAGTGCTCTCGTACTTGTGCCACCATGAGGACGACGACGCGGAGGAACCATCGGGCGGAGACACCGAACGAGGAAGCCCGAGCGCGAACACCGAGCGCGGACACCGAGCGCGGACACCGAGCGCGGACACCGAGTTTCACTTGAGCCTGCGGAGGGAGACCACGAGATGGCGGGGGCACGCGCAGCAGCCCGCGAGCGGACGAGGGCGGCGATCCTCGCCGCCGCACGCCAGCAGATCGCAACCCACGGCGGCGTCGGGCTGTCGATGCGGGCGGTCGCGCGCGAGTCGGGCCTGGTGTCCTCGGCGGTCTACCGCTACTTCGAGACCCGAGAGGCCCTGCTCACGGCCATGATCGTCGAGAGCTACGGCAACCTCGACGCCGCTCTCGCGGCGGCGGCGGATCCGCCTCACGGTGAATACCCCGCCAACACCTGGCGCGCGTTGGCCCGCGCCCTGCGCGGCTGGGGTCGGGCGGTGCCGCACGAGTTCCAACTGCTGTACGGGACGCCCGTGCCCGGCTACGTCGCGCCCCCCGAGACGATCCCCGCAGCGACGGCGGTCGGGACGCACTTCCTGCGGAGTGGCGCGGGTCGCGACGTGCCGGGCTTCGACGGCGCGGATCTCCGGGCGCAGATGGCGGATCTGGCCGCCGAGGTCGGTGGCGTCGAGCCGGCCGGGGCGGCGGCCGTGCTGGCCGAGCTCGCGGCGCTCGTCGGGTTCGTCACGCTCGAGCTCGCCGGGCATTTCGTGGGCACGGCCGATCCCGCCGATCCCCTCTTCGACGCCCTGGTCGAGCGCCAGGTGGTCACGCTCGGGCTCGCCGCCGAGCGATCCGGCACGCTACCCGCCGAGCCGCCCGGCGACGACTCAGCGCCCGCCTGAGGCCCCCACCGTGCACACGTCCCCACGAGCCGCCCCACAGCGCCGGCCTGACGCGCACACTCGCACCCCCTCAGGAGCCGCCCCACAGCGTCCGGTCCGCCGACGCGTGCTCGCGCAGGTACCGGGCCGCGGCCGGTGGCACCAGGTGCTCCCAGTCCTGCCCACCGCGGATCAGGGCGCGGATCTCGGTGCCCGTCATCGCACGCTCGGCCGGGTCTTTGCGCCACAGGATCTCGGTCCGATAGCCCAGCGCCTCCAGCTCGCGGGCCTTCTGCTCGCCCCACGCGTCGTACACGGTCAACAGCACGACGGAACGCGCGGGCGGCGGCAGGTACGACATCAGGCGATCGGGGCGGGTCAGCGGCGCCGCGACGAGGAGGTAGTCCGCCGGCGACCAGCCGTCCTCCCGCAGCGACGCCTCGATCATCAGGTGCCGCTCCAGGTAGGTCAGCGGGTTGTTCTCCGGCCGGGAGCGGGCCGCGTCCGCCTCGACGATCCCGGCCGGCGTGGGGTCCGGGTTGGTGATCCCCACGACCAACCGGTCGCAGCGCTCCTTGGCAGCGGCCAGGTACCGCAGGTGGTCGAGGTGGAACGGCTGGAATCGGCCCAGCACGATCCCGTACGGGCTCTTCGCGCCGGCCCGCTCAGGCATCGCCGCCGCGCAGCCGCCGCGCCGCCTCGGCGATCGTGCCGGACAGCGAGGGGTACACCGTCATCGTCGCCGCGACCTGCTCGACGGTGAGCCGCTGCCCGACGGCGAGCGCGATCGGGAAGATCAGCTCGGACGCCCGCGGCGCGACGACGACCCCGCCCACCACCTGGTTTCCGCCCCCGCGCGCGAACAGCTTCACGAACCCCACGGACAAGTTGTCCATCTTGGCGCGCGGGTTGGTGACCAGCGGCATCGTGATCGAGCGGATGTCGTCCCGCGCGTCGGCCTCCCGCTGGGACACGCCCACGGTGGCGATCTCGGGGTCGGTGAAGACCGTCGAGGCGATCCCGCGGACGTCGAGCGGGAGCACCGTCTCGCCGAGGGCGTGCGCGACGGCGATCCGGCCCTGGGCGGCTGCGACGCTCGCCAGCGGGAGGACACCCGTGCAGTCACCGGCCGCGTAGACACCGCGCACGCTGGTCCGGGACACCTTGTCCACGGACACGTGGCCGCTCTCGGTCAGCTCCACGCCGACCTCGGGCAGGCCGACGCCGGCGGTGCGCGGCCACGACCCCACGGCCAACAAGGCGTGCGAACCGGTGACGGTCCGGCCGTCCTCCAACTCGACGACGACGCCGTCGCCCTCGCGGCGGACCGCGGACATCCGGGACCGGTTGAGCACGGTCATCCCCTGCTCGCGGAAGACGTCCTCGATGACCTGGGCGGCGTCCTGGTCCTCCCCCGGCAGCACCAGGTCGCGCGACGACACGAGGGTCACGGCGGCACCCATGCCCAGGTAGGCCTGCGCCAGCTCGGCCCCCGTGACCCCGGACCCGATGACGATCAAGTGCTCGGGCAGGTCGACGAGGCCCCACGTCTGCTGCCAGGTGAGGATGCGCTCACCGTCCGGGACGGCGGCGTCCACCACGCGCGGCGTGGCGCCGGTCGCGACGAGGATCATGTCCGCGGTCAGCGACTCCTCGCCGGCCTCGGTGAGGGCCACCACCTGCGAGGGCCCGACCAGGCGGCCCCAGCCCTGGATGACCCGTACGCCGCGGCCCTCCAGCGTCGCGTGGATGTCGCGGCTCTGCTGCGCGGCCAAGGACACGATGCGCGCGTTGACGTCGGCGATCCGCGGCCCCGGCGGCGCGGGCGCGGCGACGTCCACGCCCATCTGCGTCGCCTGACCGATCCGGCCGACGTAGACGGCCGTCGACGCCAACGCCTTGCTGGGCACGCAGTCCGTGAGGACGCAGGCACCGCCCAGCCCTTCGGCGTCGACGATCGTGACCCGCGCCCCCAGGGCGGACGCCACCAGCGCCGCCTCGTACCCGCCGGGGCCTCCGCCCAGGATGACGACCGATTGCACTCGATTGTTCACGGGTATATCCAATCAGCCGCGACGTCCCCCCGGGCTCGCGTCGCCCTGCGCGTCGCGGGGGCGCCCTCCTCACGCCGACGCCGGGCGGCGTCGAGGTGGACCGTGGAGGTGGACCGTGCGCAGGCATACTTGACATGTCATCGACTTTCGAGGATGATTTCACGTGATACGTCATCCAGAACGGATGGCGCCCCGGAACCGCCACGACGAAGGGACAACCCACCATGACCGCCCTGACAGACCTGACCGGCACCTACACGATCGACCCCGCCCACAGCCAGATCGGCTTCGTCGCCCGGCACGCGATGGTGACCAAGGTCCGCGGCGCCTTCAGCGACGTCGAGGGCACCGCTCACATCGACGGCACCAACCTGTCGGCCTCCACGGTCGAGGTGACCATCCAGGCGGCCAGCATCGACACCCGCAACGACGATCGGGACAACCACCTGCGCAGCAACGACTTCCTCGCGATGGACGAGTACCCGACCATCACCTTCACGTCGACCGGCGTGCAGCCCACCGGCCCGAACAGCGTCGACGTCACGGGTGACCTGACCATCAAGGGTGTGACGCGGTCGGTCACGATCCCGTTCGAGTTCGAGGGGGCCGCGACCGACCCGTTCGGCAACGAGCGCGCCGGCTTCGAGGGCTCCGTCGTGATCAACCGCAAGGACTACGGGGTCAACTGGAACGCGGCCCTGGAGACGGGCGGCTTCCTGGTGAGCGACAAGGTCACGCTGGAGTTCGAGGTCTCGGCCATCAAGTCGGCCTGACCGCTCGCGCGACCGCCCTGGGGTCGCCTCGTCCGACGGCACGCGGCGGCCCCTTAGGCTTTCGGGCATGACGCCGACCGTCGAACCCGCCCACGGTGAGCACGGAGCGCCGGAGGCGGGCGACCCGTTCGAGGACGCGCGTCGCGCCGCGGCGGTGATTGCCGAGCGTACGGGAGTCCCGCGTCACGACCTGGCCCTGGTGCTCGGGTCGGGGTGGGCCCAGGCCGGCGACCTGATCGGCGAGACGGTCGCGGAGCTGGACCCGCTTGACCTGCCGGGCTTCGCGGCACCCGCCGTCCCGGGCCACCGCGGCGGCATCCGCTCGGTGCGCCTGCCCGACGATGCGAGCCTGCCCGACACCGCCGGGTTGACCGAGCGCGCCGGGTTGACCGACAGCGCCGGGGGGACGGGCGAGCGCCGGGCGCTGGTGTTCGGGACGCGCACTCACTACTACGAGGGACGGGGCGTCCGCGCGGTCGCCCATCCCGTCCGCACGGCTGCGGCCGCGGGCTGCCGCGTGCTGGTGCTCACCAACGGGTGCGGCGGCCTGCGGAGCGAATGGCCCCCCGGCACCCCCGTACTGATCAGCGACCACATCAACCTGACCGGCGCGTCCCCCCTGGAGGGGGCGACGTTCGTCGACCTCACCGACCTCTACTCCTCCCGGCTGCGGGCCCTCGCCCGACAGGTGGACCCGGCCCTCGGCGAGGGCGTGTACGTGCAGTTCACGGGCCCGCACTACGAGACACCGGCCGAGATCCGGATGGCCCGCACCATCGGCGGCGACCTGGTGGGCATGTCCACGGCGCTGGAGGCGATCGCGGCGCGGCACGCCGGGCTGGAGGTCCTGGGGCTCAGCCTGGTCACCAACCTCGCCGCCGGTCTCTCGGGTCAGCCGCTGTCGCACGAGGAGGTCGTCGCCGCGGGACGCGCGTCCGCCGGGCGCTGCGGCCGGCTGCTCGCCGACCTCGCCGGCCGGCTCTGAGCGCGGCGGTACCTCGTGGAGCGCGCCGCACTCGTGGCCGCCGCCCGGCGGTGGGCGGTCGACGACCCCGACCCGGCCACCGCCGCGAGGCTGCTGGCGACCGCCGACCTCGCCGAGCGCGGGGACGATGCCGCGCTCGCGGAGCTCGCCGACGGGTGCTCCGGCCTGCTGGCCTTCGGGACCGCGGGCCTGCGCGGCCCGATCGGACCGGGGCCGCACCGGATGAACCGCGCGGTGGTGATCCGCGCGGCCGCTGGGCTGATCGCCTTCCTCCGCCGGTCCGGCCTCGACGCTCCCACCGTCGTGATCGGGCGCGACGCGCGGCGTGGCTCGGAGGAGTTCGCGCGGGACACGGCGTCGGTCACGGTGGGGGCGGGCGGGCGCGCCCTGCTGTTCGACACCCCGGTCCCCACCCCCGTGCTGGCCTGGGCGATCCGGGCCCTTCGCGCCGACGCCGGGGTGATGGTGACGGCCAGCCACAACCCGGCCCCGGACAACGGCTACAAGGTCTACCTGGGCGACGGGCGCCAGATCGTGCCGCCCGCCGACGCAGCCATCCGCGGCCTCATGGAGGCGGTCACCTCGGCCCGCGACGTGCCGCGCGCCGGCGACGGTTGGGAGGTCCTCGGTCAGGAGGTCGAAGACCGGTACGTGCGTGAGGTGGCCGCCCTGGCCCCGGCGTGCCCCCCGGTCCGCGTGGCGTACACCGCACTGCACGGCGTCGGCGCCCGCACCCTGCGCGCCGCCTTCGCGGCGGCCGGCCTGCCCGCCCCGATTCCGGTGGCCTCCCAGGACGCTCCGGACCCGCTCTTCCCGACCGCGCCCTTCCCCAACCCCGAAGAACCGGGCGCCACCGACGCGCTGCTCGCGCTGGCCCGCGCCGCCTCCCCCGATCTCGCCCTCGCGCTGGACCCGGACGCCGACCGGTGCGCCGTCGCGATTCCGGACCCCGCCGCCGCGTCGCCGGGCGACCCGCGCGGCTGGCGGATGCTCACCGGGGACGAGCTGGGGGCGCTGCTCGCCTGGGACATCGCGAACCGCGAGCCCGTCACGGGCGACAGCGCGTTTGCCCGTTCGATCGTCTCCGGCCGCCTGATCGACGCCATCGCGCGCGCCGCGGGCCGGCGCTGCGAGGAGACGCTCACCGGGTTCAAGTGGATCGCGCGGGCGCGGGGGCTGCGGTACGGCTACGAGGAGGCCATCGGCTACTGCGTCGCACCCTGGCTGGTGGCCGACAAGGACGGGATCGCAACCGCGCTGGCCGCCGCGTCGCTGGCGGGACGCCTGGCCGCGCAGGGTCGGAGCGTCCCGGACGTGCTGGACGATCTGGCGGTGCGCCACGGCGTGCACGCCACGTCGGCGTTCTCGATCCGGGTGGACGATCTCGCCCTGATCGACGTGCTGCTGGAGCGCCTCCGCCAGGACGCGCCTACGCGGACAGGACTCGCTGGGGTCCGCGTACACCGCATCGACGACCTGGCCGACCCGCCGTCCGGCGGATTACCGCCGACCCCCGGCCTGCGCTACTTGCTCGCCGACTCCTCGCGGGTGATCGTGCGCCCGAGCGGCACCGAGCCCAAGCTGAAGATCTACCTGGAGGCGGTGACGCCGCCGCCTATCCGCCTCGAGCTGCCGCAGGCCCGGGAGGAGGCGAGCGTACGGCTTCGGCGGCTGCGCGTTGCCCTGGAGGAGCTCACGCGGCTGCCGTGATGCGGTGATGCTATGATGTCATGATGCGCACCACGTTGGACATCGACGACACCGTGCTGGCCGCCGCACGCTCGCTGGCGCGTTCTCGAGGGTGCTCGCTCGGAGAAGCGGTCTCCGAGTTGGCGCGCCGAGGCCTTTCCGGTCCGTCCGGCGCCACGCTGGATTTTTCGTACAGTCCGTTTCCGGTCATGGTCGGCGACGGGGACGTGGTGACCGACGAGTTGGTCGCCGAGTTGCGAGATGCCTGAACCGCGGCCCGTGCTCTTCGACGTCAACGCGCTGCTGGCGCTTTCCTTGACGACTCACCAGCACCACCGGGCCGCGCACCGCTTCCTGTCCGGCATCGCCGGACGATGGGCCACCTGCCCGATCACGGAGTCCGCGCTCTACCGATTGCTCCTCAACCCCGCGGTGACGGGGTCGTCCAGGCGCCCGGATGACGTCACGGTGATCGTGCGCGGCATGCGCAGCGACCCGAGGTGGACATTCCTCGAGGACGCGTCGTCCCTTGCCCAGCCGACGGTCGACACCACGATCCTGGTGGGCCACCAGCAGGTGACGGACCTCCACCTCATCAATCTGGCCGCCTCCCGGGGCCTCGTCCTCGCAAGCTTCGATGCGGCCATCCCCACCTGGCTGGCACGCAGCGACCGACAGCACGTGACGATCATCCCCAGCTGAGGCGCGCCGGGTGATGTGACGACCCAGCAGCGCTCGACGGACTAGTACTCGACGGCCTAGCGCTTGACGGGGGCGTGAGGCTTGGAAGCCGCCACCGTGATACCTGAGACACCATCCCGCATGGCGCGTACTCTCCGACTCCCCGAACGGATCGAGGCCGAACTACGGCGCCGCGCCCGAGAAACAGGCCGCTCCCAGCACGAGATCATTGTCGCCACCCTCGCAGCAGGGCTCGGACTGCGTCGTCCGCTAGGAGTCGTCCGCCCCGGAGCCGGCGTCCTCGCCGCCCTGGCCCGCCGAGCTCGCGCCTCCCGAGCCCGAGGCACCCGGGGACCCGTCGGGGCGGCGTTTCGGCCCACCGGTCGGCGCGGTGAACGGGTTGAAGAAGACCTGGCTCAGCGCGCTGTTCATCGGACCGAACCAGTCCTTCACCAGCGTCGTCGGGGAGAGCTGGTCCAGGGACCCGAGCAAGCGCCGCTGCAGCTCGTCCATGACGGCCTGCTGCATCGGCTCCAGGTCCGGCAACCCGAAGAACGACCGCATCTCCTGGGGGGTGCAGTCGATGTCGACAGTGATCCTCATGCCGCACTCCTCGTCGTCAGCTCGCGACAGGCGCCGCGCTCCCCACCGTAGTGGTCAACCGCCCAGACGGTGCCCCCTCCGTGACACAGCGGCGCGAGAGTCGACCGTGCGCCGGCGCGTGACGCGCGTCAGAGCCCGCCGCCGAGCCCCGCGAGGAGGAGCACCGCCAGGGACGCCAACAGCGGGAGCACCGAGGGCCACGCGACGACGCGGCGCGCCACCGCGCGGCCGTCCAGTCCGTGGCCGTCCAGCCCGTGGCCGTCCAGCCCGTGGCCGCCGTCCAGGGCGTCCCCGTCGCCCCCGGCGGAGGCCGCCACGAGCCGGGCCCGTGCCCCGATGGACGCGGCGATGTCGGCGGCGGACGAGCCGATCGCGGCCAGCTCCGCCCCGGGGGCAGCCGATCCCGCGGGCGACGCGGCCGGCGATCCGGCGTACGATCCGGCGACCCGTCCACCGCCCACCGAGAGCAGCTCGCGGCGCTTCAGCGCGTCCCGCCCGGGGCTCGCCGCGCCCGCGATCGCCCAGGAGGAGTACGACGACTCGCCCGCGTCCACCACCAGGCTCCACGAGGCTCGCGCCCCGCGCAGCGCCGCCCAGGGGATCGCCACGTCCCGCAGGATGTTGCGGACGCTCACCCCGTCGTCGTCGACCACGACGCAGGGTCGCAGGAAGACCGCGTACGACACGGCGACGCCGACCAGGCACCACGCGAGCGTGAGGGGGCTGCGCGGCAGCCCGTGGGCGAGCATCGCCACGAGGACGCCGACGGCGATCAGGCCCCCGGTGACGCCCACCATCACCTGCCCCCACTGCCGGTACGACTGCCGTCCCACGCCTCTCACCCCGCTCCCGCGCGACCCACCGCTGCTGAGCAGCAGGATAGTCCCCGGAGGCGCCGCGCTCGCGCGCCCGGGCCGCCGAGCCATCGGGGCCGCCATCAGACGTCCGGGCCTCGGCGTGCCCCTGGTGCATGATGGGGCGAAGGGGGCGACCCCGGCGACGGGGGCCGTACGGGGCGCGCCGCGGCCAGGACACGCGGGGAGGGTTGATGACAGGGGACGGGCAGACCACGCGCGCTCCCGACGTGTCGGCCTGGACCGCGCCCGGCCCCCCGCCCGCGCCCAGCGCCGGGCCGATCTGGGGCGACCGGTTCGGCGACCCGCGCGCGCACCGCTCCACGCCGGCGCCCGCGCCCACGTCCACGCCTGGGACGTTCACGTTCCGCCCCGGGGTGGTGACCCTGCGCCCCCTGTCCCTCCCGGACCTCCTGGACGGTTCAGTGCGGACCATGCGCCGGCGGCCCGGGGTCTTCCTCGGGGCGGGAGCCGCGGTGGTCGCCCTGTCCACCCTCCTGCGCACGCTGATCGACGCGGGCATCGGGATCACGCTCATTGACGCCGACGGGTCCCCCACCCTGACCATGTCGCCGAGCCTCGCCGTGCTCCCGATCGTCGGGGCCCTGCTGGCCGGGCTGCTCGCGCTGCCCACCGGGCAGGCGGTCCTCGGTGACCGCGCCGAGGGGGGAGGGTGGCTGCGCCCGCTGCGGGCCCGGGCCGGTCCCCTCGCCGCGTACGTCGCGCTCGTGGCCTGCGCGTGCGCCATCCCCGCCGGCCTGGTGTGGGCGGGGCTGGGCGGGCGCGCGGCGCGGCCGGTGGACGTCGCGGCGGCGCTCATCGCGCTCGGGGTGGTCGTGGAGTTCGCGCGCATCCCGTTCGTCGCCGCACCCGCCGCGATCGTGCTGGAGCGGGCCGGGGTCCGCACGGCGGTGCGCCGCTCCTGGGCGCTGGTGCGCGGCTCCTACCTGCGGGCCCTCGGTGTCAGCCTCGTCGGGCGTCTGCTGACGCTGCTGGTCCAGGCGGCGCTCGTCGTACCCCTGTTGATCGCCGGAGCGGCGCTGGGTGCCCTGACCGGCGCGCACGCCCAGTCGGCCGCCGAGGCGGGCGCGGTCGCCGCCCTGTACGGAATGCTCTCCGCCTGCCTGACCCTCCCGTACGAAGCCACCCTGCGCAACCTGCTCTACGTCGACCTGCGGGCCCGCTCCGAGGGGCTAGACGTCCGCCTGGCCGACCCGCGGGCCTTGGCCGTCGATTCCTCCCGCCCGCTCACCTCCCCCACGCGTACCTCCCCCACGCCCACCTTCTCTACGCGCACCTCCGGCCAGAACACTCTCCGCCCATGGGCGGGAAATGACCGGGCCGACCAGGGAAGTCCTGACCGTTTCCCGCCCGTGGGCGGGAACGGCGGCGCGCGCACAGAGGGCCCGCCCGGAGAGCGCGGCCCTCGGTGACGTGGCACCCGTACTCGCTCCCCGCGGTCGGCGCGTCGCTCGCGTGGGCCGGGGCTCGGCTCGCCCCCGCTGACGGCGAGTTCCGCCCGGAGCCGGACCAGGCCCGCGCCTGGGCGAGCGAGGAACTGGCCGGGACGGGTTACGGCCAGTCCCCGATCGAGCGGTTCTTCGCGTGGCTGGCCGACGAGATCACCCGCCTGCTCTCGCCCGGCTCGACCGGCTCCGGGCCGGGGCTGCCCTCGGCGCCCGCCGTCATCCTCCTCGTCGCGCTGGTCGCGCTCATCGTGGCGGTCATCCTCCGGCTACGGCGCGAGCCGAGGGGCGCGCGAGCGCAGGACGAGGCGAGCGCGCCGCTCTTCGCGGAGGAGATGGCGTCCGCCGCGGAGTACCGCCGGCGTGCCGACGAGGCCCTCGCCGCCGGGGACGCGTCGGCCGCGGTGCTCGACGGGTTCCGGGCCGCGGCGGCGGGCCTCGTCGAGCGCGGCGTGCTCGACCGAGCCTCCGACCGGACCGCGGGCGAGTTCGGCGCGGCACTCGCCGCCGCCTTCCCGGGGGAGGCGGACGCGGCCCGCGCGGCGTCGCGGCGCTTCGACGAGGCACGGTACGGGGGCCTCGTACCCTCGGGTGACCAGGCCCGGGAGGTGCTGAGGTTCGAAGAGCGGGCACGCGGGCTCACCCCCGCGGTCATCGATGCGGCCCGAGCGCCGCGACCCCTGGCGGTCCCCCGGTGAAGCGCGCCGCGGTGGGGCTGCTCGTCGTCCTCGCGGTGGTCCTCGCCGCGCTGTTCTCGGCCTTCTGGGTCGGCGACCAGGTCAGCGCCGCGCAGGCCGACCCCCAGTCCCGGGAGCCGCGCGGCGCCGCGGCGGTGGCGGCCCTGCTGCAGCGGCACGCCGGCGTGCAGCTCCGCACCGTGCGCCACTCCGCCGGCCTGGCCGACGCGGTCGCCGGAGGCACCCTCCTCGTGACCCCGGGGCCGGACGCGACCCCGCAGGCGCGCGAGCGCATCGCGCAGGCAGCCCGACGAGCCGACACCGTGGTTCTGATCCGCCCCGACGGGGCGACCTTGGAAGAGCTCGCCCCAGGCGTCCGCCAGACCGAGTCGGTGGACGGAGTCCTGCAGGCGCGGTGCTCCACCCCCCACGCCGATCGGTCCGACGAGATCAGCGGGCCAAGCCGGATGTACGCGGTGGGTGGCTCGCAGGCGCAGGTCTGCTTCCGGCAGACCGGTGGCCCGGCGGCGTCCTCGTACGGCGCCCTCGCGCACCTCCCTGCCGGACAGCGCGGGGACTCCTCCGAGGTGATCGTCGCGGGCAACGTCCGGATGTTCACGAACGAGGGGCTCACCGACGTCGACAACGCGGCGATCGCGCTGCGTGTGCTCGGCGGCCACCGCGACCTCACCTGGTACGTGCCGGTGGCCGAGGCCCCGGCGGAGCAGGCGGCCAGCGGGCCCTGGCCGCCGCCCTGGCTCGGGCCCCTGACCCTCGCGCTCGGCGGGAGCGTCGCCGCCCTGATGGTGTGGCGCGGACGCCGCCTGGGTCGGCTCGTGACGGAGCCGCTGCCCGTGGTCGTGGCCGCTCACGAAACGACCCTCGCCCGCGGCCACCTCTACCGGCGCGCCCGCGACCCCGGGCACGCGGCGCGCATCCTGGCCGGGGCTACCCGCGCCCGGCTCGCCGAGGCGGTCGGCCTCCCGGCCACGACCGACCCCCGGGCCCTGGCCACCGCGGTCGCGGCGGCCACCGGACGCGCCACCCCCGACGTGGGCGCACTGCTCGACCCCGCCCCGACCAGCGACGCCGACCTGGCGCGGCTGGGTGCGGACCTGGCGCAACTCGAGAAAGAGGTACGACGGACATGAGCGAGCCCGACGGCCCCCGCGACCCGGCCCGACCGGCCGGCGGCGCCGACCACGCCGATCACTCCGGCCAAGCCGACGGCGCCGCCGCGCGCGAGAAGCTGCTGGCCGTCCGCGCCGAGGTGGCCAAGGCCGTCGTGGGGCAGGACCCGGCCGTCTCCGGACTGCTGATCGGCCTGATCAGCCGCGGTCACGTCCTGCTCGAGGGCGTGCCCGGGGTCGCGAAGACGCTCCTCGTACGCGCCCTCGCGACGGCCTTCGCCATCGACACCAAGCGGGTGCAGTTCACCCCGGACCTCATGCCCGGCGACATCACCGGCTCGCTGGTGTTCGACCCGGGCACCGCGGACTTCTCGTTCCGCCCGGGGCCGGTCTTCACCAACCTGCTGCTCGCCGACGAGATCAACCGCACCCCGCCGAAGACGCAGGCCGCCCTCTTGGAGGCGATGGAGGAGCGGCAGGTCTCGGTCGACGGGAGGCCCCACCCGCTGCCCACGCCGTTCCTGGTCGCGGCGACGCAGAACCCCGTCGAGTACGAGGGCACCTATCCCCTGCCCGAGGCCCAGCTCGATCGGTTCCTGCTCAAGGTCGAGCTCGGCCTGCCGGCGCGGGACGACGAGGTCGCGGTCGTGCGGCGGCACGCGGAGGGCTTCGACCCCCGCGACCTGGCGGCCGCCGGGCTGCGGCCGGTCGCCGACGGGGCCGACCTGCTCGCGGCGGCCGAGGCGGTGCGCCGGGTGACCGTACAGCCCGAAGTCGCCGCCTACATCGTCGACATCGCCCGCGCGACCAGGCACTCCCCCTCCCTCTCCCTGGGGGTGAGCCCGCGCGGCGCGACGGCGCTCCTGGCCTCGTCCCGGGCGTGGGCCTGGCTCAACGGGCGCTCGTTCGTCACCCCCGACGACGTGAAGACCCTCGCCCACTCGACGCTGGCGCACCGACTGCGGCTGCGCCCCGAGGCCGAACTCGACGGCGTCTCGGTCGCGTCGATCCTGGCGAGCGCCGTCGCGTCGGTGCCGGTGCCGCGGTGAGGCCCCTTCGTCGGGTGGCATGGGTGAGAGACCGTACGAGCATCGTGACGTTCGTTGCTGAGACAGCACGGGTGAGAGCTTGTACGAGCATGAGGTGCGCGCCATGGCCGTGACGGGCCGCTTCGTGCTGCTGGTCGCGCTCGGCATCGTCCCTGCGCTGCTCGCCCCCGACGCCGCCCTGGTGCGGCTGTGGTGGCTCGGCTGCCTCGCGGCGCTGGCGCTCGACGTGGCCCTCGCCGTCTCCCCCGGCCGCCTCGCGGCCGTCCGCGCCCCCGTGGAGGCGGTCCGGCTCGGTGCCAGCACCACCTCGCGACTGCGGGTCACGAACCTGACGAACCGAGCTGTGCGGCTGCAGGTCCGCGACGCGTGGCAGCCCTCCGCTGGCTCGGTGAGGGAGAACGCCCGGTGGAAGCTGCCGCCGGGGCGTTCGCAGGAGCTCGCCGTCCGACTCACCCCGACGCGCCGCGGGGACCGGCTCGCCGACCGGGTCACGCTGCGGGTGTTCGGTCCGCTCGGGCTCGGCGCGCGGCAACGGTCCTTCGAGGTGCCCGGCGTCGCCCGCGCCCTCCCGCCTTTCACCTCCCGGCGCCACCTGCCGAGCCTGCTGGCCAGCCTCCGCCAGCTCGACGGCCGCTCGGCCGTGCGCACGCGCGGGCAGGGGACCGAGTTCGACTCGCTGCGCGACTACGTGGACGGCGACGACGTCCGGAGCATCGACTGGCGCGCCACGGCCCGGCGCCGCGACATCGTGGTGCGCACCTGGCAGCCGGAGCGGGACCGGCACGTCGTGATCGTGCTGGACACCTCCCGGACGAGCGCCGCCCGGGTGCTCGACGTGCCCCGGCTCGACTCGGCGATGGACGCGGCCCTGCTGCTGGCCGCGCTGGCCTCCCGGGCGGGAGACCGCGTCGAGGTGATCATGGGCGACCGGCAGATCCGTTCCCACGTGCGCGCGGACCGGCGGAGCGACCTGCTGCACCGACTGGTGACCGAGATGGCGCCGCTGGAGCCAGCTCTGCTGGAGGCCGACTGGCCGGCGCTGGTGGGCGCGGTGCTGCAGCGGCTGCCGCGCCGCGGGCTGGTCGTACTGTTGACCCCGCTGGAGCCGGCGGCCGTGCAGGAGAGCCTGCTCCCAGTGCTTCCCACGCTCGCCGCGCACCACCGCGTCGTGCTCGCGTCGGTGCGGGACCCCGCGCTCGCGGCGGCCACGCTGGCGCCCGC
>JBDIAS010000042.1:0-21446 GCA_039812465.1 Austwickia sp. | reverse complement strand
GACACCCTGTTGGTAGGCTGAAGGTCCGTAGCAATCGGGGTGCACTTTCCATTCCTCGACGAGGCGCCCGAGTTCCGCCCCCAGGTGCTGCAGGCGCTGCGCCAACCCCTGGAGAGCGGGCAGGTGGTGCTGGCCCGGGCACGCGCGTCGGTGCGCTACCCGTGCCGGTTCCAGCTCGTCCTCGCTGCCAACCCGTGCCCGTGCGGCCAGGGCTACGGCAAGGGAACCCGCTGCCGGTGCTCGCCGCGAGCCCGGCGGGACTATCTCGGGCGCCTCGCGGGACCCCTCCTCGACCGCGTGGACCTGCAGCTTCAGGTGCCCGCAGTGTCACTCGCCGGGCTCGCCGGGGGTCCGGGTGAGGACAGCGCGGCCGTCGCCGCCCGCGTCGCCGCCGCGCGGGCGGTCCAGAAGCAGCGGTACGAGGGGGAGCCCTGGACATTGAACGCGCACCTGCCGGGTTCCCGCGTGCGCCGGGGGCCCCACGCCGTCCCCGTCCGCGCGCGGGTGGACCTCGACCGGGCTCTGGACCGGGGCACGCTCACCCTGCGGGGCTTCGACCGTGTGCTGCGGATCGCGTGCACCGTGCGGGACTTGGCGGGCGGCGACGAGGTGACCCGCGACGACGTGGGATTGGCCCTGACCCTGCGGGCGCACGGCGGGGCCGCGGCATGACCGCCCCCGACGCGAGCGGCCGCGTCACGCCGCTTCGCCCCAGCGTCCCGACCGGCGACCCGGCCAGCGAGGTGGCCGGCGACCGGGCTAGAAACGCGGAGTCGCGACGACGCACAGGGAAACCGGGGCGCTCCGGAGTGCCCCGAACGTCCGATCCTCTGCCCTCGGTCGCTTGGCCGGTCCCTGCAGCCCGTCGCGATATCGCCGCCGGCCTTCGACGCGCGGACGGCTGGGACGAGCGCACGGCGCGGATGGCCTGGAGCGCCCTGGCCGAACCGGCCGACCCCGTCGCGGCCCGGCTGCTTGCGACGCACGGTCAGGCGGGGGCCGCGCTCGCGGCGCTCGCCGACGAGGCGCGGGCGACCCGCGAGACGTTCGCCCGCCGCTGGGACGCCCTCGACCTGCAGGGTGACCTGGCTGCGACGTCCGCCTGCGGGGCCCGGATCCTCATCCCGGGCGACGACGAATGGCCCGCCGGGCTCGACGTGCTCGCCGAACCTCCGTACTGCCTGTGGGTCCGCGGGCCGCTTTCCCTCGGCCCGGCCTGCGAGCGCAGCGTCGCGATCGTGGGCGCGCGGGCTTCGAGCGCATACGGGGAGCACCTGGCGACCGAGCTCGGGGCGGGCCTGGCCGAGCGCGGCTTCACGGTGGTCAGCGGGGCGGCCTTCGGGATCGACGGGGCGGCCCACCGGGGCGCGCTCGCCGTGGACGGCCGGACCGTCGCGGTGTTGGCGGGAGGCGTGGATCGTCCCTATCCGCAGGCCCACTCGGCCCTGCTCGACGAGATCGCACGGAGCGGGGCCGTGGTGAGCGAGGTGCCGCCCGGCGCGGCCCCGCTTCGGCAGCGCTTCCTGCTGCGTAATCGGCTGATCGCGACGGCGACGCGCGGCACGGTGGTCGTCGAGGCGGGTCTGCGCTCCGGTTCCCGCAACACGGCCGGCACTGCAGATGCGCACGCGCGCATCGTCATGGCCGTCCCGGGGCCCGTCACCTCGATGACCTCGGCGGGATGCCACGAGATGATCCGATCCGGGATGGCGGTGCTGGTGACCGACGCGGCGGAGGTGGCGGAGGCGGTCGGCGACTACGGGACGGACCTCGCCCCGCCGCGACGGGGGCCGACCACGGCGGAGGATCGGCTGGACGAGCCGGAGCGGCGGGTCCGGGACGCGCTGCCGTCGCGCACCGGCAGCTCCGTGGAGATCCTCGCCCGCGACGCGGGGCTCGCCGAGTCTGCCGTGCGCGCCGCCCTCGGTCGCCTCGAGCTGGCGGGGCTCGCCGAACGCGACGCGTGGGGCTGGCGACTGGCCGGCGCCACCCGGCGTGGCGGAGCGGCGCCGTGACTCGAGTCGCGGCTTCCCGGCGCCTCTTGATGGCACGCCACCGACCGGCAGCTGTCGACCGCCAGCCGCCATCAACGACCCGCTAGCGACCGCCCGCTAGTGACTGCCCGCCACCGGCCACCCGCTGCCGACCGCCCGCTGCCGACCGTGCGGCGCGGCATGTTGCGGCGGGTCGCCGGGTGGGCGACGGTGGACCTGTGAGCGAGGATGCTTGGGGCAGTGCGCTTCGAGGATTCGAACGACACCTCCACCTGGAGCGAAACCGCTCTCCGCACACGTGCCGGGCCTATCTCGGGGACATCGGCCATCTGGCGGCGTACGCCCGGACCGCGGGGGTGGATTCCCCGACGGCCGTGGACCTCCGGATTCTGCGGCTGTGGCTAGGGGAGCAGGCCGAGCGGGGGGCCGCGCGCACGACCCTGGCCCGGCGCGCCGCGACCGCGAGGACTTTCTTCGCCTGGGCGGCCCGCAGCGGGGTGGTCACCGCCGACCCGGCCCAGCGGTTGGCGGCGCCGCGTCGCCTGCGGCCGCTGCCCGGCGTTCTGAGAGCCGACCAGGCGAGGCGGCTTCTCGGCGTGGCGGGGGTCGCCGCAGACGACGCCGATCCGATCCACCTGCGGAACGCGGCCATGCTCGAGCTGCTGTATGCCTCCGCGATCCGAGTGAGCGAACTGGTCGGTCTCGACGTGGACGACGTCGACGCCAGCGAGCGCGTCGCGCGCGTCCTCGGCAAGGGTGGGCGCGAGCGGACCGTCCCCTTCGGGGTCCCCGCCCGCGACGCCCTGCGGGCGTGGCTGGACGGCGGCCGGCCCGCCCTGGCCGCGGCCCGCTCCGGTCCGGCCCTCTTCCTGGGGGCTCGGGGCGGGCGCGTCGACCCTCGGGAAGTGCGGCGGGTGGTGCACGAGATGCTGGGCCACGTGCCCGACGCCCCGTCGCTCGGGCCGCACGGCCTGCGGCACTCCGCCGCGACCCACCTGGTGGAGGGCGGCGCCGACCTGCGCACCGTCCAGGAACTGCTCGGCCACGCGAGCCTGGGCACTACGCAGATCTACACTCACGTCTCCGCCGAGCGCCTGAGGAGCTCCTATGAGCAGGCCCACCCCCGGGCTTGACGATCCCCGCCGCCGGCCGCACCGCACCGGCGTTGCCGGTGCCCGGCCCGGTCGCGGCTCGCTCGCGGTGGCCGTCCCGGACCGCGCCGAGGCGCCGCGACGGCCGCGTGGGGGAGGCAGGGCCGCGGAGCCCCGTGACCCGTGGAGTTCGCCCGGGACAAGGCTGGGGAGCGCGCGCGGGGGCACCGGGCGGGTGCTGGCGGGGGTCGCCGCGGGGCTAGCCCTGCTCGCCATCGTGGGCGGGCGGCTGGGCGAACCGACGAGTACGGCCTCGTCGCCGAACGATGAGGTCGCCGTGGTCGCGCCGTCCGAGCCCGGTGAGGTCGGGCCCGTCGGGGAGTCTTCGTCCGCGCCGGGCGACGATCTGGTCCCGCAGCGGGGCGCCGGGACGCTGCGCGCGGTGCCGGTGCCCGGCGAGGACAGCACCCGGTCGGGTCGCCCGGTCCGCTACTCCGTCGAGATCGAGGACGGGCTGCGGGTCGACGAGGCGGAGTACGCGCGCACCGTGCGCCAGGTGCTGACGGACGGCCGCGGCTGGGAGACGCGGGACGGCGTGCACTTCGTGCACGTGGATCCGGTGCAGGCCGGCGACGGCGCGGCGGTCGAGGTGCACATCACGCTGGCCAGCCCCGACACGGTCGACCGGCTCTGCGCACCGCTGGTCACGCAGGGGGAGGTCAGCTGTCAGAACGGGAACCGGGTCGTGCTGAACGCGTTGCGCTGGACGCGGGGCGTCAGCAGCTACGAGGGGCAGCTTCCGCGCTACCGGGAGTACCTGGTCAACCACGAGGTGGGACACGCGCTGGGGCACGGGCACGAGGCGTGCCCCGGACCGGACCAGCCAGCGCCGGTGATGCTGCAGCAGACGCTGGGACTGGACGGTTGCACCCGTTACCCCTGGCCTGTCCCCGACCAGCCGTCGTAGCGTCGGGGACCCGCCGCGCCCGGCACATCAGCGCTTCGACGGCGCATCAGCGCTCCGGCGGCATATCAGCGCATCGGCAGCAGCACGACCGGCCCTGCGCCGACAAGCGCGAGCGGGTCGACGTAGTCCGCGCCGCGCCGAGCGCCCCAGTGCAGGCAGGCTCTAGGCGGGCAGTGGCCACCCTCCGCTACCAGGACACCGAGCTTCTGGCCCCGGCGGACCTCCTGCCCCGCCGTGACCAACGCCTGCACCGGTTCGTACGTCGAGCGCAGCCCGCCCGCGTGATCGACCGAGACCACGCCCTTGCCAGCCACGGACCCCGCGAACGCCACGACGCCGTCGGCGGGGGCGAAAACCGCGGCCCCGGGCTGCGACGCGAGGTCCACGCCCCGGTGCCCGGCCAGCCAGCGCTGCGCCGGCGGGTCGAAGCGGCGCGCGACGGCCGGTCGGGGCGCCAACGGCCAGGACCACCGGCGGGCCCCTGGCTCGCTCGGCGCAGACGTGGGGGAGACGGACGCCGAGACGGGCGGGGCTGACGCCGGGGCCGTCGGTCCGGGGGATCCACTGTCAGGTGGTCCGGGCGCGACCGGACGCCCGACGACGGGCGAGGTCGCAATCAGCGCCCCGAGCAGGATTCCCAGCAGTCCGCCGGTCACGCGAAACATGGCCCCACGCTCGCGCCCGCCGGGCGCGGCCGCGAGGCCTCGACGGGGCGTTGTGGACCAGGCGAGCGCCGGCAGGGGGTGTGGACCGAGCGGGACCTCGGCGGGTCTATCCGGCGGGTCTACCCGGCAGGGGCGGCCGCGGGCCGTGCCTGCGCCGACGGCGCCAGCCTCGCCAGCGGCGCCAACCGTGCGGACGCCTCCGCGAGGACGCTGGGCTGCTTGCAGTACGCGAACCGGATCAGCGTGCGGGCGTAGTCCGGATCGCTGCAGAACGCCGAGACCGGGATGGCGACGACGCCGTACTTCTCCGGCATCTCCAGGCAAAACTGCGCGGCGTCCGTCACCCCGAGGGGCGCCGCGTCGGCCACCTGGAAGTAGGTGGCGTGGCCGCCGACGAGCCCGAACCCGGCCGCCGACAGCCCCTCCGCGAGGACGTCGCGCCGGTGGCGCATCCCGTCGTTCAGCGCGGCGTACGCCTCGTCGGACTGGCTCAGCGCCGCGGCGATCGCGGGCTGGAAGGGCGCGCCGCCGGTGAACGAGGTGAACTGCTTGATCTGCGCGGCGGCCCGCACGGCGGGCGCGGGGCCGACGATCCACCCGATCTTCCAGCCCGTCACCGAGAAGGCCTTGCCGGCCGAGGAGATCGTCAGCACCCACTGGTCCAGGCCGGGGATCTCACGGGCCAGCGACGCCATGGGAGTGTGGGGCGCGTCGAACGCGAGGTGCTCGTAGACCTCGTCCGAGAGGATCCAGATCCCGTGCCGGACCGCGAGCGCTCCGATCGCCGCCAACTCCTCGCGGGTGAAGATCTTGCCGGTCGGGTTGTGCGGGGTGTTGAGCAGGATCGCCCGCGTGCGGGGCGTGATGGCGGCGGCCAACGCGGCCTCGTCCAGCGTCAGGTCCGGCAGCCGCAGCGGCACGCCCACCTGGACGCCGCCCGCGAGCGTGATGCCCGCCGTGTAGACGTCGAACGCCGGCTCGATCACCACGACCTCGTCCCCGGGCTCCACGAGCGCCGACAGCGCCGAGGCGAGCGCGTCGGTCGCGCCGAACGTCACCAGCACCTCGCGATCCGGGTCGACGTCCAGGCCGTAGAACCGGCGTTGGTGTTCAGCGATCGCCTCGCGCAGGGCGGGGGCCCCGAAGAGCTGCGGGTACTGGTTGATGCCGCGCGCCATCGCGTCGGTCACGTGCTCCTGGATCCAGGCCGGCGGGTTGGTGTCGGGGAAGCCCTGGCCGAGGTTCACGGCGCCGGTGCGGGCGGCCAGCTCGCTCATCGTCGTGAAGATCGTCGTGCCGAAGGGGCGCATCCGCTGCACCAGGGGGTTTTCCATGGCTCGCAGGGTAACCGCCGGCCACCCCCCGTTTCCGTCGACCCCGCGCCGCCCCGTACGATGGACCTACCGCCTCGGCGTGTCCGGGGCGGAATTCGCGCGCCCGCGCGCCTGCGTCGATCCAGCCCACCCGTGGCCGGCGGCGCGGCGCCACCCGTACCGGCCGTTCTTCGACCGCGAGGGGACGCACACCGACAGTCCGGCAGACCCGCCTGGTGCGGGGACCGGCGGAGTGCGTCGCGGGCGCCAGGCACGCCGACGCACCCGCGCCGCGCGTGGACAACTGGAACGAACGGAAGGTGGAGGCCACATGGCCGTCGTCACCATGCGCCAGCTCCTGGAGAGCGGCGTGCACTTCGGGCACCAGACCCGACGCTGGAACCCCAAGATGAAGCGCTTCATCATGACGGAGCGCAACGGCATCTACATCATCGACCTGCAGCAGTCGCTGACCTACATCAACGACGCGTACGACTTCGTCAAGCAGACGGTCGCGCACGGCGGGACGATCCTGTTCGTCGGCACCAAGAAGCAGGCGCAGGAGCCGATCCAGGCCGAGGCGACCCGCGTGGGGATGCCGTACGTGAACCACCGCTGGCTCGGCGGCATGCTCACCAACTTCAACACCGTGCACAAGCGGCTCTCCCGGCTCAAGGAGCTGGAGGGCATCGACTTCGACGACGTGGCGGGCTCCGGGCGCACCAAGAAGGAGCTGCTTGTCCTGCGGCGCGAGAAGGAGAAGCTCGAGCGCACGCTGGGCGGCATCCGGGACATGAACAAGGTGCCCTCGGCGGTCTGGATCGTCGACACCAAGAAGGAGCACCTCGCGGTCACCGAGGCGCGCAAGCTGCACCTGCCGGTCATCGCGATCCTCGACACGAACTGCGACCCCGACGAGGTCGACTACAAGATCCCGGGCAACGACGACGCGATCCGCTCCGTGACCCTGCTGACGCACGTGATCGCCGACGCGGTGGCCGACGGTCTCATGACCCGCGCCCAGGGTCGCGACGGCGCCGAGGGCGCCGAGCAGGAGCCGCTGGCCGAATGGGAGCGTGAGCTGCTGGCCGGAGAGGCGGCCGCGGACGCCACCGACGTCGAGACCGGCCCGACCTCCGTGGCGGAGGCCGCCGACGCGACGGCTGCCGCCGAGAGCTCCGACCCCGCGCTGCGGGAGGCGCTGGCGGAGGCTCTGGAGTCCAGCGCCGCCGAGGTCGCGGGCGTCGACGAGGTCCCCTCCTCCCCGATGGGCAGCGAGATCATGCCGCCTGAGGCCGAGGAGCGCCCCGCCGACGAGCAGGCGCAGGCCTGATCGGCGACGCGTCCACCCGACTTTTTCCGCATCGAACAGATCCGGATCGAACAGAAAAGGGACACACCCATGGCGAACTACACCGCCGCTGACATCAAGGCGCTCCGCGAGGCGACCGGCGCCGGGATGATGGACGTCAAGAAGGCGCTGGACGAGGCCGACGGCGACCGTGAGAAGGCCACCGAGATCCTGCGGGTGAAGGGCCTCAAGGGCGTCACCAAGCGCGAGGGCCGCGCGGCCAGCAACGGCCTGGTGGCCGCGCACGTCGACGGGGGCGCGGGCACGCTCGTCGAGGTCAACTGCGAGACGGACTTCGTCGCCAAGGGCGAGAAGTTCATCGCCCTCGCGGACGCGGTGCTCGCGTCGGCCGTCGCCTCGAAGGCGAGCAACGCGGCCGAGCTGCTGAACGGCACGATCGACGGCAAGAGCGTCCAGGAGGTCCTGGACGAGGCCAACGCCACCATCGGCGAGAAGATCGAGGTGCGTCACGTGGCGCGCGTCGAGGGCCCGCAGGTGCTGGCCTACCTGCACAAGACGAGCCCCGACCTGCCCCCGCAGATCGGCGTGCTGGTGGGCTACGAGGGCGACGAGGCGGTCGCCAAGGACGTCGCGATGCACATCGCGGCCTTCTCCCCGTCCGTGTTCACGCGCGAGGAGATCCCGGCCGAGACGGTGGAGAACGAGCGCCGGATCGCCGAGGCCACGGCCAAGGAGGAGGGCAAGCCGGAGAAGGCGTGGCCCATGATCGTCGAGGGCCGGGTCAACGGCTTCTTCGCCGAGAACGTGCTGCTCGAGCAGAAGTTCGCCAAGGACCAGAAGAAGACCGTCAAGCAGGTCCTGGCGGAAGGCAACACGACCGCGACCGGGTTCGCCCGCCTGCGCGTCGGTCAGTGACCGGCGGCGGCCTGCGCCGCCACTCGTACGTCCGGCAGAGCCCGCCCCGTCGCACGGGGCGGGCTCTGCCGTCCCATCCGAAGCCCGTCATCCCGGCGCGGTAGGGCGAATACCGCGCTGGGATGACGACGTTCGCGCGCGGGGGCGAAACACTGGTGCGGACGTTGGACGCGACGACGAGAGGACCGGACGATGACTGCGAAGGAACTGACGCTTGCGGGAAGCTGCGTCGTGTACGAGGTGGACCGCTGCGAACCCATCGGCACGGGCTGGGCCGTCCTGCCGGACGTCGTGCTGGTCCTGCCCGCCGCGCCGGTGACGGGAATAGAGGATGTCGCGGGGAGGGACGACCAGGGGTCGATGCCGCGGTGGGTGGTCGAGGTCGGCCCGTGCCATCGGGTGGAGGCGGTCGCCGTGCACGCCTCGGAGGCCGGAGCGTTCGCCATCGAACTCCCGCCCGGCACCCTGACGCCGGACCCTGACGCGGAGCTGCCCGCGGACATCTGCGCCGTCCTGGACGCGCCCGGCGGCCCGACGGCTGGTGGCCCGACGGCTGGCGGCCCCGATGACCCGTTCTGCCAGGAATCGCAGATGGGCGTGTGGGTGGCCCGAAGGAATCCGTCCTTCGTGTGCAAGATCTTCCCGGGGCTATCGGCCTGTCGGTGACGGCTTCAGCGATGGGCCTTACTGCGTGACAGGCGTATTCGGATCTGCCCATACTGGAGCCTGACGTTCGTCGCCGGCTGTAGGGGTGGGTCATGGGGGTCCAGCTGCCGAGCGCGCGGCAGGGCGTAGGCCGGGTCGCCGGGTGGGGTACGGGTCTCGCGCTGATCGGTGCGGCGCTCATCGGGGAGTTTCTGGTGTGGG
Organism: Austwickia sp.; assembly: GCA_039812465.1. GTDB lineage: Bacteria > Actinomycetota > Actinomycetes > Actinomycetales > Dermatophilaceae > Austwickia. Next base: position 12,322 of record JBDIAS010000042.1, on the reverse strand, counting down.
GAGGGGACGCCACGCTGCGCGGCGGGGGAGAGCTGCCGTGGGGTCTGGTCGTCGCCGGGGCGACGCTCGCGTACGCGCCGTTGATGGCGCGCCGGGAGAGTCCGTGGCTCGCCTTCGGGTCCGCCTGGACCTTTTCCGTGGTGGTCACCGTGGCGGTTCCTTCGTACGAGCCGTTCGTCGGCGTCCTCCTCGGCCTCTTCGCGGTGGCGCGGCGCGCCCCGAGCCGGCAGGCGCGGGCAGCGCTGTTGGCCGTCGGGACGCCGTTCGCGATGTCGACCTACGAGGCGGCGTCTTGGAGCGGCCCTCCGGCGGTGTCGGATCTGGCGGTGATCGGAGGCTTCTGGGCCATGGTGGCGATCGGCGTGTGGTTCGCGGGCCGAGTCCTGCACCGCGCTGCCCGGCAGTCCCGCGAGCACGCGGCGCAGGTGGCCGCCGCGCAGGAGGCGGCGCGTCGGGCGGAACGCGTCGGCATCGCCCGCGAGCTGCACGACATCGTCGCGCACGCCCTGAGCGGCATCGTCGTGCAGGCCGCCGGCGCCCGGGCGATCCACGCAGCGGTGCCCGGCACGCCCGAACCCGTGGGGCGCGCCCTGCGCGACATCGAGTCCGCGGGCGCCGAGGCGATGCGCGAGCTGCACCGCCTCCTCGGGCTGCTCCGCGAGGCGGGTCTCGCGGAGGAACGCGTCGGCGCGCACCGCCTCGCCGAGGTGGACGCGCTCGTCGACCGGGTGCGGGCGGTCGGCCTCGACGCGCGGGTGAACGTCACGGGGGCGCCGGTCCGCCTCGACGCGAGCGTGGAGCACGCCGCCTACCGCGTCGTCCAGGAGTGCCTGTCGAACGCGATGAAGCACGCCGGCCGCGGCGCGCGGGCCGACGTGGACCTCGCGTGGGGCTCGAGGGGCGTGCGGATCCGCGTGCACAGTCGGCCGGCCGGCCCGGGAGGGGCCCCCGACGCCGTCGCCCGCGAGGCCAACGCCCGCGACGCCGACGCGCACGACGCGGCGGCGGGTCGACCGCTGGAGCTGCCGCCGGACCTCGCGGGTGGCCACGGGCTCGCCGGCCTGCGGGAACGCGTCCACCTCGCCGGGGGAACCTTCGACGCGTCAGCTGAGGGCGACGGGTTCGTGACGACGGCCGCGCTGCCTGCGCGGAGCGTCGGGCACGAGCCGGGCGCCGCGCTCGCCGCGAGCGCGGGCGTCGGCGGACGGGAGGGGTCGTCGTGAGCCTCACCGTGCTGCTGGCGGACGACCAGGACCTCGTCCGCTCGGGCCTGCGCATGCTGCTGGACGCCGAGTCGGACATCGAGGTGGTGGCGGAGGCCCGGGACGGCTCCGAGGCCGTCGAGCTGGCGACGCGGGTCCGACCGGACGTGGTGGTGATGGACCTGCGGATGCCGGGAATGGACGGTCGGGAGGCCACCGAGCAGATCCTGCAGGCGCAGGCGGACGGGGTCGATCGGCTCACGAAGGTACTCGTGCTCACCACGTTCGACGGGGACGAGGACGTGTACGGTGCGCTGCGCGCCGGCGCGTCCGGCTATCTGCTCAAGCACTCCTCACCGGGTGAGGTGGCCCAGGCCATCCGGCGGGTCGCCTCGGGAGAGTCGTGGCTGGACCCCCGGGTGACCGGCCGCGTGATCGCCGCGGTCCGCGACCTCGCGGTGCGCACCGCCGCGCCCGGCCGCTCTCCGGAGGCGGCCGCGCTGGAGGCGCTCACGCCTCGGGAACGCGAGGTGCTGACGCTCGTCGCGCAGGGGCTGAGCAACGGCGAGATCCGCGATCGGCTCGTGCTGTCCGAGGCCACCGTGAAGACCCACGTGGCGCGCATCCTGATGAAGACCGGCTCGCGGGACCGTGCCTCGGCGGTGGCGCTGGCCTACCGCAGCGGCTTCGTGGACTCCGGGACGCCCGACGGCCCGTCCGTTTGATCCGCGCCGGACCCGACCCCGACCGCACGGGGTGACGTGAGGCGCTCTGACCTGCACCGGTCGGACGGCCGCTCCGGGGCAGGGCTTCGGCGTCATCCCGGCGCGGTAGCCGGGGATACCGCGCTAGGCCGACGACCGCCGGCGCGCGGGCTCGGATGCTGGCAGTGTCCAACCCGCCCGCCGATCATCCGGTCGGCCGGAGCGGGATCCGCAGTCCCGGAGGTGAATCCAGCCATGACTACCCCCCTTCCCACCCGCGCCCGCCGCGCGAGCGGCCTCGTCGCCACCCTCGTCGCGTCGGCCTGGTTCCTCGCGGCGCCGGGCAGCGCGCATGCGCTCGCCACGGACGTCACCGCCCCCGCGCCGGCGACCCCGTCGCAGACCGCGCCGATCGCGCCGATCGCGCCGATCGCGCCGACCCCGCCGACGACCCCGACCGCGCCGTCCACGGCCGACTCTCTCGACCCGGGCCGCGACCTGACCCGTCCCGACCGGCAGTACTGCTACTCCCCGCCGTGCCCGCCCGGAATGGCGTGCGCCGCCTACGTCATCTGCCGCCCGTGCCCGCCGATCCCGCCGAAGATCTGCCGGCCCCTGCCCTGCTTCAAGGCTCCCTGCCCGACCGTCTGCACCTGGCAGCGGATCTGGTGGCCCTGCCTGAAGCAGGTGAACCCGCCCCCGGTCGACGGGCCGCTGCTGGAGAAGGCCGCTTGATAGGTCAAGTCGCGGAAGCCCCTCAAACTCCATAATCAATCCGTATCTGAGGATCCTCTCGCCGTATGCTGCGTGGGGGCAGCGCCGAGTTCGTCACGGCGCCGCCCCCACGTCGCATGGGAGGAGGGACCGGTGGTCGGGAATCCGTGGCAGCTGTACGAGGACCTCGTGGACGGGATCCCGGCGGGCATCCGCGTGCGCGACGTGGTGGCCTCGCGCTGGTCGGTGATCGTCACCGACGTCGGGACGGGGATCGCCATGTCCTACCACTACGGCCCCCGCGAGGGCGCCACGGCGATGACCACCCTCGGGCGGGACCTGCGCACGGTCGCGAGCTGGAGCCGCTCCTGGGACATGAGCGTCGCCACGATCGGGGTGGCCGCCCTCAACAGCTGGTACAACACCGTCGAGAGGGTCGCCGCCCACCCCCGGGGCGTGTTCACGGGCGGAGTGTCGACGTTCGACCTGCGGCGCGAGGAGCTCGCCGGCCGCCGCGTCGGGATGGTGGGGCACTTTCCGGAGGCGCGCCGGATGGGGGAGGTGGCCGACCTCAAGGTGCTCGAGCGCACGCCGTCGGGGCGCGACCTGCCCGACCAGGCGGCCGAGTACGAGCTCGCCGACCGGGACTGGGTGTTCCTCACCGGCACGACGCTGGTCAACAAGACGCTGCCCCGCCTCCTGGAGCTGACGCGGCACACCCGGGTGACGCTCATCGGGCCTACGACCACGTTCGCGCCGGAGGTGTTCGGTGACCGAATCGGAGAGTACGGAGGGTCGTTGGTGACCGACCGGGAGCTGGTCGTGTTGGCCTGCAAGACCGGGTGCGGGCACCGCCAGGCCCGGGAGGGGCTCATGCGGTTCAACGTGGCCCTGCCCACCCGAGAGCTTCCCCCGGACCACCCCAGCGACCTTGGCCGACAGTCCGGCGAGGTCCGGACGCCGGCCGCGCCCCCTGCCGCCGAGAACCTGGCGGCCCCTGTGCGAGGATGACGAGCAGTCGGCCCAGGCGCGCCCGGCGCCGAATCCGTTTGCTCCCAGGGAGGCCCCGTTGACGACCGAGTCGGCTGTCTCGACCGCGCCGCAGGAGGCCGTGGCGCCGCCCGCCACGCAACGCCGCTACCGCCGCGTGTTGCTGAAGCTGTCTGGCGAGGCGTTCGGGGGCGGAGCGGTCGGGGTCGACCCCGACATCGTGCGCGGGATCGCGCGACAGATCGCGCAGGCCGCCCGGGAGGGCATCGAGGTGGCGATCGTCGTCGGCGGCGGCAACTTCTTCCGCGGCGCCGAGCTGCAGCAGCGCGGCATGGAGCGGGCCCGGGCGGACTACATGGGCATGCTCGGCACGGTGATGAACTGCCTGGCGCTGCAGGACTTCCTCGAGAAAGAGGGCGTCGACACCCGGGTGCAAACCGCCATCACGATGGGGCAGGTCGCCGAGCCGTACATCCCCCGTCGCGCGATCCGGCACCTGGAGAAGGGCCGCGTGGTGATCTTCGGGGCCGGCGCGGGCATGCCGTACTTCTCGACGGACACGGTGTCCGCGCAGCGCGCGCTGGAGTGCCAGTGCGACGCGGTGCTGATGAGCAAGAACGGCGTCGACGGCGTCTACGACGCGGACCCGCGGACGGAGCCGGACGCGCGCAAGCTCGACGAGGTGACCTACGGCGACGCGCTCGCCAACGGGCTGAAGGTCGTGGACGCTGCCGCGTTCAGCCTCTGCATGGAGAACCATTTGCCCATGGTGGTTTTCGGGATCCAGGGCGACGACACGATCCGCCGCGCGATCCTGGGGGAGCGGATCGGCACGTCGGTCCTCGTCAGCTGACCCGGGGGAGGGCCCCGCGGGGCCGCAGAGTCTGACACGATGAGCCCACACCCCAGCGCGCGGGACGACCGCGTCGCGCCGGCGGTCCGCGGCCGGCACAGTTCCGAGGAGAGGCGATGCTGGACGACATCATGCTCGAGGCCGAGCTGAAGATGGAGAAGGCCATCGAGGTGGCCAAGGACGACTTCGCCTCGATCAGGACCGGCCGGGCGAACGCCGCCATGTTCACCAAGCTCCTCGTCGATTATTACGGGGCGCCCACGCCGCTCCAGCAGCTCGCCAGCTTCCACGCGCCGGAGGCGCGCACGATGCTGATCACACCGTTCGACAAGAGCTCGATGCACGCCGTCGAGAAGGCGATCCGGGACTCGGACCTGGGCGTGAACCCCAGCAACGACGGGCAGGCCATCCGCTGCGTCCTCCCCGAGCTGACCCAGGAGCGTCGCAAGGAATACATCAAGATGGCGCACCGCAAGGGCGAGGACGCGAAGGTGTCGATCCGCAACATCCGTCGGCACGCCAAGGACTCGATCGACCGGGCGATCAAGGACGGGGACGTCGGTGAGGACGACGGCCTGCGCACCGAGAAGGACCTGGAGGCCCTGACCAAGCGTCACGTCGACCTGGTGGACACCCTGCTCAAGGGCAAGGAAGCCGAACTGCTGGAGATCTGACGACGCGACGCCGCATCGGCTCGCGCGCCGGCTCGCCATGCCCAGGACCCTGATGCCCGGATCACCCTCCGCCCCCGAGCCCCCCGCGGCCGACCCCGCCACGCCGGCCGTGCCGTCGAATGCTGCGCCGTCGAAAGCCGTGCCATCCGAAGCCGTGCCATCCGAAGCCGTGCCATCCGAAGCCGTGCCGTCGATGGCCGGCCGCAACCTGCCCGCGGCCATCGGGGTCGGCGTCGTGCTCGGCGGGCTCATCCTCGGCACCCTGCTCTGGAACCCGTGGGCGTGGATCGCGCTCTACACCTCCGCGCTGCTGATCGGCGTGTGGGAGCTCGCCCGCGCGTTCGGCCACGGACGGGTCCGCATCCCGCTCGTCCCGTGCCTCGTCGGGACCGCGGTGATGGGCCCGGCCGCGCTCGTGGGCGGACCGGGCGCGCTGCTGCTCGTCGTCGGGGCCGCGCTGGTCCTCCTCGTGCTGTGGCGTTCGGCGCGCGGACTCGACGGGGCCGCGCGGGACGTCAGCGCGGGAGCCTTCGTGATCGGGTACGGGCCGTTCCTCGCGGCCTTCACCACTCTCATGGTGGCCACCCCCGGCGACGGGGCGCTGCGGGTGATCACGTTCGTGCTGGTGACGGTCTTCAGCGACATCGGCGGATACGCGGTCGGCGTGCTCGCCGGCAAGCACCCGATGGCACCGTCGGTGAGCCCCAAGAAGTCCTGGGAGGGCTTCGCCGGCTCCATCCTCGCGTGCGTGCTGACCGGCGCGATCTCCCTGCCGGTCCTGCTCGGGGGGTCTGCGTGGGCGGGGGCGCTCTTCGGGGTGGTGATGGTCCTGCTCGGTACGCTCGGCGACCTGGTCGAGTCGATGATCAAGCGAGACCTCGGGGTGAAGGACCTCGGGACGATTCTGCCGGGCCACGGCGGCCTCATGGACCGCATCGACAGCCTGCTGGTGGCGGCCCCCGCGGGCTGGCTGCTCCTCCTGTTGATGGTGCCGCCCGCCGCCTGAGCGCGGGTGGGCGGCGACTCCCTGCCAGACTGGGATGATCATGACGACCCCGACGCCCGCTCGTACCGCTGTTCCGCTGACCATGCCTCCCCTCACGTCGCCTCCCCGCACCACCGGCCAACCCCCGGTGCACCTGGCCGACCTCGACATGCCCGCCCGCAAGGAACGCGTCGCCGCCCTCGGCGCTCGGCCGTTCCGCGCGGCGCAGCTGTCGACGCACTACTTCGAACGCCTCGTCGCCGATCCCGCCGCCATGACCGATCTGCCCGCGGCCGGTCGCCAGGAGCTCGTGGCGGCGGCTCTGCCGCCCCTGCTGCGCCCCGTCCGCACGGTCGAGGCGGACGACGGGGCCACCGTCAAGACCGCCTGGCGGTTGACCGACGGGGCCCTCGTCGAATCCGTCCTCATGCGCTACCCGCGCCGGGTCACCATCTGCGTGTCCAGCCAGGCGGGGTGCGGCATGAACTGTCCGTTCTGCGCCACGGGTCAGGAGGGTCTCACCCGCAACCTGTCGACGGCCGAGATCGTGGAGCAGGTGGTGAGCGCGGCCCGAGCGCTGCGGCACGGGGAGCTGGCCTCCTGGGGGGCGGACCTGGAGGGCGAGGGCGACGGGCGAGACGGTGACGGGCCGCGCCGGGTCGGCAACGTGGTGTTCATGGGCATGGGGGAGCCGCTGGCCAACTACGAGAGGGTGCTCGCGGCGATCCGCCGGCTGGTGGACGCCCCGCCCGACGGGCTCGGCATGTCGGCGCGCGGCATCACCGTGTCGACCGTCGGCCTGGTCCCGGGGATCCGCCGGCTCGCGGGGGAGGGGCTGCCGGTCACGCTGGCCCTGTCGTTGCACGCGCCGGACGACGCGTTGCGCGACGAGCTCGTCCCGATCAACCTGCGTTTCCCGCTGGGCGAGGCGCTGGACGCCGCTCGGGAGTACTTCGACGCGACCGGCCGTCGGGTCTCCATCGAGTACGCGCTGATCCGCGACGTCAACGACCAGTCCTGGCGTGCCGACCTGCTGGCGAGCGAGCTGAATCGCCGCGGCCGGGGCTGGGTGCACGTCAACCCGATCCCCCTCAACGCGACCCCCGGCTCGCGGTGGACCGCCTCCCGGCCGGGCGTGCAGCAGCAGTTCGTGGAGCGCCTCCGGGCGGGCGGGGTGCCGACCACCGTGCGGGACACCCGGGGCAGCGACATCGACGGGGCGTGCGGGCAGCTCGCGGCGGCCACGGCATGAACGCCCGCCGCGAGAGCCCGTACGAGGAGACCTCCCACGCCGAGAGCCCGTACGAGGAGGGCACGCGCCCGCCGGCCGGGGGCGACGGGCCGAGCGCGGGGGGAGGAGACGACTACCCCGGCCTCCCGCCGCGCGGGGGCACGGTCCACCGGCACACAGGGCGAGTCGTTCCACTGGACGGGCAGGACCGGGCGCTGCTGCTCCAGGGCAGCGAGCCGGATCGGCCGGGGTGGCGGTTCTGGTTCACCATCGGCGGGATCGCGGACCCGGGGGAGAGCCTGCGCCAGGCGGCTGCCCGGGAGCTGGCCGAGGAAGCCGGGGTCCAGGTCGCGGAGGACGCGCTGGGCGAGCCGTACCTGGAATCGGTGATCGAGTTCGACTGGGCCGGCCGCCGGATCGTCCAGCACCAGACGTTCTTCGCGGTCCGCCTCCCCGAGGGGGCGCGACCTCACCTGGGCGGCTTGGACGCGGTGGAGCAGGACACGACGTTCGGCTGGGGCCTGCGCTCGGTCGCGCAGCTGGAGGCCGAGCCGGACACCCTGGCGACGCCGGAACTGCCCGGCTACGTAGCCGCAGCGGTGGAAGACCTGCGCCGCCGGGAGGGAGCTCCGGGGCCGGGACCGGGGACGGAACCCTCGGATGACGCGGACGCTCCCGGCGCTCCGGGCGCCTGACGCTCCGAGGGGTCCGACGCGGGGCCCTGGAGCGGGTCGCCCGCTGAGCCCGAAGCGACCGGTCGGCGCAAAGGTAGGGCCGGGATCTGGGATCCTGGTCAACTCTTGTCTATCCTGTGTCGCTTTCGTGATTGGAATCCGCGCTCCCATGGGGGACAATGGGCGCATCGGGGTGCCGCTCCTACCAGCAGAGTCCTCTACGTCCTACCGGGTCACGCCTGACAGACCGCGTCGACCGGACCGTGGACGGGACGCTGGCGAGCACTGCCGCCTCGTACCTTTGATCGTTCCGATGGCGGATCCAAGGCCCTACCCCGGGTCCGCACCGCAAGCCACGGCGCCGTCCGCTGACTGTAGGGGGTCGGCGATGCAGGCGTCGTGACGCCGAGTCTTCACGGTCTCGGCGTGCACAGGGGAGCGCCGGCGCGGGGTTGTAGGGGCCCCGCGCCGGCGCGGCTGTCTGTGACGGGGGAGCTCAGAAGGCGCGTACGGTGGGCGCCAGCGCGGGTCGAACGCCTCACCCGGCAGCGGAGAACGGGGTCCCGCGGGTGGTCCGTCCGACCTCGTTGTGCTACCGCCCGCCGAACGGGGTGAAATTGGTCACGCTCTAAACGCTGCGTGAGGCGCCGATCACAGGAATGATTCCGTCATGAGCAAAGGCGCCTACGCATCGGTCCACCATGAGAGCGTTACCGACCCAGCGGCCTTCTGGGGCAAAGCTGCGGAGGTGATCGATTGGATCACGCCTCCGACGAAGATCCTGGACGACAGCAACCCGCCGTTCTATCGGTGGTTTGCCGACGGCACCCTGAACACCTGCTACAACGCCATCGATCGGCACGTCGCTGCCGGTCGGGGTGACCAGGCCGCGGTGCACTACGACAGCCCGGTGACGGGTTCCACGCGCACGCTGACGTATTCGGAGCTGCTGGAGCAGGTCAGCAGGTTCGCAGGCGTGCTGCGCTCGCTCGGTGTGGAGAAGGGCGACCGGGTCGTCATCTACATGCCGATGATCCCCGAGGCGCTCATCGCGATGTACGCGTGTGCCCGCCTCGGCGCGATCCACTCCGTCGTCTTCGGAGGCTTCGCCCCGGCCGAGCTGGCCGCCCGCGTCGAGGACGCCAGCCCGAAGGTGATCATCGCCGCCTCCTGCGGGATCGAGCCGAACCGCGTGATCCCGTACAAGCCGTTCCTGGACGCCGCGATCGAGCGCAGCAGCCACAAGCCTGAGAAGTGCATCATCTTCCAGCGCGAGCAGGCGACGGCGGACATGGGCGAGCGGGACATCGACTGGGTCGAGGCGATGAGCGGGGACGTCGAGCCCGCCGAGTGCGTCGAGGTCAAGGCCACCGACCCGCTCTACATCCTCTACACCTCGGGCACCACCGGGAAGCCCAAGGGCATCGTGCGCGACAACGGCGGTCACGCGGTGGCCATGGCCTGGTCGCTGCCCGCTCTCTACGGCACCGGCGCCGGCGAGGTCTTCTGGGCCGCCAGCGACGTGGGCTGGGTCGTGGGCCACAGCTACATCGTGTACGCGCCGCTGCTCGCGGGCGCGACGACGATCATGTACGAGGGCAAGCCGGTGGGCACCCCGGACGCGGGTGCGTTCTGGCGGGTCATCGAGAAGTACAAGGTGGCGGCGCTGTTCACCGCGCCGACGGCGTTCCGGGCGATCAAGAAGGAAGACCCGGACGCCACCTATCTCGCCAACTACGACGTCACCTGCATGCGCCGGCTCTTCCTGGCCGGGGAGCGGCTTGACCCGGACACCTACCAGTGGGCCACCGACATCCTGAAGATGCCGGTCATCGACAACTGGTGGCAGACCGAGACCGGCTGGCCGATCGCCACCAACCCGGTGGGGATCGAGGAGCTGCCGATCAAGCCCGGCTCGCCGTCGGTGGCGACGCCCGGTTACGACGTGCAGGTGCTGGACGACCAGGGCGAGCAGCTGCCCGCGGGCACCGACGGCTCGATCGCTATCAAGCTGCCGATGCCGCCCGGCACGTTGCCGACCCTGTGGCAGGACGACGACCGGTACGTGAGCAGCTACCTGTCCGCCTACGAGGGCTACTACCTATCGGGTGATGGTGGCTACATCGATGAGGACGGCTACATCTACGTGATGGGCCGCACGGACGACGTGCTCAACGTCGCGGGCCACCGCCTGTCCACCGGGTCGATCGAGGCCGCGCTGGCAGGGCACCCGCTGGTCGCCGAGTGCGCGGTCATCGGCGTGGCCGACGCGATGAAGGGCCAGATCCCGCGAGCCTTCGTGGTGGTGAAGTCCGGCGTTGACGTCTCCGACCCGTCGGTCTCGGAGAACCTCAAGGCCGAGCTGGTGCAGCGGGTCCGCGCCGAGGTCGGTGCGGTCGCGGCACTGAAGCTGGTCGACGTGGTCATGGCCCTGCCCAAGACGCGCTCCGGCAAGATCCTGCGCAAGACCATGCGGCAGATCGCCGACGGTCAAGAAGCCCAGGTCCCGAGCACGATCGAGGACGCGAGCGTTCTCGATAAGCTCCGCCCGGTCCTGCGCCCCGGCCAGGGCACTGTCGACTGATCGCCGCGAGGCCGTCACCACGACGGCCTTCACGGGCGCCCAGGGCCCGTCCGCGTCGCGCGGGCGGGCCTTTGGCGTGCGGGGCTCTTGCGACTGGCGTGGCTACTGCGGGTGGCGTGGCTACTGCGGGTGGCGTGGCTACTGCGGGTGGCGTGCCGGCTATTGCGAGCGGCTGGCCTTCTTCGCCTTGGCCTCGGCGATCCTGGCCGACCTCTCCCGGTCCAGTCGGACGTGCGGGTCGTTCTGGCCACCGAGCTGGGCCGGACCGAACACCGACATCACGGCTTTGCGGAGCCTCCAGAGGATCCGGTAGCCGAGGCTCAATCCGTCGCTGCTCATCGCTGCTCCCGTGTGTGTGACGCGCCGCTCCCGTGTGGCGCGATGGTGCCCGACCAGGGCTCCTGAGACCAGGCTACCCCCGTGGCCGATATGTGCCAGCGAGGAACTCCTGGCGGACATCCACACCCACCGGCGCGAGAGCGGTCGTCCACAGTCCTGCTGCGGGGTGCGGCGCGCCGTGTCGGCGTCGTGGTGGAGTGACGCCGGTAGCCGTCCCGGACGAGGGGTGACGCATGGCGAACATGACGGTGGACACGTACGCGCTCGCGCGGGCGGCACAGGCGCTGCGCCGCGCCGGGGACGAGTACGCGGCGAACGCGGCCCAGCTTTCCGGCGGCTTCGGGATTGTCGCATCCGCGGCCGGGGACGGCGTCGTGCTCGCGGCGGCCCTGGACGCCTCGGAGCGCTGGGGGCGATCGGTCGCGCGGTGCGCGGCCGGCCTCTCGGCTCTCGGCGCGGGGTTGGACCGCGCCGCTGGAGCGTACGAGTCCGTGGAAGGGGCGACGTGCGGGCGCTTCGACGCCTGCCTCGAGGGGATCCCGCGGCCATGACATCGACGGCGATCGGGCCAGCGGCGGCCATGACATCGACGGCGATCGGGCCAGCGGCGGCCATGACATTGACGGCGATCAGGCCACTGGCGATGCCTCTGCTGAGCGATGCCGGGGCGGCGCTGCCGGGTGATCCTGCGGCGCTGCGGCAGGCCGCGGCCTCGCTGGGGCGGTCCGCCGACGCGTTGACCGCGCACGGCCAGGACGTCGGCGCCCGGGTCGTCGAGGTGTCCTCCGGGTGGACCGGGGCGGCCGCGATGGCCTTCGACGGCGGTGCCGCCGCCGTGCGGCGGGCGGCCGAGCACGCCGGGGGGCAGCTGCGAGAGGTCTCCACGGCCGTGCGCCGGCACGCGGAGCAGTTGGAGGCCGCCCAGGCGCGCCTGCGGGTCGCGGCGGCGCGTGAGGAGGACTCCCTCGCCGACGCGACCCGATGGGCGGCGGCCCGGCGGGACGGCGTCTCCGATCCCGTTGCGGCGCTATGCCTTCAGGCCGCGACCGACCAGGCGCGGGCCGCCCGCGTCGTGGCGGATCAGGCTCGCGCGGAGTGCGCGGCGAGCGCGCGTGATCTGGCGAGGGTGTTGCGCGAGACCGACCCTGACAGCGCGGTCCTGGCGGGGCTCGGCGACCTCGGGGGCGTGTGGCCGTTGCGGGGGATCCTCGTCGACGCGGCGACCGTGGCCCGGCACGGGCTCGCGACCGCAACCCTGTGGGACTCCGCGCTGACGATGCGCCGGATCACCGCCGCGGCGGTCGCGGCGCCGCTGCTCGCCGGGGGCCGCGCGGAGCGCGCGCTGGGCCACGCGTCCGCGCGGGCAGCGCAG
>JBDIAS010000041.1:0-21502 GCA_039812465.1 Austwickia sp. | reverse complement strand
GACGTACGGATCCGGACTTCGGACCGCACGGGACTTGTCTTAGAGCGCGCTCATACTCCTACCGTCGCGGGTATGGACACCGACGACGTCTTGCGGCACGCCTTGCGGCTGGCTGTCGATCCTCCCGGCGGGGTCTCGGTCGAAGCGCTCCGGGAACTGACCCGGGACGACGACCAAGCCGACTGGGACATCGCCACGACCGCGGCGCATCTGGGCGTGAACCCGCACACCCTGCGCTACTACGAGAGGGCTGGCCTGGTCCGGGTGCCGCGCGACACCTCCGGCCATCGCCGCTTCGACGCCGCCACGGTGCGACGGCTGGTCTTCCTGACGCGCATGCGGACCTCCGGCATGCCGATCAGCGACCTGCGGCATTACGTACAGCTTGTCGACGCCGGCCACGACACCGTGCCGCAGCGCCTCGACATGCTCCTCGAACACCGCGACACGCTCCGATCCCAGATCACCCTGCTCCAGCTCGCCTTGGCCGCCACCGAGTTCAAGATCGCCACCTATCAGGAAGGTCCCCGCCCATGAGCGCCGCCGCGCAGCACGACATCGACAGCGCAGAGAACCTCGCGCGCCGCCGCCACGGATTGGCCGTCCTGTCCCGGATCGACGGACACCAGGGCGAAGCCGTCATCGAGTCCCTCGCCGACATCAACCCCGCCCTCGGGCACCATGTCGCCGCCTTCGCGTTCGGGGACATCTACGATCGCCCCGGCCTGGATCCCCGCAGTCGTCAGCTGGTCACTCTCGGCGCCCTGACCGCGCTCGGCGGCTGCGAACCACAGCTGCGCGTCCACATCGGCGCCGCGCTCAACGTAGGCCTCACCCGTGAGGAGATCACCGAGGCGCTGCTCCACGCTGCGGTCTATTGCGGCTTCCCCCGCGCCCTCAACGCCACGGCCGTCGCGCGTGGAGTTTTCGCCGACCTGGACGAGCCCGGCGAGGCTGCGGGCGACTGACCGGATCCCCGGCAAGGACGCTTCCCGCCCACGGGCGACATATGCCCGCCGCCGCCAGGGCGAACGCGTACCGATCCCGCCCACGGGCGGCACATGCCCGGCGCCACCAGGGCAAACGCGTACCGATCCCGCCCACGGGCGGGAGATGGCTCAGCGCGTCGGGGCCGCGTACCCCGCCTGATCCGGGGCCAGGTCCCCGGTCACGCCCCGACGGACCGCCCAGCGGCCCGCCGTGAAGACGTACGCCAGGAACGCGACCTCCGCCAGCACACCGATCCCGACGCGCGCCCACGTCGGCAGGGGCGATGGTGTCACGAACGCCTCGATCAACCCGCTGATCGCCAGCACCACGATCAGCCCCAGGGCCACCGTCATCGCCGCCCTCCCCTCCTGGGCAACGGCCCGCGCGCGGCTGCGGGCACCCGGCTCGACCCACGACCAGAACAGCCGGAGCCCGACCCCCGCCGCCACGAACACCGCGGTCAGCTCCAGGATCCCGTGCGGGGAGATCAGACCGAAGAACACGTCGGCCCGCTCGTGGCGGATCATGATCGACGCGACGATGGCCAGGTTCAGGATGTTTTGCCAGAGCACGTACACGACCGGCACCCCGAGCACCCCGAAGGCGATGCACTGCGCCGCCACCCAGGCGTTGTTCGTCCACACCCGGAAGGCGAAGCTCGACGCGGCGTGCTCCGTGTAGTAGCCCGCGAAGTCGCTCTCCACCAGCGCTTCGACCTCGCCGGTGCTGAGCAGCGTCTGCTCGACTTGCGGGTTGACGAGGAACCACCAGGTCAGCGCGACCGCCACGAGCACGTTCACCGCCATCGTGGCGAGCCACCACCATCGGAGCCGATAGAGCGTCGCGGGGAACGTCGCGGTGAAGAACGTGAGCAGGGTGGTCCAGCTCGGCCGTTGCGGCCGGGCGGCGTGCGCGCGTGCCCGCGAGAGGAGCCAGGACAGGTACTCGACCACCTCCGGCTCCGGCGCGGACGAGCGGATCGCCGACAGGTGAGTGGCCGCGCGCTGGTAGAGGTCGAGCAGCTCGTCAGCCTCGGCGCTGCTCAGCGAGCGGCGCCCCACCAGCTCCTCCAGCCGGCGCCACTGCGGCAGGTGCGCCCCCACGTAGGCGTCGAGATCCACGGCGCCCACTGTACGGGTGCCTCGCGGGGCACGCCCCGCGTCGACCGCCTCGTTACGCTGGCCGGGTGAGCGACAGCGTCTGGGGGGACTCCACCCTGGTGACCGGCGAGGCGGTCGCGCTCGACATGCCTGCCGCCTCGCTCGGGTTGCGCGCGCTGTCCGGGCTCCTCGACGTGCTGTTCTCGGTGCTGTTCACCTGGACCATGATCATGGTCCTGCTGATTCCGTTCGCGCCGAACCTCGACGAGGCCACCTTGGCCGCCGTCACGGTGACCGCGCTCGTCACGACGTTCGTGGCGGTTCCGACGTTCTTCGAGGCGCGGTACGGGCGCACGTTCGGCAAGAGCATCGTGGGACTGCGGACCGTACGAGATGACGGCGGACCGATCACCGTGCGGCACGCGCTGACCCGGCAACTCGTCGGCTTCGTCGAGGTGTACCTGCTCGCCGGGTCGCCGGCCCTCGTCTGCGGGCTGCTGACCGCGCGCGCCCAGCGGGTCGGGGATCTGGCCGCGGGGACCTACGTGGTCCGGGACCGCGTCCAGGCGCCGTGGCCGCAGGGGGCCGCCATGCCGCCGCCCCTCGCGGCTTGGGCCCGCGGCGCCGACATCGCGCCGCTGCCGGACCCCCTGGCGCTCGCGATCCGGGAGCTGCTGACCCGCGCGCCGCAGATCCGGCCCGGCCCGCGGCACGCGCTCGCCGCGGACCTCGCCCGCCAGGCGGTGGTCTACACGTCCCCCGGCCCGCCGCTGGGCACGCCGCCGGAAGTGTTCCTGCAGGCGCTGCTGGTGGAACGCAGCCGACGCGACGCACAGCGGCTGGCTAGGGAGGAGTCGCTGCGCCGCCGCCTGCTGGGCGCTCCCCCGGCGGCGGCCCCGTCGTGGTCACGCCCCGGGCCCCCGACGAGAGCCTGACCTCAGCCCACGCGGTCCAGGATCAGGCTGGGCCGAAGCGGCGCGGCAGTGCCAGCAGGCGCGAGTGCCCAGCCGCCGGCCAGCGCCTCCCGCGCGCGGGAAAACCTCGCCGGATCGTCGCTGTGCAACGTGAATAGGGGCGACCCGGCGACTACCCGGTCCCCGGGTCGGGCGTGCCACTGCACCCCGGCGCCCGGGCTGACCCGCTCGCCCGGCCTGCTCCGGCCTGCGCCCAGCCGCCAGGCGGCCACCCCGACCGCGTACGCGTCGAGCCGCTCCAGCACCCCGTCCCGGTCGGCGACCACCACCTCCCGCTCGCGGGCTGCCGGCAGCGGCGCGTCCGGGTCGCTACCCTGCGCGGCGATCATCCGGCGCCAGACGTCCATTGCACGTCCGTCGGCCAGCGCGTCGGCAGGGTCCACGTCCTGCCGCCCTGCGGCAGTGAGCATCTCGCGCGCCAGCGCGAGGGTCAGCTCGACCACGTCCGGGGGCCCGTCGCCGTCCAGCACCTCCACGGCCGCGGCCACCTCGAGCGCGTTGCCCGCGCACCAGCCGAGCGGCGTGTCCATGTCGGTGAGCAGCGCTACGGTACGCAGCCCGGCGTCGGTCCCCAGCGCGACCATCGTGGAGGCCAGCTCGCGCGCCGAGTCGTGGTCCTTCATGAACGCCCCGGAGCCGACCTTGACGTCGAGCACCAGGGCGTCGGCGCCCTCGGCGATCTTCTTGCTCATGATCGAACTGGCGATGAGCGGGATCGACTCGACGGTGCCGGTGACGTCGCGCAACGCGTAGAGGCGCGCGTCCGCCGGCGCCAGCCCCGGGCCCGCGGCGCAGATGGCGGCGCCGACGTCGGCGAGCTGGGCGCGCAGCTGCGCCGTGCTCAGCGTCGCCTGCCAGCCGGGGATCGACTCGAGCTTGTCGAGCGTGCCCCCTGTGTGGCCTAGACCCCGCCCCGACAGCTGCGGCACGGCCACCCCGCAGGAGGCCACCAGCGGCGCCAGCGGCAGCGTGATCAGGTCGCCGACGCCTCCCGTGGAGTGTTTGTCGATGACGGGTCGGCGCAGGTCGGAGAAGTCCAGGCGGCCCCCGCTCGCGACCATCGCGGCGGTCCACCGGGCGGTCTCGGCCGGGTCCATGCCGCGCCAGAAGATCGCCATCGCGAGCGCGGCCATCTGCTCCGGGGCCACGACCTCGCGCGTGAACGCGTCGATCACCCAGTCGATCTGCTCGTCGTTCAGACGCCCGCCGTCGCGCTTGGCCCGAATGACGTCCACCGCGTCGAACCTCTCGCTCATGTCCACGATCCTGACAGCCGCAGGCCCCGGGGCGTGCTCCTGACAGCCGGATTCCCGGCGCGTGTGCCTGACCGCCGGTCGTCCCGGCGCGCGGGCCTGACCACCGGACGACCGGCGCGCGGGCCTGACAGCCGGCCGTCCCCCGCGCGCGGTCGGGCGGCCCGTCGCGGGCGACGGTTAGGGTGAGCTCACATCCCGTACACCGCCCGCCGACGGAGACGCGCATGCCCGTACCGCCCGACCCCGCGCTCCGCGACGCTCCCCGCAGCGACACCCCTGGCGACAACACCCCTGCCGACGACGCTCCCCGCGCCGCCGTGCTCGAGTGGGCGACGCGACTGGTATCGATCGACACGACCAGCCGGGACTCCAACCTCCCCCTGATCGAGCTGGTCGCCGCCGAGCTGCGTGCCCTGGGCGTCACGGCGCACGTGCGCCCCGACCCCACCGGCGAGAAGGCCAACCTGATCGCGACGATCCCCGCGTCCGACGGCCGCGTGACCGGCGGGGTCGTCCTGTCCGGGCACACGGACGTGGTCCCCGTCGACGGGCAAACGTGGACGACGCCGCCCTTCGAACCGCGAGTCCGCGACGGGCGGCTCTACGGGCGCGGCGCGTGCGACATGAAGGGCTTCCTCGCGGTGGCGCTCGCGCTGGTGCCGGACATGCAGGCGGCGTCGTTGCACGAGCCGATCCACCTGGCGTTCAGCTACGACGAGGAGGTCGGCTGCCTCGGCGGCGAGCAGATCGTCAAGGACATCGCCGAACTCGGCCTACATCCCCGGGCGGCGCTGATCGGCGAGCCCACGTCGATGCGCGTGATCCTCGCGCACAAGTCGGTCAACGTCGCCGAGATCGTCGTGACCGGCCTGGCGGCGCACTCGTCCCGCAAGCCCTACGCGC
This sequence comes from Austwickia sp., assembly GCA_039812465.1. Taxonomy (GTDB): domain Bacteria; phylum Actinomycetota; class Actinomycetes; order Actinomycetales; family Dermatophilaceae; genus Austwickia. Next base: position 16,279 of record JBDIAS010000041.1, on the reverse strand, counting down.
TCAACGCGATCGAGCACGCCGCGACGCTGATCGACCGGATCCGGGCGCTGGGAGAGCGGTACGAAAAGCAGGGCCCGTACGACCCGGCGTACGACGTCGCCCACAGCACCATCGGCGTGAACCAGATCTCGGGCGGGATCGCCTTCAACACGGTCGCCGACCGGTGCGCGATGGCCTGCGACTTCCGGACGATCGCGGCCGACGACCCGCACGACGTCGTCGACGAACTGCGCCGGTACGCCGCGGAACTGGACCGCGACATGAAGCAACTGAACCCCGCCGGCAGCGCAACCGTGACGATCGGCGCGATGACGCCCGGCCTGGAGTCCACCGCAGATGGGCCCGCGGCACGGCTGGCGCTCGAGCTCGGTGCGAGTCTGTCCGAGGAGAAGGTCGCGTACGGGACCGAGGCGGGCCAGTTCTCCGAGGCCGGCATCGACGCGGTCGTGGTGGGACCCGGCGACATCGCGCAGGCGCACGGACCCGACGAGTTCGTCGAGCTGCGCCAACTGGCCGCCTGCGAAGAGCTGATCTCCCGGCTGATCCGGCACCTCTCCCGCGGTTGACCAGCGCCGCAGCGGACCGCTCGTCGAGTCGTACGGAGTCACACGACGCAGTCGTCCGCGGGTGCCGCCGGCCTGGAAGACTGAAGGCGTGACGCGCCCCAAGCCCACGAAGCACCTCGCCCGCCAGGCCCGCCAGGCCCGGCGGGATCGCGCGGGGCAGCCCGCTTCGCCGCACCCTGCGACCACCCCGACCGCGCCTGATGCGACCCCGACGAGCCCGGCCACGAGTCCGCGTTACCCCGAGTCCGCCTCCGCAGGGTTGGTCATCGCCGATCTGGCGCTGCACACCGTGCGCGCCACTCCCGCAGCGCTGCCCGACGTCCTGCTCGCGCGCTGCGAGTGGGCGGGGGCGTTGCCGCCCGCAGCCAGGCGTCAGTTCGCCGACGCCACGGCCCGCGCGCTGCGCCTGGCCGCCCCGGGGTCGCTCCAGGACGAACTGGCGGGCGTGCTCGCCACGTGGCACGACACGGCGCGATCCTTCGGCGCCGCCTGAGAACGGTTCGGCCGACCGACACGGGATCGGCTGGCCGCCGACCGATCCGCCGGGCGCCGCTGAACTCGTGGCTACCGCGTCGAGGGCAGGGACCCGTGGTCGCCCCCGCCGCCTTCGCGGGGAATCGCCAGGTCGTCCGGGCCGAAGGGTTGCGGCAGGATCTCCGTCAGGGTCCGCACGCCTTGAGGCGTACGAATGAGGCAGTCGGCCCCGCCGAACTCGTACAGCAGCTGCCGACAACGACCGCACGGCATGACCGCAGACCCGCCCCCGTCGACGCAGCAGACCGCGAGCAGCCGCCCCCCGCCGGTCCGGGCCAGCTCGCTGACCAGCCCGCATTCGGCGCACAGCGTCAGACCGTACGAGGCGTTCTCGACGTTGCACCCGGACACGATCCGAGCGCCCCCCGGGCCCCGGGCGAGGGCGGCGGCGCCGACCGGGTAGCGGGAGTAGGGGGCGTACGCGGCCCGCATGGCCGCGACCGCCGCCTCCTCGAGCGCTTCCCAGTCCACCGCGCCGACGCCCCGCTCGCTCATTGGATCTGCGCCGGGAAGTACGGGCCCGTCATCGCGGTTCTCAGATGGTCAGAAGGCGTCCCGAGGGATGTACGTGCCCCACACGTCGCGCAGCGCGTTGCTGACCTCGCCTCCGGTGGCGCGAGCCGCGAGCGCGTCCTTCATGGGCACGAGCATGTTCTCCCCGCCAGGCTGCTCGGCGGCCTTCTGGAGCCGGGATAGTGCCTCGGAAACGGCGCCGTTGTCCCGATCCTTGCGGAGGGTCTCCAGCCGCTGGCACTGCTCGGCCTCGATCGCCGGGTCGACGCGGAGGGGCTCGTACGCCTCCTCCTCGTCCAAGGCGTACTTGTTGAGTCCGACCACGATCCGCTCGCCGGAGTCGGTCTGCAGCTGCGTGGTGTACGCGCTCCGCTCGATCTCCGACTTCTGGAAGCCCTGCTCGATGGCCGCGACCGCGCCGCCCCGGTCCTCGACGGCCTGGATCAGCTCCCAGATCTTGGCCTCGAGCTCGTCGGTGAGGGACTCGATCACGTACGAGCCCGCGAACGGGTCGACGGTCTTGCAGACATCGGTCTCGTACGCGATGACCTGCTGGGTGCGCAGCGCGAGGCGGGCCGCCTTCTCGGTCGGCAGCGCGATGGCCTCGTCGAAGCTGTTCGTGTGCAGCGACTGGGTGCCCCCGAGCACCGCGCCCAGCGCCTGCAGCGACACGCGGATCAGGTTGACCTCGGGCTGCTGAGCGGTGAGCTGGACGCCCGCTGTCTGGGTGTGGAACCGCAGCATCTGCGACTTCGGGTTCTCCGCCTTGAACTCCTCCTTCATGATCCGCGCCCAGATCCGGCGGGCCGCGCGGAACTTCGCGATCTCCTCCAGGAGGGTGGTGCGGGCCACGAAGAAGAAGGACAGCCGGGGCGCGAAGGTGTCGACCTCGAGGCCGGCGGCCTGCGCCGCCCTGACGTACTCCTTGCCGTTGGCGAGGGTGAAGGCGATCTCCTGCGCGGGCGTCGCGCCGGCCTCAGCCATGTGGTAGCCCGAGATGGAGATCGTGTTCCACTTCGGGATCTCCGCCGAGCAGTACGCGAAGATGTCGCTGATCAGCCGCAGCGACTGCTTCGGCGGGTAGATGTAGGTGCCGCGCGCGATGTATTCCTTCAGCACGTCGTTCTGCACGGTGCCGGTGAGCTGGTTCGCGGCGACACCCTGCTCGGCGGCGACGAGCTGGTAGAGCAGTAGCAGCGTCGAGGCGGGGGCGTTGATGGTCATGGACGTGGAGACCTTGTCCAGCGGCAGTTCGCTGAACAGGACGCGCATGTCGTCCAGGGAGTCGATCGCCACCCCGACCTTGCCGACCTCGCCGCTGGCGAGCGGCGCGTCGGAGTCGTAGCCCATCTGCGTGGGCAGGTCGAAGGCCACCGAGAGGCCGCCGGTCCCGGCCGCGACCAGCTGCCGGTAGCGCTGGTTGGATTCCTTCGCGGTGCCGAACCCCGCGTACTGGCGCATCGTCCAGGGCCGCCCCGTGTACATGCTGGGGTAGACGCCCCGCGTGTACGGGTATTTCCCAGGGTCTCCCAGCCGATCCTGCGGGTCGAACCCCGACAGGTCGTCGGCCGAATACACCGGCTGGATCGGAAGGTCGGACTCTGTGCGTGCTCCTGTCTCACCCATGGGCAAAGACTAGTCACCGCGGGCCCGCGGTGACCCGCGACGGACAGGGCAGATGCGTCACGCGCGGCTCAGGTCAGTTCGGCGCGACCCGTGCGCTTGAGTTCGTCGACGAGCGACTTGACGTCCTGGGCCCGTTCCCTGGTCGTGACGAGCACGGCGTCGGGTGTGTCCACCACCACGACATCCGGCAGCCCGACCACGGCGATCAGGCGCTCACCAGTGACGACGAGGCCGCCGGCGTCCCGGGCCAACACGCGGGACACGTCGCCGAGCACCCGGAGTTCGCCAGCGGATTCGCCGCCCGCGGCCGAGGCTTGGTCGGTCTGCGCGGGCGGCGTCAGGTCCGCGAGCGCGTGGAAGTCGCCGACATCGTCCCAGGGGAACGCCGTCTCCACGACGGCGACCAGCCCTGCCGCGGCGGCGGGCTCGGCCACCGCGTGATCGATAGCGATCTTGGTCAGGCCGGGCCACAGCTCCGGAAGGAGCGCCGGGTCGGCGGCGATCCGCCGCAGGTCGGCCGCGAGCTGCGGGTGCCAGCGCTCGAGCAGGTCGAGGAGCACGCTTGCCTTGACGACGAACATCCCGGCGTTCCAGCGGTACTCGCCGGAAGCGAGGTATCGCCGGGCGATGGCCTCGTCCGGTTTCTCCACGAACTCGCGGACGGCGTAGCCGTCCGGGGCGCCGGGCACGCCGAGCGCGTCGCCGCGGTGGATGTAGCCGAATCCCGTGGCGGGGAAGGTCGGTTCGATCCCCAACGTCACGAGCAGGTCGCGCCGCGCGATCTCGACCGCCTGCGCCACGCAGGCGCGGAAGGCGTCCTCGTCGCCGACCACGTGGTCCGCGGCGAAGGAGCCGATCACCGCCTCGGGGTCCAGGCGCTCGATCACCGCGGCAGCCCAGCCGATCGCCGCCATCGAGTCCCGCGGCGCGGGTTCGGCGAGCACGCCCCCCTCGGGCTGCTGCGGCAGCTGGCCGCGGACGGCCGCCTCGTGGGCGGTCCCGGTGACCACCACCAGCCGGTCCCCCGCGAGCGGGGCCAGCCGATCCACCGTGCTCTGCAGCAGGGTGCGGCCCGTGCCGGTCAGGTCGTGTAGGAACTTCGGGGCGCCGGCGCGGGACAGCGGCCACAACCGCGTGCCCGCCCCACCGGCCGGGATCACCGCCCAGAAGTCGCCTGCGCCGGCTGCCCCCGAAGCGCCACCCACGGCGTCTGCGTTCGTCGAGGTCGACATGCCTGCACCGTAACGCACCCCGTAGACCGCCCGGCGAACCCGACGGACACCCACTGCTCACCCGACGCGGGGCTGGGCGTTCCCTGCGGCTCACCTGGGCTGGACACGGTGGGACCGTGCGTATCGCGATCGTTACCGAGTCCTTCCTGCCCAGCGTCAACGGGGTCACCACGAGCGTGTGCCGCGTCGTCGAGGAACTCGGCCAGGCCGGACACGCGGCGATGATCATCGCGCCCGCCCCGGCGCCCGCGGAGTACGCGGGCGCGCCGGTTCACACCATGCCGAGCCTGCCGGTCCGCTCCTTCCAGATGGGCCTGCCGACCCGGCAGATCGCCTCGCTCCTGGCCGATTTCCGACCGGACGTCGTGCACGTGGCGTCTCCCTTTCTGCTCGGCGCGCGGGGGCTGACCGCAGCCCGGGATCTGGGCATCCCCACGGTCGCCGTCTACCAGACCGACCTCGCCCGCTACTGCAGCCGGTACGGGGGGAGCGCGGGCGACGTGGCCGCCCGCGTCACCTGGCGGCACCTGCGCCGCGTCCACGCGCTCGCGGACCTCACGCTCGCCCCCTCGACCGCGGCGCTCGCGGACCTGGACCGCGCCGGCATCGATCGGATCGACCTGTGGCGCCGGGGTGTTCAGACTCGGCTCTTCCACCCCGCGTGGCGGGAGGACGCGGGCTGCCGGGCGCTGCGTCGGTGCCTCGCGCCCGGCCAGGAGACGCTCGTGGGGTACGTCGGGCGTCTGGCCGCCGAGAAGGAGGTGGACCGCCTCGCGCCGCTGCTCGACCTGCCCGGCGTCCGCCTGGTCGTCGTCGGCGACGGCCCGAGTCGCGCGGCGCTGCAGGCGCAGTTGCCCGGGGCGCAGTTCCTCGGCCACCGCGAGGGCGACGACCTGGCCCGCGCCTACGCCGCCCTCGACGTCTTCGTCCACACCGGGACCAGCGAGACGTTCGGGCAGACGATCCAGGAGGCCTCGGCGACCGGCCTCCCCGTGGTCGCACCCGCTCGAGGCGGCCCGCTGGACCTGGTCGCGCACGGCCGGACTGGGCTGCTGTTCGACCCCGACGACCCGACCGCGCTCCGCGAGGCCGTCGTCGATCTGACGATCGCCGACGACGCGTGGGAGCGCCGCGCGGTCCTCGGCGAGGCGGCCGCGGCCGCCATGGCCTCCCGCAGCTGGGCCTCGCTCACCGCGGAACTCCTCGGACATTACGAGGCCGTGGCACGGCGCGCGTCACACGTCCTTCCACGCTGAACCGGTAGCGTCGCGCACGCCCCCGAAAGCCCCATCCGGCAGGAGGATCCGCGTGCGAACCACCGCTGCGAGCGGCGCGCTGGCCGCCCTGCTCCTGCTGTCGAGCGGCGCCGCCGCGTTCGGGCAGGAGCCGCCCGAGGACCCCGCCGCGCACAGCGACGTGGCACAGGGCGCCCCCGCCCCGCCGGAGCTGCCCGCGCGCGCGTACGTGCTGGCGGACCTGGGCTCCGGGGCGGTGCTGGTCGCCAAGGACCCGCACGGGCGACACGCACCCGCCAGCACGCTCAAGCTGCTCACCGCGCAGACGCTCCTGCCGACGCTCGACGAGAACGCGCAGGTGACCGCGGTCGACGACGACGTGCGGGTCGACGGGACCCAGATCGGGCTGGTGCCGGGCTCCGGCTACACCGTTCGGCAGCTGTCCGAGGCCATGCTGATGGGCTCCGGCAACGACGCCTCCGAGGCGCTGGCCCGCACCGCTGGGGGCTCGGACGGCGTCGCGGGCGCGGTGCGCGCCATGAACGAGCGCGCCGCGGCTCTCGGCGCCCGGGACACCGTGGCGCGCACCCCCCACGGCCTTGACGAGGAGGGCCAGTACTCCTCGGCCTACGACCTGGTGACGATCCTGCGCGGCGCGTTGGACACCCCCCACGTCGCCCCGCTGCTCACGGTCCGCTCGGTGGCCTTCCCGGGTGGGAGCAAGGGCGGGTCGTTCGAGGTGGCCACCCAGAACAAGCTGCTCCAGTTCTACGACGGGGCCATCGGGGGCAAGGACGGCTTCACGGATGACGCCGGGCACACCTATGTGGGGGCGGTGCGGCGGGCCGACCGCACGTACGCCGTGGCGTGGCTCGGCGCGAGCTCCGGGGACTGGCGCCCCAGCGGAGCCCTGCTGGACTGGGCGTTCGCGCACGGAGATCAGGCCCGCCCGATCGAACAGCTCCCGCCGACCGCGTCCGAATCCGCCGACGGTTCGCCCGCCGACCAGGCTGCGGGCGGCTCCCTGGTGGGTTCCATCCTGCTCACGGCGCTGCGCGTGCTGGGTGGGACGGTCCTGGCGCTGGCGGCGGCCGCCGTCCTCCTGCGGTTCCGCAAGCTGCGCCGCGACGCCCGGCGCCGAGCCGAGCGAGCCGCCCGCGCCAGCCAGGCACACGGGGCCGCCCGCGCCAGCCATGTCGAGACAACCCGCCGCGGAGCGGTCCTCGTCGACGCGACGCGACGTTCACCTGCCTCGAACGACCCGGAGTCGGCGTGCGTCCACCCGTCGCTCGTCTCCCCGACGCGGGGGCCGGACCGCAGCCACCGGGGTGCACCGCGCGCGAGGCGCGCCCAGCACGACTACGCCGACTACCCCCACCCGGCCGCGTTCGCCCCGGGGTCCTCACGCCCCGCCAGGTCGAAGCCGCGCAGCACCCGCCAGGGTTCCCCTGGCGCGAGCACCGACAGCGTGAACCCGTCGACGACGAATTCTGCGGTGTAGTCCGCGAAGTCACTCTCCGCGGCGTCGAGTTGGTCGGGCGCCACGTCGTGGGCGAGCGTGACGTGCGGGTGGTACGGGAAGGCCAGCTCGCGTCCTAGCGGGCCGGAGCGCACCCGACGCGCGAGCGCGGTGCACTCGGCCGCCCCGCGCGTCAGCCGGAGGAACGCCACCTGGCTGACGGGCCGGAACGATCCGGTGCCCGCCAGAGCGATCCGGAACGGCCCGAGACCGGCGGCGACGTCCCCCAGGTGCCGCTCCACCGACGGCAGATCGGGGGTGGGGACCTCGGTCGGTCCCAGCAGGGTGACGTGCGTCGCGACGACATCGGCCAACGGGTCACCGTACGCGCGCCGGGCGCGCTGCACCTGGCCGCCCCAAGGCTCCGGGACCCCGATGACCACCCCGATCGTCGCGAACTGGCCAGAGCGCCCCGGTTCCGGGACCACCTCGCTCACCAGGTCCAGCGCAGCCCGTAGACGCCGGGCCCGAAGTCGAGGACGAGGACGTGCAGGGAGGGACCGGCGATCACGATCGGCTCCGCCTTGTGGTGGCCGTCCACCACGCTGTAGCGCTCCGCCGACAGCGGCATCGCCTCGGCGGGGAAGACCAGCTCCGTGTGCGCGGAGCGGACCTTGTGGACCACGCCGCGTTCCACGAAGAGCTCGGTGACCTCCTCCTGCGGCATCTCCAGCCGGTGCTCCACCACGATGGATTCGCCGGCGGCCAAGGCGCGATCCAGCTGGATCTCCGCGACGATCAGCCGGTGCTCGGGGTCACGGGCCAGCTGGCCGATGCGGCAGTTGTGCACCGCGAACAGCTCGGTCTGGGCGCTGCTGCGCTGGTAGCGATAGCACAGCGGGAATCGGCTGCTCCCCGCCCGCTCGGCCACCAGGAGCTCCCGGATGGTGTGCGTCATGCCGCGACGCTCCGGGCCGATCTCGATCCGGTCGGACACGGAGATCCGCCGGAGCCCCTCGTCCCAGGTCATCCCCAGGCTCTCCACCAGCTGATCGGCCAGGCCGCCGTCGTCGATGAGCGGCTGGAGGCGCTGCTCCGCCCACGTCGAGGCCCCGCCCTTGGGGACGCCGCGTCGACGGGACGGCAGGAGGCGGGAGAGCTCGCCCGAGGGAACCCGCAGGATCTCCTCCAGCTGCGCGAGCGCCGCCAGCGACGTCGAGCGCTCGGGGCGGCTCCGGCCGGACTGCCAGTAGCTCAGGGTCGCCACGGACAGCTCGTGACCGCGCTGGGCGAGGTGGTAGCGCAGCCGCTCCAGGGACAGGCCGCGCTGCGTGATCGCCGCCCGCAACGACCGCGCGAAGTCGTCGTCGTGGTAGGCGCCGGGCCCGTTCATGACCAGGACCATTCCAGTCCGTAGATCCCCGGCAGCGGGTCCATCTCCAGCAGGTGCAGCGAGCTGCCGACGACGGAGGTCTCCACGAGCGAGGATTCGTCGCCGACCACGCGCCGGCAGTACGCGGAGTTCGGCGTCGCCTCAGGCGGGAAGCGGATCTCGATCACGAACTCCCGGATGCCCACGCCGATGCGCCGATAGAAGTTCCAGGTGGGGCTCGTCTGACCGATTGATTCCAGGCGGTGCTCCACGATGTAGGACTCGCCCTTCTCCAGCGGCCGGTCCAGGAACATCTCGGCCGCCACCCCGCACTGGTCACGCAACTCGGCGGCCCGGCCCAGCGTGCAGTTCGACACCGGCAACACGAACGGGAACGCGTCGCGGTCGTCGTTCGTGTACCAGATCGGGAACCGGTCCACGCCGTCCCGGTCCGCCACGAAGACGGTACGGACGTCGTGCGGGCCGTCCGTCCGGTCCGGTCGGATCTCGATCCGGTCGTGGTAGCTGACTCGCCGCAGTCCGTCGTCCCAGTCCAGACCCAACACCTCGATGGCGGCGTTGATGACGCCCTCGGTGTAGCGGGTCCCGGGAGTGAACGCAGGCCCCGGCCCGACGACGGTCTCGTAGTGGCTCGGCAGCGCGCTCGCCACCTGGCTGCCGGGACGGCGAGGGTTGACCTTGCTCGTGAGGAAGCCCGCGGGCAGCTCGAGCACCTTCTCCATCTCGGCGAGCACCAGCATCGAGGGACCGCGGTCTGGCAGGCGCTTTCCGGAACGCCAGTAGCTGAGTGTCGCCACGCTGACGCGCAGACCCTGGTCGGCGAGGTACTGACGCAGGAACTCCAGGCTCACGCCCCGCGTCTTGATGGCTGCTGTGAGGGCAGCAGGGAACTGCGCCCCGGCCAAGTCCCGGGGCACGCCTGCGCCCCCCGGCTTGTCGGGGGGAAAGGTGCCCTGGCTCATCGCTTCGATCGTAGCCGCGAACGACCGACGGGGCCCCGGAGCCGGGTCGATCCCCTGCCCCGGCAGCGACTTTCACCGCCGCGAGCGGCTGGCCCCGGCTCCACCTCGAGGGGGGAACCGGGGCCGGGTCCGGCGTGCGCAGGAGTCTTCAGATGCCGTCGATGATCTGGTTCAGCGTCGCGCTCGGGCGCATTGCCGCACTCACCGCGGCCTCGTCGGGCTTGTAGTAGCCGCCGAGGTCGACCGGTGAGCCCTGCACGCCGATCAGCTCGGCGTCGATGGCCGCCTCGCCGGCCTCCAACGCCTCCGCGACCGGGGCGAACCGGGCCTTCAGATCCGTGTCAGCGTCCTGGTCGGCGAGGGCGCGAGCCCAGTATTGGGCGAGGTAGTAGTGGCTACCCCGGTTGTCGATCTGGCCGACCTTGCGGGCCGGCGACTTGTTCTCGTCGAGGAACCGGCCGATCGCGACGTCCAGGGTGTCGGCCAGCACCTTCGCCCGCGCGTTGCCCTGGGTGTTGGCCAGGTGTTCCAGGCTGGCGCCGAGCGCGGAGAACTCGCCGAGGGAGTCCCAGCGCAGGTAGTTCTCCTTGACGAACTGCTGCACGTGCTTGGGCGCCGAGCCGCCCGCCCCGGTCTCGAAGAGGCCGCCGCCCGCGAGCAGGGGCACGACCGAGAGCATCTTGGCGCTCGTGCCCAGTTCGAGGATCGGGAAGAGGTCGGTGAGGTAGTCGCGCAGCACGTTGCCGGTCACCGAGATGGTGTCCTCGCCGCGTCGCATCCGCTCCAGGCAGAAGGACACCGCCTCGACCGGAGGCTTGATCAGGATCTGCAGCCCGGTCGTGTCGTGCTCCGGCAGGTACTGCTCCACCTTGGCGATGACGTTGCGGTCGTGGGCCCGGCCGGAGTCCAGGAAGAAACAGGCGGGGTTGCCGGTGAGGCGAGCGCGGGTGACTGCCAGCTTGACCCAGTCCTGGATCGGGATGTCCCGGACGCGGGACATGCGCCAGATGTCGCCCTGCTCGACCTCGTGCTCCATGAGCACGTCTCCGCCGCTCGTCGTGACCTTCACGGTGCCGGGCGCGTCGATGATGAAGGTCGTCGGGTGCGACCCGTACTCCTCCGCCTTCTGCGCCATCAACCCGACGTTGGGCACGTCTCCCATGGTGGCCGGGTGGAGCGCGCCGTGGGCGCGGCAGTCGTCCAGCACGGCGGCAAACATCGGGCCGTAGGAGCGGTCCGGCACCATCGCCAGGGTCTGCTGCTGCCGGCCGTCGGCGTTCCACATCTGGCCGGAGTCGCGGACGACGACCGGCATCGACGCGTCGACGATGACGTCGCTCGGGACGTGCAGGTTGGTGATCCCGCGGTCGGAGTCGACCATCGCGAGCGCCGGGCGGGACTCGTACTGCGTCGCGATCGCGGCCTCGATCTGCGCCTTCTGGTCGGCGGGCAGCCCCTCCAGCCGCGCGAGCAAATCGCCCAGCCCGAGGTTCGGGTTCACCCCGAGAGCGGCCAGCTGCTCCCCGTACTGCGCGAAGACGTCGGAGTAGAACGTCTCCACCGCGTAGCCGAACATGACCGGGTCGGAGACCTTCATCATCGTCGCCTTGAGGTGCAGCGACAGGAGCAGGCCGTCGGTCTTGGCCTTGTCCATCGTCTCGGCGTAGAAGGCCTTCAGCGCCGCGGCGCTCAGGAAGGTGCCGTCGACGATCTCGCCGGCCAGGACGGCGACGTCGTCCTTGAGGACCTTGGTGTCCCCGCTGGATTCGAGGGTGATCGTCAGCATGTCGTCGGCGCCCATCACGACGGACTGCTCGTTGCCGTAGAAGTCGCCGCCGCTCATCGAGGCGACCCGCGCCTTGTTGTCAGGCGTCCACTCGCCGAGCCGGTGCGGGTGCTTCTTGGCGAAGTTCTTCACCGACGCGGGCGCCCTGCGGTCCGAGTTGCCCTCGCGGAGCACCGGGTTCACCGCCGAACCGAGGACCTTCGCATACCGCGCCTGGACCTCCTTCTCCTCGTCGGTGCCGGGGCTCTCCGGGTAGTCCGGGATCGCGTACCCCTTGCCCTGCAGCTCGGCGATCGCCGCCTTGAGCTGCGGCACGGACGCGGAGATGTTCGGCAGCTTGATGATGTTGGCGGTCGGGTCCTGCGTGAACGCGCCCAGCTCGGCCAGGTTGTCGGGCACCCGCTGCCCCTCGTCGAGGCGGTCCGGGAACTGCGCCAGGATGCGCCCCGCCAGCGAGATGTCGCTCGTCACAACCTGGACTCCGGCGGCGGCCGTGAACGCCTGCACGATCGGAAGGAAGGAGTACGTGGCCAAGGCCGGGGCCTCGTCGATCTTCGTCCACACGATCTGGGAGCTCGTCATGTCCTTCGCCTGTCCTTCGCCGGATTGCCGATGCGTGCCCGATGGGGGTGCGCGCCCCACACAACCTACCGCTCCGCTATGGGCGAGGATGGGCTCATGGCCCGCAACAGCTACCCGCACATGGTCTTCATCCAGCCGGACGCGGGCCTGGACAAGGAGTCCCTCACCGAGGCCCTCGGGGTCTTGTTTCCCGGCGCGAACGTCCAGGACCGGCCGCTCCGGTTGGACCTCGATCTGGACGGTTACGTCTTCTCGTTCTGGTTCGAGGAGGCCGAGGGCGTCGCGGAGATGTACGCGACCTACCTGCCCGAGGGCGCCCGGCGCCGCTGGCTGTCCCGCTGCGAGGCGATGATCGACTTCCACGGCGCCCCCGACGCGAACGGGACGCGGGCCGGCGACGCCGAGCAGATCGTGGCTGCGATGTACGACTGCGACGGGGTCGAGGTCTTCTCCGAAGAGGCCAAGAGGTTCCTGGGTATGGACTACGGCGACGAGGCCGCCGCGACACCGGAGCCAGCCGCGGCACCGCCGTCCCCCGCCGCCGCTCCCGTCCCGCCGCCTCCGCCTGCGCCCACCGCGACACCGGAACCCGCCGCGACGCCCGAACCCCTCGCGACGCCTGAGCCCACGCCGTTCCCTGCGCCGCAGCCGCCGGCTCCCGCGGCGCCGACGCCTTCGGCCGTCCCCGAGCCGCTGGCTCCCGCGGCCCAGCAGCCGCGACCCGAGGCCCCGGCGTTCCCCGCGAGGACGCCAGCGCCCTGGGCCGCGCCCTCCGTACCTTCTGTGCCTCCCCCGGCTCCCCCGACGCCCTCCGTACCTTCTGCGCCTCCCCCCGCGCCCTCCGTACCCTCTGCGCCTCCCCCCGCGCCCTCCGCGCCTCCCCCGCCGCCGGCGACGACGCCCACCGCCGACCCGGGCGCGTGGGGGCAGGACCGCGGGGTCGAGGACGACCTGGACGACGAGAAGAAGGGCCGGATCCGGCGGTGGTTTGCCCGGCGCGAAGGTCGTTGAGCGCCGGTCACGTTCGATCGGCCGGGCCCCGTACGGCTCACGACGCCCGCGGTTCACCGCGCGGGTTCTCCCCTGCCGGGGGCCATCCACCGAAACGCCCACCTCGTGACGTAACCTCCCTTCGGCGTTCCGGGCCCGGGACGCGCTCACGCACCACCAAAGGGAATGGCATCTATGAATACTCCCGCGCTCGCGCACCGGCTCGCCGCCGAGGCGCTCGGGACCTTCTGGCTCGTCTTCGGCGGCTGCGGCTCGGCGATCTTCGCCGCGCACGTGCTGTCGAAGGATCCGACCCCGGTCAATCTCGGGATCGGCTTCGTCGGGGTCGCGCTCGCGTTCGGCCTCACCGTCCTCACCGGCGCCTACGCGCTCGGCCACGTGTCCGGTGGCCACTTCAACCCCGCGGTCACCATCGGCTGCGCGGTCGCCAAGCGCTTCGAGTGGAAGGACGTCCCCGCCTACATCGCCACGCAGGTGGTGGCCGGCCTGATCGCCGGCGGGGTGCTCTACGTCATCGCCAGCGGCAAGCCCGGCTTCTCGGCTGTCCAGGGCTTCGCCGCCAACGGCTATGGCGCGACCGGTTCGCCGGGCGGTTACTCGATGCTGGCCGCCTTCGTGATCGAGGTCGTGTGCACCGCGTTCTTCCTCGTCGTGATCCTCGGCGCGACGGACAAGCGGGCCCCCGCCGGGTTCGCCCCGATCGCCATCGGGCTCGCGCTCACGCTGATCCACCTCATCGCGATCCCCGTCACCAACACCTCCGTCAACCCCGCCCGCACGACCGCGGTGGCGTTCTTCGCGGGAGGGGATTTCGTCACCCAGCAGTGGCTCTTCTGGGTGGCGCCCATCCTCGGCGCCGCGATCGCGGGCCTCGCCTACGCGGCGCTCACCGGCGTGCACCGCGAGCACCTCGACATCGAAGGGATCAAGACCTCCTGACACCCCGGCGGCCGCCACGTCGCGCGGCCACGATCGACCTCGGCCCCGGTGGGATATCCCGCCGGGGCCGAGCCGTGCCTGTCCACGGGCACGCCGCAAGTGGCCTCTTACAGGGCATTCGCTCAGCAAACCTACGTCGTCGCCGAACTGGGGGAGGAAGCGCCTATATCCACTAGCCCTGCCACCGCGAGAAGCTCAGCGAGGACCATCCCATGAAGCAAGCCACCATCACACGGTAAGCGCCCTGATTGCCGGAACCTTGACCGCGGCGTCCGTGGGGCTGCTCGTCGCCACCCTCTCCTCGACGACGTCCGCCAGCGAAGCCCGCGAGCGGCAGGCCCAGTCGCTCGCCGCGGCGCAGGCGATCCGGGCCTCCTCGGCAGGCCTGACGAACAACATCCGCGCCTTCACCGCCACCGGGGACGCGCACTGGCTCGACCTGTACTGGAAAGAGATCAACGAGACCAAGTCCCAGCCCAAGGCCATCGCCACGCTGACCGAGCTGGGGACGCCGCAGCAGGAGTTGGATCTGCTCAAGCAGGCCAGCGCCAACTCCGCTGCGCTGGTGCAGACCGAGACGAGGGCCATGCGCCTCGCCCTGGAGGCCTCGGGCACTCCCGCCGGCCAGATGCCGCAGGCGGTGGCCCAGTATCAGGCGTCCGCGGCCGACCTCGCGCTGTCCGCCGCCCAGAAGCGGGATCTCGCGCGCACGATCGTGCATGACGAGGCCTACCGGGGTGAGGTCGCCAAGATCATGACCCCGATCGCAACGTTCGACACCGACCTCAGCACCCGCCTCAGCGACGAGGTCGCCGGGGCCGAGTCGCGGCAGAAGCTGATGGTGGAGGCCCTCGGCCTCGCGGCGCTGCTGCTCGCTGGCGCGCTGATCGGCGTCCTGGTGCTGTTCCGCCGCCAGCTCGGCCAGGTCATCGGCCGGTACACCGCCGCGCTCGACGCTCGCGACGCCCACGACCTGACGTTCCGGCTCGTGCCCGGCGGCGTGCTGGAGACGCGGCAGCTCGCCGAGGCGTTCAACCACCAGAACGAGCAGGTCGCGCAGGTCGTCCAGTCGATCACCCGCGACGCGGGATCGCTCACCGAGGCCTCCGAACAGCTCACGTCCGTGGCCGAGGGCCTATCCCGTGACGCCGCCGAGGCGAGCGACCGCACGCAGCAGGCGTCCAGCGCTGCGCAGGCGGTGGCGACCAACGTGGGCTCGGTCGCGGCCGGGACCGAGCAGATGTCCGCGTCCATCCGCGAGATCGCCTCGTCCGCCCAGAACGCGTCGTCGGTCGCCCAGGAGGCGATGCAGACGGCGGAGCGCACCACGGTCATCGTCTCCAAGCTGGGCGAGTCGTCCGCGCTCATCGGCGACGTGGTCAAGGTCATCACGTCGATCGCCGAGCAGACCAACCTGCTGGCCCTCAACGCGACCATCGAGGCCGCCCGCGCGGGTGAAGCGGGCAAGGGCTTCGCCGTCGTGGCCACGGAGGTCAAGGACTTGGCGGGCCAGACGTCGGCCGCGACCGAGGACATCAGCGACCGGGTGTCCAGCATCCAGGGCGACGCGGAGGCCGCAGCGCTGGCGCTTGGCGAGATCACCGAGGTGATCACCCGCATCAACGAGACGCAGACGACGATCGCCTCGGCCGTGGAGGAGCAGACCGCGACCACCAACGAGATGAGCCGCTCGGTCCGCGAGGCGGCCGACGGGGCTGCGGACATCGCGCAGACTTCTCAGATGGTCGCGTCGACGACGGAGCGTACGGGGTCCGGTGCGGCGCAGACCCGCGAGTCGGCCGCCTCCATGAGCGAGCTCGCGTCCTCCCTCGGGAACACGGTGAGCCGCTTCCGCGTGTGACCACAGCGGGGGGTTCTTCGCGTTCCCGAAGGGAGAGCGCCTGCTGAACTGACGTCACGGCAGTGCGGCTCACCTGTCGGATGAAGGCCAGCAGGACCTGCCCAGTGGCGGTCACCAGACCTGCCCGCTGACGGTCACGAGACCTCCCCGCCGGTGCGGGCCTGGTTCCGCCGATCGGGGCCTGGTTCCGCCGGTGCGGGCCCGGTTCCGCCGGTGCGGGCCCGGTTCCGCCGGTGGAGGCCCGGGGATCTGCGGGACCTCATGCGCGGTGCAAACTGGTCGTCGGCGGTTCCGGGACGTCATCCGCCCCCCGGGGCGCGAAGAACCCCCGCCCGAGTGAGCAGGGCGGGGGTTCTTCGTGTCGACCGTGGGTCGGAGGGGCCGCGCGGGGCGGCAGGACGGGTTGAGCGCCGGCGTGCCTCAGGCGATGCTGGTGCGAGTCAGGCCGTTGTCGACCCGGACCGAAACCTTGGGCTCCGTGCTGGTGGGCATGGACAAGCGCGCCTTGTACGAGGAGCGGGTGGCGATCTGGGCGTAATACGCCGCCTTCCGCCGAGCCACCGCCCCACCAGCATTCACC
>JBDIAS010000040.1:0-21711 GCA_039812465.1 Austwickia sp. | reverse complement strand
GGGAGCGAGGCGGGCCCTGCGGCGGAGTGCGAGGAAGCCGCCAAAGGGGGTGCGGGCGGCTGACGAAGCGCGGAGCGGAGGGCCCGGCGAGCGGGAGCGAGGCGGGCCCTGCGGCGGAGTGCGAGGAAGCCGCCAAAGGGGGTGCGGGCGGCTGACGAAGCGCGGAGCGAACGGCCCAGAACCGCCGACGACGACCCCGTACCGCGCATGAGGTCCCGTAGATCCCCGGGCCCCCACCGGCGAAACCAGGCCCCCACCGGCGAACGCGGGACCCCATCGCAGCCACGGTGTCGGGAGCGTAGCGAGGCGGGGCCGCGGCGGAGTGTGAGGACGCCGCCGGAGCATCGGTGCCTGAGCTCAGTCGCGACTAGCGCAGTCCACGACTGGCTCAGTGCGCGACTGGCTCAGTGCGCGACTGGCTCAGTGCGCGACTGGCTCAGTGCGCGACTGGCCGCGCTACCTCACCAGTGCTCGCCGGGCCTGGGGGAGCGCCGCTGGTCCTCGGCCGTCCCGATCTCACGCACCGGTGGCGCCTGGACCATGAAGTGGGACTGGCGGTTCGAAGAGTTGTTGGCCAGCACCACCGCCGGGTAGGGCAGGATGATCGCCGCGATGCTCAGCAGGACCGCCGCGATGACGGATCCGGTGAACGCGTAGACGGCGGCGGCGAGCACGAAGCACAGCGTGCGGATCCCCATCGAGAGCAGGTAGGTGCGAACCCGGTGGCTCTGGTCGTCAGCGACCGAGGTCGGCACGCTGGAGATCGAGTGCACCGGCGTGGACGGGGCCGCGCGGTGGTGGAACACGCCATCAGCCTAGGCGCTGGCCCGGGGTGCGGCACACCGGGGATTGGGGTACTCCGGGGTAGTTCGGTAGGTTCGTTCCGCTCGCGCCCTGCCGCTTCGACGCCAGGGCGCGCCCGCTGTTTCCCGGCCGCGCTGGCCTGCGACGTCGCCGCCTCCAGCCGGCCGTCGCCCCAACGATGGCCCCAACGATGGAGGACCCATGGCCGCCCGATCCGCGCCCCGCACCGCCCTGGTCACCGGGGGAAACCGTGGGATCGGGCTCGCCATCTCCCAAGCCCTCGCCGACGACGGGGTGCGGGTCGTGGTGGGGTGCCGCTCCGGCGTCGCGCCGGAGCCGTTCGACGCCGTCCCGATGGACGTCTCGGCCACCGACTCCGTGGACGCCGCCTTCAAGGCCGCCGAGGAGTTGCTCGGCGGCCCGGTGGAGATCGTGGTCGCCAACGCGGGCATCACCCGCGACCAGCTCCTCATGCGTCTGTCGGACGAGGAGCTCGACGAGGTCGTGAACACCAACCTCACGGGCGCGATCCGCTGCGCCCGGCGGGCCTGCCGCGGCATGATCCGGCTCAAGCGGGGGCGGCTCATCTTCATCTCCAGCGTGGTGGGCCTCTACGGCTCGCCCGGGCAGGTCAACTACGCGGCCAGCAAGGCGGGCCTGGTGGGCGTGGCCCGGTCGCTGACCCGGGAGCTCGGCGGCCGGGGGATCACCGCGAACGTCGTCGCCCCGGGCTTCATCGAGACGGACATGACCGCGGCACTGCCCGAGGACCTCCAGGCCACCTACAAGGGGGCGATCCCGGCCGGCCGGTTCGGGGCCGTCGAGGAGGTCGCGGCAGCCGTACGGTTCCTCGCCTCGGACGACGCCTCGTACGTCTCCGGGGCCGTCCTGCCCGTGGACGGCGGCCTCGGGATGGGGCACTAACCGCTGCCGGTGGAGTCAGCACACGTTGAGCGTCGGGCGCACGGCCCGGGGGCTCTGAGTCGGAGAGAAGGGCCGCAATGGGATTGCTGCAGGGCAAGACGCTGCTCATCACGGGCGTACTGACCGAGTCGTCGATCGCGTTCCACGTGGCGCGCCTCGCGCAAGAGGAGGGCGCGCAGGTGATCCTGACCTCGTTCGGTCGGGCCCTGCGCATCACCACCGCGATCGCCCGGCGGCTCCCGGAGGGCGCCCCGGTCGTCGAGTTGGACGTCTCCCGCCAGGAGGACTTCGACGCGCTGGAAGGGCGGGTGCGGGAGCACGCCGACTCGCTGGACGGGGTGCTGCACTCGATCGGGTTCGCGCCGCAGGGCGCCTTCGACTTCAAGGCGGCCACCTGGGAGGACGTCGGCCCGGCACTGCAGATCTCCGCCTACTCGCTGAAGCCGTTGATCGCCGCCTGCGCGCCGCTGATGCCGGGCGGCGGCGCCGTGGTCGGACTCACGCTGGACGCGAGCGTCGTGTGGCCCGGGTACGACTGGATGGGTGTGGCGAAGGCGGCCTTCGAGGCCACGAACCGGTACTGCGCCCACGCGTACGGGCCCGCAGGGATCCGCTGCAACCTGGTGGCGGCCGGTCCGATCAGCACGACGGCGGCCAACTCGATCCCGGCCTTCCAGCGCTTCGCCGAGTGGGGCGAGCACGCGCCGCTCGGCTGGGACATCACGGACCCCACGCCGGCCGCGAAGGGCTGCGTGGCGTTGTTGTCCGACTGGTTCCCGGCGACCAGCGGGGAGATCGTGCACGTCGACGGAGGGTTCCACGCCACCGGCGACTGAGGCCCGCCAGGCGGCGCTCCCGGGCGGTGCTCCTGGGCTGTGCTCCTGGGCGGTGGGCCGGGATGTGCTTCAGCGGCACGGCGTGTCGCCGATAGGGCGATGACGGAGGCGCTCGATCCGCCGTCCGTACCCCCGCATACCGCCCAGGAGATCCGCCATGACCACGACCGCCGCCGAGCCGTGGACGACCGCGAGGCACCCGCTGGCCCGGTTGCTGCGCTCGGTCGTGGCCGGTTCCCCGCCGGATTCCGACGGAGGCTGGACCCGGGTCTCGCCGTGGATCCCCACGGTGCAGGCGATGGTCGCCTTCACGGGCCACACGATCGTCGCGGTCTCGTACGACGTCACGGACGCGCAGCTGATCGACCTGGGCGTCGATGGCGCCGGCGGCGCGCTGTCGCCTCGCGTGTTCGCCGCCCTCGCCGGTCCGACCGGCTGGATCGGCGCGCCGCAGCTGTTGTACGCCGCGCTCGGGACCGGCTCCGGCCAGCATGCCGAGCTCTCGTCCCGCTCCGACCTCTCCCGACACCCCTACGTCCAGGCGTCCCGGCGTTCCCACCAGGATTTGCAGATCCTCGGCTCCGGGGACGGTGACGCGGTCGACCTCGTCGTGTTGTCCCGCGGGGTCGCCGGGGTGCGCGAGATCGGTGTGTACGTGCATCCCGCCGGACGCAACCACGGTCGGGGCGCCGGGTTGGCTTCGGCGGCCCTCGGCGCCGTGCCGGAGAACGAGCTGGTGCTCGCGTCCTCGACGCTGGGCGACGCGGCCGCGCTCCGCGCGCTCACACGCGGCGGATTCACGCCGATCGGCGCGGTCCAGATGTTCAGCAACCGCCCCGAGCACGCGCTCTGAGGCGGGCGGCGGCGTCCCGCCCACCGGGCCGCTGCCCGAAGACCCGTGCCCCTGTCGGACCGGGCCCTTGAGGACCGGGCCCTTGAGGACCGGGCCCTTGAGGACCGGGCCCTTGAGGACCGGGCCCTTGAGGACCGGGCCATCGGAGAGCCGGGCGGTTGGCGGGCCGGGGCCGTCGCAGGACCGGCCCGAGCGCCTACTGTCCGCGCACCACGCCCGTCCCGGCCAGCGCGCCCTCGATGTCCTCGTCGGTCAACCCGAGGAAGTACAGCAGGGCATCGAGTCGGCGCAGGCTCAGCGTCGTGTCCGCCTCCTTCCGCACGGCGGGCTTCGCGCAAAACGCCACCCCCAGCCCCGCGGCCGCGAGCATGTCGAGGTCGTTCGCGCCGTCTCCCACGGCCACCGTGCGGGTCAGGGGGATGCCGTCGCTCGTCGCGTAGTGCCGCAGCATGTCCGCCTTCACCGACCGGTCCACGATCTGGCCGTCGACCCGTCCGGTGAGCGCGTCCTGGGCGATCTCGAAGCGGTTGGCGTGGGCGTGGTCCAGGTCCAGCGCCGCGGCGAGTGGGTCTACGACCTCGGCGAACCCGCCGCTGACCACCCCCACCCGGTGCCCGCGGGCGTGCAGGACCGCGACCAGGGTCCGGGCGCCGGGGGTGAATCGGATGCGGGTGGTCACCTCCCGGAGCGCGTCCGAGGGGACCCCCTGCAGGGTCGCGACCCGCGCCCGCAGGCTCTCCGCGAAGTCGAGCTCGCCGCGCATCGCGGCCTCGGTCACCGCCGCCACTTCGGCGCGGGTGCCCGCGTGGTCGGCGATGAGCTCGATGACCTCGTCCTCGATCAACGTCGAGTCGACGTCGAGCACTACGAGGAGACGCCCCCCGCGCGCGTCGAGCGCCTCGGGGCACAGGCACAGATCGGGCCCGTCCGCGCCGGAGGCGGGGGAGGACAGGCGCGCGGCCGCCCGCACGGCACCGGGGTCTCCGCTTCGCACGCCCAGCTCATAGGCGTACCCGGCGGACCCACCCAGCCACCGACCGGCGCCGACCCGCGCGCCGGTCGCGGCCACGACGTCCCGCAGCGCGGCCACCTCCCGCTCCGGCGGTCGCGCGGGCCACAACCCCACCAGGCGCCACTCGGACGCCGACGCGTCCTCGCCCTGCCCCTCGTCCTCCGGACCGGCGTCCGCGTGCGAGTCCTCGGGCGTGTCGTCGTGCGCTTCTTGGTGCGAGGCGTCGTCCGGACCGGCGTCGGGCCGCGTCACTTCGTGACGCGGGTGCCCTTCGGCACGACCACGATCCCTCCCTCGCTGATGTAGAAGCCTCGGGCGGCATCCTGCTGGTGGTTCACCCCGATCTCCGCCTCGTCCTCAACGATCACGTTCTTGTCGAGGATCGCCCGGTGCACGATCGCCTTGCGGCCGATCCGGCAACGGTCCATCACGACCGACTCGGTCACCTGCGCGAAGCTGTGGATGAAGCACTTGGGCGAGATCACCGAGCCCTCCACGTGCGCGCCGCTGATCACCGTACCGGCGCAGACCGCGGAGTTGACCGCCGTCCCCGACCGGCCGGACTCGTTGTGCACGAACTTCGCAGGCGGGTTGGTCGACTCCGAGGTGGTCATCAGCGGCCAATCCTCGTTGTACAGGTTGAAGATCGGGTGGATGGCGATGAGGTCCATATTGGCCTCGTAGTAGGCGTCGATGGTCCCGACGTCGCGCCAGTAGGCGCGGTCGCGCTCGGTAGCGCCGGGGATCACGTTGTTGCTGAAGTCGTAGACGTACGCGGTGCCGCGGTCCACGAACCGTGGCACGATGTCGCCGCCCATGTCGTGCTTGGTGTCGGCGCGGTCGGCGTCTTCGGTGACGACCTGGCGCAACACGTCCGCGTCGAAGACGTAATTGCCCATCGAGGCCAGGACCTCGTGCGGCGCGTCCGGCAGGCCGATCGCGTCCTTGGGCTTCTCCCGCCAGCGTCCGACTTTGCGCACGTCGGCCGGGTCTACCTCGATGATCCCGAACTGGTCCGCCAGCGAGATCGGCTGGCGGATGGCCGCCACCGTGATCCCGGCGCCCGTCTCGACGTGCTGCTTCACCATCTGGCTGAAGTCCATCCGGTAGACGTGGTCCGCGCCCACGACGACGACGATGTCAGGGTCCTCTTCGTCGAGGATGTTCAGGCTCTGATAGATCGCGTCCGCGCTGCCCATGTACCACTGCTTGCCCATGCGCTGCTGGGCCGGGATCGAGGCGACATAATTGCCGAGCATGCTCGACATCCGCCACGTCCGGGTGATGTGCCGGTCGAGGCTGTGCGACTTGTACTGGGTCAGGACGATGACCTTGAGGTAGCCGGAGTTGACGACGTTGGACAAGGCGAAGTCGATGAGCCGGTAGATCCCGCCGAACGGAACGGCGGGCTTGGCCCGGTCGGCGGTGAGCGGCATCAGACGCTTGCCTTCACCACCTGCGAGGACGATGGCGAGTACCTGCGGGGGGCGTGACGTCGACATACCCGCAACGTAGCCCTCGAACAGCGGGCGTGGACAGCGAACGACACGCCGTGTTGGCCACATCGCGGCGAACGTGAGCCGACGGTGATGCGACAACCGGGCGCACGCCCCGCAGGGCGCCCGCGACCATGACGAAGACCACCCTCACACGGGTGGTCACGCCGTTCACCGCCAGAGCGATAAGAGGCTAGATTCAAGCCGTGCGAGTCGACATCGTGTCCAAGGAATACCCCCCAAACGTGTACGGCGGAGCGGGCGTGCACGTCACCGAGCTGGCCAAGGCGTTGAGGGCGCGCGGCGACATCGATGTCCGGGTGCGGGCGTTCGGCGTCCCCGTGGCCGAGGAGGACACGAGCGGTTATCCCGACCTAGCGGAGCTGGCAGGCGCCAACGCTGCCCTGCAGACGCTGGGGGTGGACCTCACGATCGCGCAGGACTGCGCCGGGGCTGACCTCGTCCACTCGCACACCTGGTACGCCAACATGGGCGGCCACATCGCCTCCCTGCTGCACGGGATCCCGCACGTCATCTCGGCGCACAGCCTGGAGCCGCTGCGGCCGTGGAAGGCCGAGCAGCTCGGCGGCGGATACCGCGTCAGCTCCTGGGTGGAGAAGACCGCGTACGAGGCCGCTGCCGCCGTCATCGCCGTGAGCATCGGGATGCGCGAGGACATCCTGCGCTGCTACCCCACGATCGACCCGGACAACGTGCGGGTCGTCCACAACGGGATCGACGCCGAGATGTGGAAGGCCGACCACTCCGACGCGGGCAAGGACGTCTGCCGCAGCCTCGGCGTCGACCCTGATGCACGCTCGGTGATCTTCGTCGGCCGCCAGACCCGGCAGAAGGGGCTGCCTTACATGCTGCGCGCGGCCAAGGAGCTGGAGCCCGACGTGCAGCTCGTGCTCTGCGCGGGCGCTCCCGACACCCCGGAGATCGGGCGCGAGATCGCCGGCCTCATCGACGAGCTGAAGGCCACGCGCACGGGCGTCGTCTACATCCCCGAGATGCTGTCGCGCGACAAGGTGATCGCGTTGGAATCCAACGCGACCGTGTTCGCCTGCCCGTCGGTGTACGAGCCCCTCGGCATCGTCAACCTCGAGGCGATGGCCTGCGAGATCCCGGTCGTCGCCACCCGTACGGGCGGTATCCCCGACGTCGTGGTTCCCGGCGAGACCGGCTGGCTGGTGGACATCGAGCAGGTCCAGGACGGCACCGGCACCCCGCTGGACGAGGCGAAATGGGTGGCCGACCTGGCCGCCGCGATGAACGAGGCGGTCAGCGACCCGGAGCGCGCCCGCGCGTTCGGGCTGGCCGGCCGCAAGCGCGCGGTCGAGCAGTTCTCATGGAACTCGATCGGCGACAAGACGCTCGAGGTGTACCGCTCGATCCTCGGCTGACAGCACGCTGCCGACGGGCCCGACGCAGGGGTCGGGCCCGGGGCTGGCAGCCAGGGGCGGACGTCAGCAGCGGTTGCTCGCCCGCAGCGCGTCCCAATGCCACGATTCGGGCGCGTACTGCTTGATGCCGAACCGGCGGGCGTTGCGCTCAAGGAACCTCCAGGTGAGGCTGCCGGAGTCCGTCGCGCGGGACGCGCAGGACGATCCTCCCTTGCGGGACGTCCCCGCGAAGTCGATCGCAGCGCCGAGCTGGTGCAGGGAGGTGCCGGGCTTGGCGACGAACGTGTAGTCGCCCTTGCGGCACAGGGAGTTGCTCTGGCACAGCGCCTTCTGATGCGCCATCGTACGGAAGCTGCTGGCCGCTGTGAGGCGGATCCCGCTGTTCTGGGCCGCCAGGAAGAGACCCGCGAAGGCGCCGGAGACGCGCGCGTTCACGATCGCGTCACCGTCGGCCCCCTTCACGTAGTACGTGCTGCCGCGACGGCTCTCCTCGCTGGTGCTCTTCAGACCGGTGACGGCGCACAGGCGGGCGGGAATCTGCCGACCTGAGGCGTAGGCCGGATGCACGCCAAGGTCTCGGGTCCCAGCGGCACAGGGAACGGACGACGCGTCCTTGTTGATGGGAGTCAGCACCTTTCCGCCGCACGCTCGCGTGCGGGCAATCTTCATCCTCGCCATCGTCGCCCCACCTGCCGCGCCGTCGGCGGTCAGCCCGCGCGACGTCTGCCAACGGGCGATGGCCGCGCGGGTCCCCGGCCCGTTGCGGCCGTCCCTCGCGGCACCCACCACCCCCTGGACCGCCTGCATCTGCGCGACGAGACGCGCGCTGGTGCGCTCCCCGACCGTCCCGTCCGCGTCCATGCACTGGTCTGCCTGAAACGCCCGGACGGCGGCGCGGGTTGAGGGCCCGTTGAGGCCGTCAATCCTGCCGTACGACAGGTACCCGAGACCGGCCAGATTGAACTGCGCCTGCTTCAGCGAGACGGCCGCCTGCGCCGGCGCCGCAGCACCGACCCCCAGCGCCGCGACAGCAGACAGGACGGCGACGGCTGCACCGACGCGGACGCGTCCGGGAGAAGCCGTACGTGCGGAGCCCCGCGACATGCCGCGCATGGGGGAGATGGGAGCGAGCTGCCGGTTCATGACTGTCCTCCTGGCGAGAGCGTCCAACAAGTCCAAGCGACCCCGCACCAGGGCCGTACGCCAAGCCTTGACGGGCTCACCTCGCGCGAAAAGCCGCTGGAGTTACTCGGTTCCGAAGTTTTGGCGATGTTTCGCAACCGCTGCCCGTCCCTCCAACGCTCCGGTCCGCCATAGTGAAGGCGATGCACCCGCGCGACCAGCTCTACACGTCCCTGCAAGATCTCGAGGCCAGGGCGAGCGCCGCCCGACGCTCCGCCGGCCGCAAGAGCGGGCGCGACGTCGCCGCAGCCCAGGCCTTGCACCGGTGGCGGGCCTCGGCCGCCCCGGACGGTGCGGACTTCAAGTTCTCGGGGGCCAACATCCGGTCGTGGCTGCACCCGGACGCGGACCGGCGCAGCGTGCCGAAGGACTTCGGCAAGCTGTGGGCGCTCGTGTGCGTGTGGTCCGAGTGGTCCGGCGAGCCACCCGCAGCCGTGGGGGACGAGAGGTCGTGGTGGGAACACTTGTGGAGCCTTGCGCGCGAGGCGGACTCGCGCTCTTCCTCCCTCGCGATGGCGCCGACCGACACCCTGACTCCCGCGGCCCGGGCAGTGGCGACGTTGCCTCCTGCAGACGGCCCGGGCGAGGCGTCACCCCCGACGCCGGGCGGCCTCGGCCCGCGGGCGGTGGCGAGAGTGGCGCTCATTGTGCTGGCAAGCGCCCTCATCATCGCGGGCGCGACCCACGTCGTCCGGCAGCCAGCGGAGGCCGAGCCCACGCCGGCCTCCACCACGGTCTCAGGGACGTGCTACGGCGGAGCCGAGCCAGTGGCGATCCGCGACGGTCGGTCGGGGACAGCGACGGCGAGTGCTCGGTGCGCGGACGTCAACCTCCAGGTCGTTGAGCGCGCCGGTCCGCTCACCGTGCGGGTCTGCTTCCAGCGAACCCATTCCTGCCAGGACACGTGGACGGTGGTGCCGGACGACGGTCTGTTCCACGTCGTCGCGCGAGACGTCCGGGACGGCGCGAAGTACTGGTTCGAGGAGCAGTCCGGGGCCACTCGGAAGGCTCGGCAGGCGTCGTGACGTCGAAGGAGGGTGCTCTGGCGCCGCGTCAGTCGCGGTCGTCGCCGCGGAATCCGGCCAGGTGCAGAGCCGCCACGCAGCTGGCCTCCGCGAGCATGCGGTCGGCCTCCCGCCGAAGCCGTACCAGCTCCACGTGGCGGGCGGTGGTCGCGGACAGGGTGGTGGCGTCTTGCAGGTGCGCCAGGGCGAGCGTGGTGATCTCCCCGAGCGTCCCCGCCTGGGCGAT
Organism: Austwickia sp.; assembly: GCA_039812465.1. Classification (GTDB taxonomy): domain Bacteria; phylum Actinomycetota; class Actinomycetes; order Actinomycetales; family Dermatophilaceae; genus Austwickia. The sequence goes on along the minus strand of JBDIAS010000040.1, from coordinate 11,947 downwards.
CACCCGGCGGGCGCGGTCGCTCAGCCCGTTCGGGAGCCCCCAGCGGCCGGCCACCAGCGTGGCTTCGGCGATGGCGCGGACCCCCTCGCCGGCCCACGGCTGCACGTCGAGCCCCTCGAACGTGGCGATCGCGGAGACCAGGGTCGTTCGCAACCGGCGGTCGACCTCCCGAAGGTCGAGCGCGTCCACGGCGTGCACCGGGACCGGTTCCCCGTCGTAGGCCGCCCAGCGGACCGCGCCCACCCGGTCCGGCGAGCGATCGACATCGCCTTCGTCCGGCGGCCCGATCTCGCTCACGGTGGGCACGAGGACGTCGCCGAGCCCCGGGACGAACACGCATTCCCCGGATTCGGTCGCCGCGGCCAGAACCTCCCGGCCGCGGGGGAGCAGTCCGGGATCCCCCGGGTGCGGCAGCGCCACCAGCACCGCCCGTTCGCCCAGTTCCGCCCAGGTGGCCAGGCGTTCGATGCGGCCGGCGACCAGGTCGAGGTCCGGCATCGCAGCGTCCAGCGCCTGCGCGAGCGGCATCCGGCCGGCGAAGGCGGCGGTGGACCACAGCGCCAGGCGGACGCTCACGGGCAGCTCGGACACCCTCCCCATCGTAGGGCTCGGGAGCGTCGCGGACCCGCGCCCGAGCCCTACGCGCCGCCGGCGCCCATCGCCCTCGCGGCAGGCGGGGATGCCTCCCACTCAATGGCGCCCGCGTGCCATAGGGTCGTGTCATGAGTGACGTCCTGGACTTCGAGAGCGTGGGCGTGGTGCGGGGTGCCTCCACTCTCCTGGATGACGTCACCTGGCAGGTCGAGGAGGGGGAGCGCTGGGTCATCCTCGGCCCCAACGGCGCGGGCAAGACCACCCTGCTGCAGCTGGCCGCCGCGCGGATGCACCCCACCCGGGGGACCGCCACGGTGCTGGGAGAGCGACTCGGGCGCGTCGACGTCTTCGAGCTCCGGCCGCGGATCGGGCTCGCCAGCTCCGCGCTGGCCGAGCGGATTCCCGACGGCGAGCTGGTCCGGGACGTCGTGCTGACCGCCTCGTACGGGGTGGTCGGGCGGTGGCGGGAGTCGTACGAGCGGCTCGATGTGAGCCGAGCCCGCCGCCTCCTTGGCGCCATGGGCGCGGAGCACCTGTCCGAGCGAACCTACGGCACCCTCAGCGAGGGCGAGCGCAAGAGGGTCCTGATCGCGCGGGCGCTGATGACCGACCCGGAGCTGATGCTCCTCGACGAGCCGGCCGCAGGGCTCGACCTCGCCGGGCGTGAGGATCTGGTCGCCCGATTGGGCCAGCTCGCCCAGGACCTGACCGCGCCGGCGCTCATCCTGGTCACCCACCACGTCGAGGAGATCCCGCCCGGGATCACCGACGTGCTGTTGCTGCGCGAAGGCAAAGTGGTCGCCGCCGGTCCGGTGCAGCGCACGCTCACCGCGGAGAACCTCTCGGAGGCGTTCGATCTGCCGCTCATCCTCGAGCGGCACGACGGACGATGGTCGGCCCGCGCCCGCCCCGGCGGGGAACCGTCGGCGAGCGCGACTCGTCCTGATCAGTAAGGACTGTCGCGGCCAGCCCGGCCGGCGACCGTGACAGCGAAGGGGGCGCAGATGGACTGGTTGTCGGACAACGCGTGGGCCGCATGGCTCGGGCTTGCCCTCGTCCTCGGGGTCGTCGAGGCGGCGACCGTCGACTTCATCTTCCTCATGCTGGCCGGCGGCGCGCTCGCCGGCCTCGGGGCGGCGGCCCTCGGCGCCCCGTTCCCTGCGCAGGTCATCGCCGCAGCGGTCGTGTCGATCGGGCTTCTCGTCGTGGTGCGGCCGATGGCCAAGCGGCGCCTGGAGGACTCGAACCACTCGCGCTCCTTCCTCGTCGGCCCGCAGGCCTACGTCGGCCGCGACGCCGAGGTCCTGGCCGAGGTGACCCTCGCCGGTGGGCGTGTCCGGGTCGCCGGCGAAGACTGGACGGCCCGCCTCGTCGAGGGGGCCCTCCCCGTCGGCGTGGGCGGGCGGGTGCAGGTCATCGCCATCGAAGGGGCCACGGCCGTCGTGGCCCCCTACAGCCATCTCCAAGACGGATCCGCCCCCCACACCGAGTGAGGAATCTTCCGTGGACTACGTATCTCTCATCCTGCTGGCGCTCCTGGTCGTCTTCGTCGTCACCGTCCTCAGTCGGGCGGTGCGGATCGTGCCGCAGCAGACGGCGCTGATCATCGAGCGGCTCGGGCGCTACCACAGCACGCTGCACGGCGGCATCCACCTGCTGGTGCCGTTCGTCGACAAGGTCCGGGCCAGCCTCGACCTGCGCGAGCAGGTCGTCTCCTTCCCACCGCAGCCGGTCATCACCTCGGACAACCTGGTCGTCAACATCGACACGGTCATCTACTTCGCGGTGACCGACGCCAAGTCGGCGGTCTACGAGATCGCCCACTACATCCAGGGCATCGAGCAGCTGACCGTGACCACGCTGCGTAACGTCATCGGTTCGATGGACCTGGAGCAGACCCTGACCAGCCGCGACCAGATCAACGGTCAGCTCCGCGGCGTGCTCGACGAGGCCACCGGCCGGTGGGGCATCCGCGTCGCCCGGGTCGAGCTCAAGGCCATCGACCCGCCGCACAGCATCCAGGACTCGATGGAGAAGCAGATGCGCGCGGAGCGCGACCGGCGCGCCGCGATCCTCACCGCCGAGGGCGTCAAGCAGTCCTCGATCCTCAGCGCCGAGGGCGAGAAGCAGAGTCAGATCCTGCGCGCCGAGGGCTCGGCCCAGGCCCGCATCCTCGAGGCGCAGGGGCAGGCGCGCGCGATCACGCAGGTGTTCGAGGCGATCCACCGCGGCAAGCCGGACCAGAAGCTGCTCGCCTACCAGTACCTGCAGGTCCTCCCGCAGCTCGCCCGCGGCGACGCCAACAAGATGTGGATCGTCCCCAGCGAGCTGACCGACGCGCTCCGCGGCATCAGCAGCGCGCTCGGCGGCCACCAGCCGCCGACCGCGGAGGACTCGTCCGTGTGGGAGCCCGTCGAGGAGCCCCAGGACAGCCCGTTCGCCGAAACCCGGCTGCAGGACCCGCACGAGGCGCTGGCCGAGGCCCGCAACGAGGCGGCCCGATCCTCCTCCGAGGCCGAGGACGCGACCCGCGTGACCCGCCCGCGGGCCGTCGGCGGGCTGCCCACGCAGCCTCCGAGCGGCCTCCCGGCGGCCGAGAGCCCTGCGCCGCCTGCCCCGCGGGACCCCGAGCCGACCCCGTAACGCCACCCCGTAGCGGCCGCCCTCTGGAGTCCACCCTCTAGCGCGCGCACCGCTGCGCCTGGCTCGGCACGCCTACCTTCGGCGCCGCTCCCTCGCCACGCCCACGCGCCGCGCGGGGGAGCGACGAAGGGGTCTAGGGTGTGCCGCGTGCTGGTGCCCGTCGACGACCCCGAGGACCCGCGCCTCGCCGACTTCCTGCGCCTCACCGACATGGCGCTGCGCACCACGGTGGAACCCGAGCGCGGCCTCTACCTGGCCGAGAGCGAGAAGGTAATCCGTCGCGCGCTCGACGCTGGGCACCGGCCCCGGTCGTTCCTGATGGCCCCGCGCTGGGTAGACGAGCTACCGGATCTGCTGGCACGCGCGGAGCAGGAGGGCGTCCCGGTATACGTCGGCGAGCACCCCGTCATCCGGGCGCTCACCGGGTTCCATTTGCACCGCGGTGCGCTCGCCTCGATGCACCGGCCCGCGCCCCGGGCGCTGGCCGAGGTGCTCGACGGCGCCCGCCGCGTGCTCGTCCTGGAGGACATCGTCGACCACACGAACGTGGGGGCGCTCTTCCGCAGCGCCGCCGGGCTCGGGGTGGACGCGGTCCTCGTGACCCCGCGGTGTGCGGATCCGCTCTACCGACGCAGCATCCGCGTGTCCATGGGCACGGTCTTCCAGGTGCCGTGGGCCCGCATCGAGCCCTGGCCGGGCGGCGTCGAGCAGCTGCGGGCCGAGGGCTTCGCGGTCGCCGCGCTCGGGTTGCACGAGGACGCAGTGGGTCTCGGGGAATTCGCGGTCCGCGCGCCCGAGCGTCTCGCGCTCGTGCTGGGTACGGAGGGCGACGGCCTGGCGGCCCATACGGTCGCGGCGTGCGACCACGTCGTCCGCATCCCGATGGCGGGCGGGGTGGATTCCCTCAACGTCGCCGCGGCGGGCGCCGTGGCCGCGTGGGCCCTGCGCGTCCCGGCGCAGTGAGGGTGCCGGACCCGAGCGTGTTGAGTGTGCGGCTGAGGGCAGCGCTGGCTCAGGACGCGGCGTACAGGCCCGTGGTCAGCCCGCGTCCGATCACGTGCTCCAGCATCAGGAACGAGGCCTTCGCCGGGGACGTTTCGGGCTCCAGGTCGACCCTCTCCACGTCCAGAGCCGCCACAGCGAAGATGTAGCGATGCGCCCGGTCACCGGGCGGCGGGGCCGCGCCGCCGAAGTCGCGGGTGCCGAAGTCATTGCTGAGGTGCAGGGCACCCTCCGGCAGGCCGGTGCCCTGGATCGCGCCGGCCCCTTCCGCGAGCTCGGTCACGTCGCCCGGCACGTTCACGACGAACCAGTGCCAGAAGCCGGACGGGGTCGGCGCGTCGGGGTCGTAGCAGGACACGGCGTAGCTCTTGGTGCCCGCGGGGGCGCCGGACCAGCTCAACCGCGGGGACGTGTTGCCCTCCGCGTAGACGTGAGCGTCCGGCAGCGTGGAGCCGTCGGCGAAATCAGCCTCGACGGCGAACGAGGGGACCGCGGGGAGCTGGGCGTACGGATCCGGGGGAGTGGGTCGGTCGAGGTTCATGGACCGAGCCTAACGAGACTCACCGCCGGTCGGCAGGGAAGCCTCCAACGGCTTGCCAGCCCAGCTCCCGCGCGACCCTCGCCCCGTCCCGCCCAGATCACCTCCGCCACCAGAGCCTTCGCGCGCGCTCGGGGTGGGTCGACTACTTCGCGCGCGCCCTGGGCGGGTCGGCTACGTTGTCGCCATGGAGCCCGTCTACACCCCCGTCATCGCGATGGCCCGCGGCATCTTCGCGGCGCAAGGCCTGCGCTTTCGCATCACCGGGGCGGAGAACGTGCCGATCTCCGGCGGGGCCGTCATGGTCATCAACCACACGGGGTACCTGGACTTCACGTACGCGGGACTTCCCGCTCACCAGCGCGGCCGCGTCGTCCGGTTCATGTGCAAGGACCCCGTGTTCAGGCACCCCGTCGCCGGGCCGCTGATGCGGGGGATGCGGCACATCCCCGTCGACCGGGAGGCCGGCGCGTCCTCGTTCCGGGCCGCGCTGACCGCGTTGAAGTCCGGCGAGATCGTGGGCGTGTTCCCGGAGGCGACGATCAGCCGCAGCTTCGAGTTGAAGGAGTTCAAGACCGGGGCCGTACGCATGGCGCAGGCAGCACGTGTGCCGGTGCTGCCGGTGGTCATCTGGGGCAGTCAGCGCGTGTGGACCAAGGGCAAGCCGAAGCGGCTGGGTCGGACGGGCACGCCGATCGCGATCCGGGTGGGGGAGCTCATGCCGGTTCCGCGCGGCACGGACGTCGCCGTCGCGAACGAGGAGTTGAAGGATCGGATGCGGGCGATGCTCCAGATCGAGCAGGAGCAGTACCCGCCGCTGACCGGCGCCGATCTGGAGTTCCTGCCGCGGCGCCTGGGCGGCACGGCCCCCACGCTCGCCGAGGCGAGCGCGCTCGACGCCGCCGAAGCGCGAGCCCGGCGGATCGCCAAGGGGTTGGAGCCGCAGGAGGATTCGGCCGACGTGGGCGCGCAGGACGGTTCGCGGGGCTGACGAACCAGGGATGTGACGCGGCTCTCGCGGCCTGCAGGGGCTCGGTGATGGCGGAGCGGGCGGACGCGGAATAAGTCCCACTGTTACCATAGAAAGTCCTGTGACCAGCGACGACGGATCCTCGGCCCGGACGACCACCACCTGCGAGGTGACCACGATCGCCCGCGGAGTCCCCGTGGAGATTGTCGACGTTCGGGCCGAGGACACGGTCCGGCGACGCCTGGCGCAGCTCGGATTGCGCGTCGGGGCGGAGCTCACCGTCGTGCGGGCCACCGCGGGCGGGGGTCGGATCCTGGCCGTGGCCGGCGCGCGGATCGCCCTGGATCGCGACACCGCCCAGGGGTTGCGGGTGCGGGAGAGGACCACGTGATGGCCGACCGGGCGCTTCCGCGCTTCGACGCACCCTGCTGCGCCGACGGGGCGGCGGTGTCCGCCGGGGCAGGCAGCCCCGTGCTGGCCCTCGCGGGCGCGCCCAACGCCGGGAAGTCCACGCTGTTCAACGCGATGACGGGCGCGCGCCGCACGATGGGCAACTGGCCCGGCACCACCGTGGAGGTCGGATCCGGCGTCTGGCCGGCGCGGGAGGGGATGCCGCGGGCAGCCACCGTCCTGGACCTTCCCGGCGCCTACAGCCTGGACCCCGCGTCCCCGGACGAGGCACTCACCCGAGCCCTGCTCGTGGACGCGTCGCCGCCGGACCGTCCCGACGCCGTGATCGTGGTCGTCGACGCGGCCCACCTGGCGCGCGGCCTGCACCTGGTCGCCCAGCTGCGGGAACTCCCCTACCGGATCCTTATCGCGCTGACCATGCTCGACGTGGCCCGGCGACACGGCGTACAGGTGACGACCGACGCGCTCGCGGAGGCGACCGGTTGCCCGGTGGTGGAGCTCGACCCTCGGCGGCGGAAGGGCCAGGACGCGTTGGCCGCCTCGACCGCGCGGGCTCTCGAGGCGCCCGTCCTGCCCCCGCGGACGGTCCGGCTCGCCGGGGACGACGAGCTCGCCGTCGAGGACGAACGGTTCGCCTGGATCGACGCCGTCGTCGACGCCGCGACCCACCATTCGGGCGACCCGCGGGTGCGCTGGTCGGATCGCATCGACGCGGTCGCCACCCACCGGGTCTTCGGGCCGCTGGTCTTCCTGGCCGCCATGTGGGGCGTCTTCCAGATCACCACGACCGTGGCGGCGCCGCTCCAGGACGGGCTCGACGCGTTCTTCTCCGGCCCGGTGACGCAGGCCACCACGGCGGGCCTGGGCGCGCTCGGGCTGAGCGGCACGCCCTTCGCCGGGCTGGTGGTGAACGGCCTGATCGCCGGCGTCGGGATGCTTCTCACCTTCGTCCCGCTGATGGCGATCATGTTCCTGCTGCTGGCCGTGCTGGAGGACTCCGGCTACATGGCCCGGGCGGCGGTCGTCACCGACCGGTTGATGCGGCGCCTCGGACTCCCCGGGCGCGCGTTCCTGCCGTTGGTCGTGGGGTTTGGCTGCAACGTCCCCGCCATCAGCGCGACGCGCATCCTGGGGCAGGCGCGGCAACGGATCCTGGTGGCGCTGCTGGTCCCGTTCACCTCGTGCAGCGCGCGGCTCACCGTCTACGTGATGGTGGGGGCCATCTTCTTCCCGGACCATGCGGGGACCGTGGTCTTTGGGCTCTACCTGACGTCGATCCTCCTCGTCGTGGTGGTGGGCATGGCGCTGCGCAAGACGCTGTGGCGCACGATGGGGCACGAGGCCCTGATCATCGACCTGCCGCCCTACCAGCGCCCCACCGCGCGACTGTCCCTGTCGGTGATGTGGCTGCGGCTCCGCGGCTTCCTCAAGACGGCCGGCGGGATCATCGTCGCGGCCGTCATCGTGGTGTGGGCCCTGCAGTCGACGCCGGTGCGCGCGGGCGACAGTTTCGGCGCGGTGTCGCCGGCGGATAGCGCGTACGGGGTGGCGGCGCAGGCGATCACGCCGGTGTTCGAGCCGGCGGGGTTCGGCCAGTGGCAGACGACCAGCGCGCTCGTCGTCGGGTTCGTGGCCAAGGAAGCCGTCATCTCCAGCTGGGCCCAGACCTACGCCGTGGACGAGGCCGCGGACGAGACCACCGAGGAGGCTAGCGCGTCGGCCCTGAGCGGGAAGGTCCGGGAGGCCTTCGAGGCGTCCTCGGGGGGCCACGTCGTGCCCGCCGTCCTGGCGTTCATGGTCTTCCTGCTTGCGTACACGCCCTGCGTGGCCACGCTGGCCGCCCAGTTCCGCGAGATCGGTGCGCGCTGGACCGCGTTCGGCGTGGTGATCCAGCTGGTGACCGCCTGGCTGTTGGCGGTGGCAGTCTTCCAGGTCGGCCGGCTGATCGCGTGAACGCCGACCCGCCGGCGCGCCAGGAGCGGCGCCCGCTGACGGAGATCCTGGCGGCGTTCGCGGCGGGGGCGGCCACCCCCGCGGAGGTGGCGCGGCGCACCGGGCTCAGCCCGCAGGTGGTCTCGTCCGGCGTGGAGCATCTGCTGCGAACCGGCCGACTCGTCGCGGAGCCGCTGTCGCTGTCCTGCCCCGAGCAGGGCTGCGGCGCCTGCCCCACCGCCACGTCCACCGCCGCCGCCGCGGGCGGGCTCTGCACGGCGGCGACGTTGGTGGCCCTCCGGCTGACCGGCCGCGACTGATCCAGCCGCCCCGGACCGCCGTCCCCCGCCGACGCCGCGGGCCGCACCGCCCCTCAGCCGGGCGTCTCCGGTGCCGATGGGAGCGCGGGAGAGGGAGGTACGACGTGCCACGACGTCGAACGACGGGCCTGTCCGGCCGGGACAAGGCCGTGATCGACCTGGAGCGGGAATGGGGTCAAGCGCCCGGCGCGCAGGCCTACAAGTTCGAAGCGGCGCAGCGCGATCTGGGCCTGAGCCCCGGCGGGTACGCACTCGTTCTGCGGGCGCTTGTCGACGACCCGCTGGCCTACGCCTACGACCGAGAGACGGTCACCCGACTCCGCTCGATGCGGACCCTGCGCGCCTCCCTGCCGGAGGCCAGCCCGGCGCCGTGAGCTCGCCGCGACCCACACCCCTATCGATCCAGGAGCACCCCATGAGCACCATGCAGGTCCGTCTCATCACCGTGGACGGCACGGAGTGGCTGACCCGCCCGTTCGAGGGTGACCCGAACGACCATCTGCAGCGGCTGATCCACGACGAGCACATCGACAGCTACGAGATCGTCGTCATGGGGACCACCGGGCGTACCTTCGCCGAGCCGGCCACCGTGAGCTTCACCCGGGACCACATCGTGGCCCTGTGGGTGGAGACGGTGGCCGACGGTGACTGACGGCGGCTGACGGCGGCTGACGGCGGCGCGAGGGCGCGGTCGTCGCCGCCCTCCGACTTCCGCCTCCCACTTCCGCCCTGCGCCCTGCGCCATCGGTCTGCGGTCGCGGCTCCGGAGCGATCAGCCGTTGCGAAGCCCCGCGTGCATCTCCCACACGAGCACCTCGGCGGGTTCGATGGCGACGATCTTCTGGCCGCCGGACGCGGTGAACCGCACGGCGTCACCCGGCTCGAGGACGCCCGCCCCTTCGAGGTCGACGCTCCCGCGCGGGACGAACAAGTGCAGGTAGGGCGCCTCGGGCAGCTCCACGCTCTGGCCCGGCGCCAGGCGCGCGGCGTGCAGGGCCGCGTACCGGTTCCGGATCCGAATCGCGGAGGCGTCCGCGTACCGGTCCATGCCCGTGGCGACCGTGGCGAACGTGCCGTCGAGGTCCGCGGCGGCGATCTCGAGCTGCTCGTACCCGGGAGCGATCCCGTTCTCGTCCGGCAGCACCCACATCTGGACGAAGTGGACGGGGTCGGTGTGAGCGTCGTGGCGGGGGTCGAAGCGCCACGAGTCGTTCTTCTCCGAGTGCAGGATGCCGGTGCCGGCACTCATCCGCTGCGCCAACCCCGGGTAGATGATCCCCGAGTGCCCCTCGGAGTCCTGGTGGACCAGGGAGCCCTGCAGCACCCAGGTGACGATCTCCATGTCCCGGTGCGGATGGGTGTCGAATCCCCGGCCCGGCGAGACGATGTCGTCGTTGTTGACGAGCAGCAGGCCGTGGTGGGTGTTGTGCGGGTCGCGGTGGTGACCGAACGCGAAGGAGTGCTTCGAGTCCAGCCAGTCGATCTGCGTCACGAAGCGGTCGGACGCGCGCCGCACGTCAACGGTGGGTACGAGTGTGCTGGCCATCGAAGTCCTCCTCGGAACGATCTGACAACGAACTGACCACGATCTGACGGTGTGCACTCACGTCAACGTGATGGTGTGCATCCACGTCAACATAGATGATGTATCAACTATTCCACGCTCGTGCCTCGCGCGTCGCGCGGTGGGATGTGTGACGCGCCATCGCAGGGATGCGTGCGAGCCGGCGTCAGGAGCCGCCGCCGTGGATGGACGACCACCGAATGTCAGATCTGAGCCCAGGGGGTCGATACTGGACCGTATGGGGCACAGTGAACCGCACGTGAGCGTCTCCACCGCGATCGGCGAGATGTCCGTCGTCGACTTCGGGGGGAGTGGCATCGACACGCTGATGTTTCACTCCCCGGGGTTCTGCGCGGAGAGCCTGTCGCTCGTCGCCGCCGCGACCTCCTCGACATGCCGGTCCTATTCCGTGGAGCTGCCCGGGCACGGGCAGTCCCTGACGGACATCGCCGACGCCGCGCGGATCTGGCCGGTCATCCCGGAGATCGTGGAGGGCTTGCAGCTGCGCCGCCCGCTGCTGGTGGGGTTCGACCTCTCGGGGTTCCTCGTGACGGCGGCCGCAGTGCAGCGCCCGGACCTGGCCTCCGCGGTGGTCTCGATCGGCGGGTGGTGCCTGCGGACGCGCCAGGAGACGCAGGACTTCCTCGAGTTCCTCACGGGTGACGACGTCATGCAGAATCTGGAGTCGCGGATGCTGCTCGGGGCGACGAGCGTCGACCAGGGGGGCATGAAGCCGATCCTCGCCGCCCTCGCGCGCAATGCCATCAAGGACTTCCTCATCGCCGACGAGGAGTCCCGCTTCGCGGATCGAATCGCGTGCACCGTACGGCGCACGGAGAATGGCTACGTCCGGCTGCCCACGGTGGACACCGTGCGCCGCATCTACGGCCTGGACCCGCACGACGACGTGTTCCCCGAGAACGGGCTCCTTGAGCGGGTGAGCGTCCCGTACGTGAACGTCCTCACCTCCGAGGGCGTCGATTCCGACCTGATCGACCGCGGGGCCGAGCTTGCCGACCGGAAGTCCGAGATGGGCCTGATCGTGATCGAGGCCGGCAACAACCCCCAGATGTCCCATCCGGCCGCCGTGGGCGAGGCCGTCGCCGCGGCCGCCCGCCTGGTCAGCTCGCAGCCCGCCTGACGTCGCGTCGGGGGAGGTCGCGTCGAGGCGACGGGAAGACAGCGTACAGGGCTCGCGCACACAGATAGACCCAGAGCGGGCAGCCGAACTCCAGGACGTACAGGATCGGCACCACGTCCGCGTCACCGCTGCCGAAGATCAGCACCTGCGCGAACGCGAAGCAGCTCTCTGCAGCGAGTGCGAGACCATGGCCGCGGTCATCGACCCCGTGATCACGTAGACCAGCCCGAAGGCGATGCCCGTCACGACGTACGCGATGGCGGTCCGCCCGGTCAGCGATCCGCCGAGGTGTGGCATGGCGAAGAACCCGGCGCTGACCAGGATCGACACGATCGCGGCCAACGTGCCCGACCCGCGGCGGGCCAGCGCGTCATGGATCGGGCGCAGCATCGCGCCCCGGTAGAGCAGTTTCTCGCAGGCGGGCGCCAGGATGACGGCGCTCACGACGGAGGACACCGCGGGGAGAAGCCCGGCAGCAAGGTGCATCTCCTCGAAGTACCGACGCGCCTCGTCGGGGGTCGGCCGGTTCGCCGAGGGTGAGCAGCCAGAAGATCACGTGCGTCACCACGAACACCACCGCCAGCACGACGAGGTCGCGCTTCGTGAGCCCCGGGACGAGCGCCAGGTCACGGGTGGTCGGCCAACGCCGCGCCGCCACCGCGAGGAACGCGAGGGCCAGGACGGCCAGCGCGATGAACTGGACCGGCACGAGCAGCGCGGTCACGGTCTCCCGGGGCGTCGGGAGAGCTCCCCGTGAGCTCGCTCACCGTCATGACCAACGACCCGAGCAAGAACGCGGGGACGGCGAGGAGCGCGTACCAGCCCTTCCACG
>JBDIAS010000039.1:0-21854 GCA_039812465.1 Austwickia sp. | reverse complement strand
CCTCACCCCACCAAAGTGGGGCCGAAATTCGCGACGATTCCCGACCCAAGTGGGGCCAAACAAGACGACCACACTCAGGGGTCGCGGTACACGGCGGCGATCGAGGCCCGGAGGGAAAGCCAGCGGGCCCGCGCCGGCGAACCCCATGAGGGTCCCCCGGCGCGCGTCCGCGCTGGGCTTGTGTGCGTACCGGAGGAGGCACGTCACGCGCGTTTGATGGCGGCTCCATACCGGTCGGCGGGCGGCAAGGAACCGGCCTTGATTTGGATCAAGGTCGTGACGATCAAGGCGCAGGGTGCGGCGTACGGGGCGAGGGCTGACAACCAGGCCCGTACGCCGCACCCGCGCTCATCGTTGTGGCCTTCTCCAGCCCGGCGATGCTTGTTCACGTGCATCCAATTCACCCCCTCTCTCAAGGTGCCTCCATCGTAAAGCCACAAACCCGTGACCAGCAGTTATGTAAACCAATCGGCGTCCACATTCGGAGAATGCGGTGGTCGGGGCTTTTCAGGCCCACGTCCTGTGGTTATTCGGCTGGGTTTGTGGCGAGTGCGCGGTACACGGAGGCGAGTGAGGGGTGCTTTCCGGCGTTCTTGCCAGTCTTGATGGTCAGCCTCTGAGCGATGTCGGGGACGGCGGTTCCTCGGTCGCGGAGGGCGCGGGCGAGGAGGATCGAGTCGTCGTCGAGGACGGGTGGGCGGCCGCCGTGGCGGCCGCGGGCCGCGGCGGCGGCTTGCCCTTCGAGGGTCTTCTCGCGGATGTAGTCGCGGTCGAGCTGCGCCGCGACGGCGCAGACGGCGAACAACATGGACCCCATCCCGGTCGGGTCGTACACGCCGGGCAGCGGGCCGGTGAGCAGTTCCAGCCGGATCCCGTCCGCCTGCAACGACCCCGCCAGGGTCATCAGCTCGGCGGCGTTGCGGGCGAGCCGTTTCAGCTCGTGCACGGTCAGGATCACCGGCTGCTCCGGCGCGGCCGCCTTGAACTCTCGGGCGAGCGCGAGGGCGGCCTCCATCTCGGGGCGGACCTTCACGCGGGTGCTGATCTTCTCGGCGAACACGCGGCCGCACCCGGCCCGCTTGAGGGCGTCGAGCTGACTGTCAAGATCCTGCCCGGCCGTGGAGCAGCGGGCGTACCCGATCCTGATCGGCCCCGCCGCTCCTCCCCCACCGCTCGCCGGCGCGGGGGCGGGTCCGGCGGCCCAGGGGCGTCCGGGCTCCCGGTCGGCAGGCACGGTCACCGCGAGCTCGTCGCGCAGTGGGGGGACCTGCGTGAACCGGGCGGTGTGGTAGCGGCTGCAGACCCGGCCCGTCCGGGTCCGGCACACCGACCCCGGCGGCGCCTCGCAGTGCGGGCACGGGTGCCGTTCGATCGCGCAGGCCTGAGCCGCCGAGGGCTTCATGCCCCGAACTCTCTCACAACCCCTTCTCAGAGCCCGCCGGTTGTGAGAGGAATTGTGCGAAACGTGACCTGAGAAAACGTGTGCGCGAAACGTCGGCCTCTGGGTCTCTCAGAAATCCTCGTTTCTGAGAGGCGTCCCCTGTTCCTGAGCGGGCCCGATCCATGGCCAGGGCTGGCCGTCCAGCGTGAGGTTGCTTGCTGCGCCGAGCGTTGGGAAGGCGATCACCAGCGTCCTGAGTACCTGGTGCACGCCCCGGCGGCTTTCGAACCGGGCGTCGCCGGTGAACGACACCCCCTCGAACGAGGCGTCCCCGGTGAACGACGCCTCCCTGAACACGGCGTACCCGGTGAACGACGCCTGGTTGAACACGGCGGGCCCGGTGAACGATGCCTGGTTGAACACGGCGGGCCCGGTGAACGACGCCTCGTTGAACGAGACCTTCCCGGTGAACGACGCCTCCTCGAACCAGGCGTCCCCGGCGAACGAGGCCCCCCCGAACGTGGCGTACCTGGCGAACGACGCCCCCCAAAACCCGGCGTCCCCGGCGAACCGCGCCCCCTCGAACACGGCGTACCCGGCGAACCGCGCCCCCTCGAACCCGGCGTACCCGGCGAACCGCGCCCCCTCGAACCCGGCGTACCCGGCGAACGACGCCCCCTTCAACCAGGCGTCCCCGGTGAACTGCGCCCCCTCGAAGGAGACGTCCGCGAGGACAACGCAGCAGAAGCTAAGGTCGGGGAGGGTGGCTCCGGTGAAGTCGAGCTGGAGGGTGGACCAGGGCCCGGGTGCTGGGCCTGCGTCGGCGACATCGCCCGGTTCGGGGTCGGGCTGGGGTCCGCGGAGGTGGTCGCCGATGACGCGCAGGATGGTCTTGCGGACCTCGACCTCGCCGGGCTGGTTCGCGTACCCGTACGTCGTGCTCGTCTCCTTCGCCGGGGTCCGCGCGAGGGTTTGTTTCACGGTCTTGGTCACGACCGGGTTGGCGGGGTCATGTTGGGGGTCCCACGGGAGCCGGAGGTAGGCGCACAGGACGTCGACGCACTGTTGCCGCTGCTCGGTCCAGTCGTCGGCGAGGTTGGCTAGCGCGTACACGCCGGCCAGGCGGACGGCGGCGTCCTCGTCCCCCAGCTGCGCGGCCGCTGCGCCGTACCGGTCCCGGTACGCGCGCGCCTGGTCCCGGTCCTCCTCCCTTAGCGACCGGGCTTCCTCCCTCTCGGCGAGTGCCTGTTTCCTGTAGGAGACCGTGAGGGCTACTGCCCCGCCGAGGCCGGCGGCCACCGTCAGGGCGACTTTGACCAGGTCGAGGGGGTCGGCGCCGAGCGCGTCACGCCACCCATTCGTGGTGGGAACAGGCCGGGCGGTGGGCCAGGACCAGAACGGCTCACGGCGCAGGAGCCAGTTCAACGTCATGGTCGCGAGGCCGGCCACGACCAGGGCGAGAACGACCACGGCGATGACTTGCGGGGTGAGCCGGATCCACCACCGTGCCCGCGACGAACCTCCCCCCGCCTCGGATCCGAGTTTCTCGCTCACCCAAACATGTTGGCCCAAGATCAACGGGGCGTGTCCGCGTCGCCTACCATGCGGGGGCCGACCACCTGGCACCGATGCGGGGTCCTCAGCCGCCCACACCCGGCCGGAGCCGTTCCGCGGGCACCCACTCCTGCACCGCCCGGTCCTCCCCCGCGGTCACATACACGACGTACGCGCTCCACGATCTCGGGCCGGTCGTGGACCACGCGAGAACCAGTCCCTCCCGGTCACCCTCCGCGGTGGCCACCCAACAATGCCGGGTCCGCGGCCGGTTCTCCCGGCCCTCCCCCGCCCGATGGGCGGACGGAGAGACGGGCCGGTCCTTCAGCGGCACTCCCCTGCCCAACCAACTCCCCATACACCAAAACTAGATCATACGTTCGACGTCTAGCGCGCACCGCCATTTGCGGTGGTCACCTGCGCTGGGCGTCTCCCGTCATCTGACGCCTTCGAGCGTGGCGGGGTGCTGGCCGATTCCGCCCGACTCGTTTCTGCGTCTCAGCGTGGGCGGCTCGACCCTAGGTCAGAGCCACTCAGTCACCCGTACCAAGGCACTGACGCCGGCCCTGCTCGCGAAGACGCTTTTCAGTGCGTCCACGAGCGCCGGATCGTGGAAGTCGTCGGGCACATCCGCGCACCGGACCACTTGGACGCCCACGAGCGGCGCGCCGAGTGCGCTTTTGATGGCGTCGATCGCTTCCCACCAGCCCGGCGGGGCAACGGGATTGGTGTCGTCATCGAGGATGGCCATCCCGTTGACGACCAGCTGCAAGCCCGGAGTGCCTAGGCGCACCACGCTCGTCGTCAGCTTGGGCGGGTCATCCCCCAGCTCGCCCCAGCCGTGCGCCCGGAGGTCCCGCAGCGCCTGGTCGCTGCTGGTCGTGACCAACAACCCGGGCACGTCGACCTGCGGGCCGGGGATCAAGGTCTTCGCGTACACGTGGGTCCTCCTACCTCGTCGCTCCGATAATCGGCTCCCGCTCATCGCTTTGGGTCACATGGGTCACGAGGCCCTCGACGAGGACGTGCGGCCGGCTCATGATGAGTCGCCCTTGGCTCACGATGGATGGCCCTCCCCCGACTTCGTGCGCGCCTGGAGGCGCGCGAACAGGGCGCGCTCCCTCTCCTCAGCGGTGTCGGCGTCGGCCTGGGCTGTATCCCACGCGTCCCGGTTCCCCATGCAGTGTGCGACGGCGCCGCGCACGAGGCCGCCCAGGCGACGGTCGAGTCCGGTAAGCGCGTCGGAGAGGTTGACGTCGTGCTCCTCGCTGAGCATCGACGCGGCCAGCTCGGCGATGCGACGCTCGCCACCGGAGAACACGCCAGACGCCTGCATCAACCGGTCGGCGTCGATCCACACGCGGCCGTGCTCACTGCGACGGAGCCACACGGCGCCCGGCCTTGCTAGTCCTACCCGGATCAGCAGCTCGGTCCCGGCCTCCACCGGGTACACGCCAGCTGCCCACTCACGCAGCTCGTCGTCAACCGTCATGGCTGAGGTCTCACTCATATCTGGCTTCCTTCCTGGCTGATGGGGGGGTTGCCACGCAGCGTCGGGCCTGGTGTCGATGTCACTGCCGCGAGTACCACGGGGCTTCCGCACCTGACCCGCCCGCCCCGCCGGGCAACCCGCCGAGTCCGTCAGTGGGAGAGATTCCGTTCGGCGGCACGTTCCCAGCGTTGGACCTTCTCTAGGGCTGCCCGGTAGAGCAGGTCGGACAGGCCGTCGATGCCCTCCGGGCCGCCGTACAGGCGAGCGGCGTTCTTGAACCGCTCTCTCTCGTCTTCGTCGGGGAAGTAGACCGTCGTGGCGCGGCCCTTGTAGCTGGGGCGGCCGCCGGGGAGCCTGTCGGTGCTGTCTCGATCGCGGGGTCCGCGGGGTCCGCCACGTTCGGGTTCGGGGTCGCCTCCGCCGCTGAGGCGGTTGCGCAGGGCGCTCTCGCGGGTTGCGGCGGGTTGACGCGGCGGCGTGGGGCTCATCGGATGTGCTCCTTCATGATGGCGCGCAGGTGCGTGTCGTAGATGGCGGGCAGGTCGTAGGCACGCGCGCCGAGCGCGGAGACGGGGCAGGCGCGGCCGCGGGAGTCGCTGACAGCGGCACGGTCGGGCACTACGGGGTCGAGGATGAGGTCGGTGTAGGCGGTACGCAGTTCATCGAGGCGGATCCGGGCCTCCGCACGGTCTCCGTCGTAGGCGTTGACGACGATGCCGGTCAGGTGCGGCCCCCCGGTGTCTTCGACGAGGATTTCGAGGGCATCGAGGACCAGGTTCATGCCGCTGATGCCGTCGACGTCGGCCTCGGTGACGATCACCAGATGGTCCGCCGCGCGGAGCGCGTTGATCGTGAGCTGACCGAGCGCCGGCGGGGTGTCGATCAGCACGAGGTCGTACTGGCCGACGTGTTCACGCTGCTCGCCAATGAGTCGCCGCAGCCGCTGGGGGCTGCGCATCCCAGTGTCGAGTTCTCGGTCGGCGAGGTCGATGGAGGCCGGTACAACCCGGATGCCGCTCCCCCACGACTCCCCGGCCGGGTGGGTCGCGGCCGTCAAGGTCGCGTCGCCACGCAGGCTGCCGTGACGGTCCGCGACGGTGAGGATGTCGGCGAGGGTGGGTTCGACCTCAGGGCCTACGCCGAGTCGTCGGGTTGCATTCATCTGGGGGTCGGCATCGATGAACAGAACCCTCAGTCCGGCGCGTAGCGCGGCGTCGGCGATGCCGAGGGCCTCGGCCGACTTCCCGACGCCGCCCTTGTTGTTGGCGAACGCGACGACGATCGTTCCGCGATTGCCGCCTCGCGGGTGGCGCTTCTTGGAGGGAGGGGTGACGGTCATGCGACCCAGCTCCTAGGGGTGATGGTGGTAATAGCGATGATGGCATACCGATTGGTGATGGCATGCGCGGCTTGCCGGTCCCGGACCCTGTCACGACGCGAGTCACGATTTGCAGCCACTTCGAGAAAGGGGGAGTAGGGCGGGCTGGTGACGACCAGGTCGACGCTGTGGTCGGCGAGGGGCAGGTCGAGGGCGTCGCCGCGCATGAGCTGGACGGTCATGATCCGTCGCCCCCCAGCGCGGCCGCGACGACCGTCATCAGGTCCCGGGCGACCGGCGGGGTGACGGCGTTACCCGCCATGCGGACCCGCTCCCTGCGGGTGCCCGACCAGATGTAGTCGTCCGAAAATGCCATCGCTTTGGCACATTCGCTCGGTTCGAGCATCCTGAACAAGCACTCGTCGACCTCAGCGGCGGCGGCCTCCAGATCGCCTGGCGTCACCACGGCGTACGCCTCGCGCGTGCTCAGCGTTCGGTGCGGGTAGTCAGCGGGCCGGGCGTCCTCGGTCCACGTCCCCCCCGAAGGGGTGACCAGCGCATGCCGGTCCCGCGTGGTCACCGTCCCGATCGGCGCGGACGTCGGCGCGGCGGTGTCGCTCGTCCCGTAGTACGGCGTGACGAGCCCGTGATGGGTCCCGGATGCGGTGACCGTGGCCAGGGGGTCGGTGACGCTCCGGGCGTCCGATCCCCCACCGCGCAGCTCGGCAATGAACGGCGTCAAGATGCCGGTTTCGAGCCGGGCGGTCTGGGTCCGCATCGGGCGGGTCATCGGCCGGGCCTCCACGCCGTCGCGTCCCTCGACCGGCACCGCGAGGGCCTTCGTCTGGCTCGTCGTGAGGGTGGTCAGCACTTCGTCGCACGGCCAGGTGCGGACTCCGGGCCGCCGCTCGAACGTGTTGCCTGCGGCTTCGAGGGTGAACGGTCGCCAGTACCGGGCGATCCCCGCCGCGATGCGGGCCCGGGTTTTGGCGGCCAGTGGCTTGCTCCGCTCCCCGATCCGGGTGCCCCGGATCGTCCAGTCGATCGCGGACGACGCGGGCAGCCATCCCGGCTCGACGAGCTGCCCGCACCTGGGCGTCGGGCAGACGAACAAGTACTGGGCGCGGTACCGGCCCACGGTCCGGCCGTTCTTCCAGGACTTGCGGGCGGCGACCAGCTGCTCGCATCGCGGGCACCATGCCTGCGGCCGCTGCACGGCTTCCAGGTCCGGCGCGCGGTCGCCCTTGCGCCAGAACACCACGTACAGGCGGTCCCGTGACTGCGGGGCGGGCAGGCCCGCGATCTGGGCGTGCATCGAGTTGATCGACAGGATCTGGTGGGCGTACCCGTAGGAGTCCATCGCGAGCAGCCATGCGCGGAACGGCGGCCACTGGGCGGCCTCGAGCACGTTCTCGACGATGACGGCCCGGTACTGGTGGACCTCGGACCAGCGGGGTACGTCCCACATCGTCGCCCGGGACCGCTCGGCGGCCTCGTCGGGCAGGACCTCCCCGAACAGGTCGGGCTGCGCGTCCATGACCCGGCGGGCCACGCCCCTGGCCTGGGAATGGTTTGTGCAGCTCGGCGAAATCCACGCGGCGTCCGTCTTCGGCATCGTGCGGGGGTTGACGAGGCTGACGTCGGCGCACATGTGCAGCGCATCGGGGTGGTTCGCCTGGTGGACGTCGATCGCTCGCTGCCAGTGGTTGGCGCACGCGACGACGCGGACCCCGGGCACCTGGGCGGCCCCGAGCGAGGACCCCCCAGCTCCACAGAAAAGGTCTGTCAGACTGAGCATTTCGGCGAACCTCCCGGTCAATGAGTGATAGGACTGCTATTCGTAAGCTCGGTGAGTGTGGTGCCATTACTGATGGCAAACGCGGGTTGGCGGGGCCAGCTAGGACCCTTTGGCCTCCTCCTGCGCGCAGAAGTCGTACCCGCCGAGGGGTGAGCGGTCCGGCACATGCCGGGTGCCGCGCCCTTCCCGGGCGGTGAGGATCGGCGCGCCGGGGACGCGCCACTCGGCGGGGTAGGCGGACTCCACCCAGTCGCGCTGGGCTTGACGTCGCGTCTTCGTCAGGTCTCCCAGTGGGGTGAGCTTCTTGGGCATCACCGGAAGATCTCGCCAGCTGGGGTCGGCATGGTCGTACCACGCCTCCGCGACCGCGTTTTCCGAGAGGGTGATCAGGTGCCAACGGCAGGGCTCGCAGATGGCCTGGTAGAGCAGGGCGCCGGGCCCCTGGTACGCGCGCTCGGGGCGGGTGTCCGCCATGAGCAGGTGCAGCGTGTGCCCACGCAGGGCCAGGCCGTCCCGGGGGCCCGCGACGGGCGGGTGCCACAGGTGGCTGCGCGGGACGATGCCGAAGTCCCCGTGTTCGAGGGCGTACCGCTCGTACGCGGCGGCGTGCTCGGCGGGGCTGTGGTAGTCGGTGGTGAACTGGAGCGGCATCCCCTCCCACGCCGGTGCGGCGTCGTTGCGGGCCTGGCGGATCATGTCCTCGATGTCGAAGCCGAGCTGCTGAGCGAACATCGCGTGCCGGTCCTTCCTCGTCGCGATACCAAGCATTGCCATCACTACGATTGTTGCTAGTGGTGCCATTACTGCTAGCAGGCCTAGCGATAGTGGCATTCCTAGGTGAGTCCCGCTAGGGACCCAGGACCGCGCGGATCGCGAGGCACTTCTCCAAGATGCGGCTGAACCGGTGGTCCGGCGTGATGTTCAGCGCCCGGTCGAGGGCGTCGCGGGCCAGCTCCGCCCGGTTCTCCCGGATGGCGGCGGCGGCGAGGATGGCGAGCAGTTCCACGGCGAACAGGTCTTCGATGCGCGTCACCAGGGCGATGAGGCGGTCGATGGCGGCGCCCCGGTCCGCACCCTGCAGCTCGGGCCAGTCCGTGATCGGGGCGTAGTTGATACCCATGTACCTGTCACCGCTCAGGTGGCTCGTGACGACGTCGCGGCAGTGGGTCCGGCGGGAGCCTGCGGCGAGGAGGCCGAGTTCCTTAGGTCCGAGGCTGTGGACCGGGAGGGCGTCCGTCACGATCGCCGCGAGCCACAGGTCGTAGAACTGATCTGGGTGGACGGGCTCGACGATCAGGGCCGTGCTGGGGGAGCTGGGGTCGTGCTCGACGATGCTGTGGCGGCTCATGACCTGCGGGTTCATCTCGGTGCCTTCCTGTGTGGTGAGATCAGGCCTAGCGTTGCCATTACTGCTATGCATGCTGTTGTTGATGTTGTTGCTATTAACGATAGCAGTGATAGGCGTCGGTTGGGTTCAGACCAGGTAGCCTCGTGGGCGGATGACGTCCACCCGCTCGTGGCGCTCGCCGAGGACCAGCATGAAGGGCGTCATGCCCGGCAGTCTGAGAGCTTCGGCGCGGTACCAGCCGTCGCCGTCTTCGTCGCGGGCATCGGTCCTGGCGATGTCGAAGACGCCGTCACCAAAGGACAGGATGTCGCCCTTCCAGACCTCGCTGACGGGGATGTTCTCGACGGTGATCCTTGTGGTCGGCATGGGTCGTGCCTCTCGTCGTCGTCGTGGGGGGGGTGGTGGGGGAGTTCCTTGCTGGGGCCGGGGGTGACGCCCCGCGAGGTTGGGCTGCGGTGCGTTCGCCCACCCGATGCCCTGCTGGGGGTCTTGCCAGGGGCAGGCCAACTCGGCCGGGTCGGCCATGCCGTCGTACACGGCGTACCCGAGTTCTCGGACGTCGTCCGTGCAGTTGGGGTCGTACCGGCTGGCGCCGATCGACTTGCTCATGGTCTTGGTCATGGGTCTTGGCCGTCCCTTCTTGGAGTCGCGAGTGACGGGGCGAAGGCGACACAACGGTGGGTGTTGGTCTGGCCGACCTTCCCCCGCCCCCTCCCGGGCAATGGAATGAAAGCGCGGCATGAGGTTCCGGGGAGCAACCCGGAGGGCGACGGCGGAGCCGGCGGCCGGGGGAGTCCCTGGCGGGGTGATGAGTTTGCGAGGAAATAAGCGAGCGAAGCGAGCGCCGAGGAAACTCATCACCCCGCCAGGGGCCGGAGCGGATGCGGAGCCCGGCTTGTCACCGGGGCCGACGCCGCGATCATGGAATGCCCGGGAGGAAGCGGGGTCGTGGGTACGCGGCCGCGGAGCGGCCTCCGCTTACGTGCTCGCTAATTCGGTCTCGGTGTTCGTCGGCAAGTCAGGATGCCTGCTGGTAGTTGTCCTGGAAGGTATTGTCGAGGCCCCACCCCTCGACGCGCTGGTGGACCTGGAACGGGTCGGGCGGCGGGTTGATGACCCGGTTGCCCTCGATGAGCCAGCCGTTGCCCTTGGCGTCGAGCACGGAGTCCGCGCTGTTCGCGCCCGACAGGGCCGACCCGTCGAAGATGTTGCCTGCGAGGGTTCCGCCCGTCGTGCCTTCCTTCATGTCGACGCTCTCGGCCGCGGTCTCCTCGAAGCGGTTGTTCGCGATCAGGTTGTAGTCGCTCTTGTCCGGCCCGCATCCGTTGCCGTAGTCGCACCAGTGGTTCAGGGCCGACCCGACGTAGGCGCCTTCGCCGTACCCTGGCTCGGTCAGCCCGGTCTTCCTGATGGTGCTGCCCCAGAGGGTGCTGTAGCTCGTCCCCGCGCGCAGGTGGACGCCCTCTTCGCCGATGTCGGTCACCGTGATGGCGTCGAGCAGGATCAGGCGGCTGGCGTCGACGACGACGCCCTTCTTGCCGTTGCGGACGGTCAACCCCGAGATGTACCAGTTCTCCGCATGGTCCAGGTGGAGCACGTACCCGCTGTCCATGCCGCCGCCGTCGAGGACGGCACCCGGCCCGGCGCAGACGCGGATGGGGCGGGACTGGTCGCCGCCGCGTGCGGTGAACTTGCCGACGTACTGCCCGTCCGCGAGCGCGATGACTGTGCCCGGCGCCGGCGCCTCGATGGCGCGGGCGAGCTCGTCGGCGTTGGTGACGGTGACCGTGGGGCTGCTGCAGTCGGGGTCCGCGGCCGCGGCGGGGTGGGGGAGTGCCGTGGCGGGGGCTGGCGCCCCCGAGAGCGCCGCGGCCACGCACAGCGCGGCCGCGGACCGGAGGACTCGTCGCGAGCTCATGTGTGGGCCTGTCTCGTGATTGGGTCGTCGGGCTTCCGTCGGTGCTTCTCGCCGAGGCGGTTGGGCAGTCGCTTCGGTGTGCTCGGCAGGCTGCCGCCGTTCGCTGATCGTGCGCGCGTGATCGCGCGGTCGAGGGCTTCGCGGCACCAGGCGCTGTCCGACAGCCACCGGCCCGCCCCCCGGTCGTCGGCGATCGCTTTCTGCATCCGCTTGATCGCGTCCGGGTCGGCGACGTCGAATGTCCTGGTGACGCCGCGTTTGTTGTCCTCGGGGTCGCTGGTGTCGGCGGAGGCGCTGGCGCGCTGAGCAGGGGTTCGCCCTGCGTGGGCGTCGACGGCGGCGACGATCCAGTCGGCGAACCGGTCGCTGTTGCCTCCGTTGTACCAGTCGGCGAGGTAGGCCGCCCGCGCCCGTTGCAGCATCTGCGGGGTGAGGTAGATCCCGAGCCTGGCTCCGTGGGTGGCTGCGGGTCCTGTTGCGGGGTCGTCGGTCATCGACGTGGACTCCGTCCGACTGGGGCACTGGAGATCGTGCTGTCAATAGTACCAACAGGTATTTGCTTGCTCTTAGCTATTAGAGCGCCGCTGACGGCGGTCCTGACCAGCGGCTTCTGCCGCGACGAGCCGGTGGTGGGCTCGTGGCAGAAGCATCGTGTTGTTCGGCGCGCGGGCCCGCACGGGGGGGGTTAGAACGGCGGTTCGGCGCGCGGGTTGGTGTTCAGGGCGCGGAGTGCCCTCGTGCAGCGCGGTCCGTCGAGGGTGGCGGTGAGCCAAATCGGGCTGTGGTTGTCCTCGTCGAGCGGCCGGAATTGACCGGTGGACGTACGTACGCATGGGGCGAGGTCCGGCGGGTATTGCGTCCGGGTCTACTCGGGCGCCGGTGGGGGTGGGGTGAATCCGTCCGGCCACTTCGTGGTCTTGTCGTACCTCACCCGGTCCAGGTTCGCTCCGTTCAGGTGCGCCCCGGAGAGGTCGGCATTGGGCGGTGGCGTCGGGGCCCAAGCCGTGTCGAGCGGGCCAAGGTCCGCATCCGTCAGGTCGGCCCCGGTCAGGTACGCATCGCGTAGGTCGGCCGCGCGCAGGTCCGCGCTGTTCAGGTCCGCCCGGGTGAGGTCGGCGCCGGTGAGGTCCGCGCCGGTAAGGTCGAGTTGGCGGAGGCGGGCGGAGGGGAGCTCGACGTTGGCGAGGTAACGGTCGGGGAAGCGGAGTCCCGGTTGGCCGGCGCAGGGGCCGCCCAGGACGTCCAAGGCGCCGATGGCCGCGCGGGTCGGCGGTTTCGGGGCTGGCTTGCCCCGGGCAGGGTTGGTGGGTAGTCGAGGTGCGGCGTAGGCGCGCAGGACGGGGCAGACACGGGTCTTGTAGGTGGGGTCGAAAGGTCCCGAATCAACTCAGGCGCACGCAATAGCCAGCAGGGCTTCGTCGCCTGGCTCGGTCGCGCGCGAGTGAACACCGCCATCGTGATCCCGTGGCGGGGAACCACCATGCCCGAAGTGACGATCTCCGACGCCGACCGTTGGGACCCAGATCAAGACCCTGCTCCACGACGACACGATCGCGCTCCACGCCCGCATCGGTGGCCTGTTCACGCTCCTGTTCGCTCAACCCCTCGAAACGGTCGTCGCGATGCGCGTCGACCAGATCACCCTCT
The DNA here is from genome assembly GCA_039812465.1 of Austwickia sp. Taxonomy (GTDB): domain Bacteria; phylum Actinomycetota; class Actinomycetes; order Actinomycetales; family Dermatophilaceae; genus Austwickia. The sequence continues at coordinate 9,398 of JBDIAS010000039.1, read as the reverse complement.
CCGACGACGGCTCAGTGCTCGTCACCTTCGATACCGTCGCCATCGAAATGCCACCCGGACTGGACGACCTCATCCGCCGCCACCTCGACCGCCCCGGCAGCCCGTCCATCGCCAGCGTCGACCACGGATGGCTGTTCCCCGGCAGGCATCCCGGACGAGGTGTGTCAGAGAAAATGCACCAGTTCGCGGAGGTAATACCCGACCAGGATGCGGTGGTCATTGCTGATCCTGCCTGAGGGTGCGTCGGGCGGCAAGGCGGTCCTTGCGTGCTCGTTCCAGACCGGCTCGACGAGCGGCCCGGAGCGCCTCGCCGCGGCCGTGGTGCTCGTCGTCGGGGGTGACGTAGCCGATGCCCTCGTGGAGCCGGACGGTGTTGTAGTGCTCGCGCAGCCGGTCCAGCTCGGCCTCGAGGTCGCCGGGATCGGCGATCTTCTCCAGGTGCGGGTGCTCGCCCTTGAGGTGACCGAAGAACGACTCCACCCAGGCCTGGTCGTTCGGGGTGGACGGGCGCCCGAAGTGCTGCGCGATCCGCGCGCCGGCCATGAACACGGCGGTCGCCCGTGAGGTCATCTGCGGGCCGTTGTCCGACACGGCGAGCAGCACCGGCACGCGCTCGTCGTCATCGGGCACGACGCCGTAGGCGAGGTGCTCGAGCAGGTCCTGGTCGAGCAGGTGTTCCTTGCCGTCCGCGACCAGCGCCCGGGTGAAGGCGACCTCGACCTGGGTGGAGGACTCCTCGGCCGAGACGACGGTGGCCAACCAGTACCGCGAGACCACGTCCAGCACCGCGACCGCGCACCGCTTGCTCGCCCGGAAGTGCGTGAAGTCGTAGATCCAGATCACCCCGGGCACCAGCTCGGCCCACTCCGGCCAGGCCCGCTTCGCGCCGCGTTCGCGGGGCGGACGTTCGGGCAGGTGCACGCCCTCGGCGGTGAGCACGCGCAGCACGGTCGACTCCGAGGCGTAGAACGCCTCCAGCCGTGACCCGCGGTGCGCCAGCTTGCGGTGCGACCGATCGATCTGGGCCCAGTCCGTGGCGATCTTGAGGATCGCCTCGCGCTCGTGCGCCAGCAGGGCGTGCGGTGCCTGGTCCGGTCCGGGCCGGGCGTCCTGCAGCCGGCCGACCGCGGCACGGGCCTGCCAGCGCAACAACCGGACATGCTCGATGCCCAGCGCCGCCGCCGTCTGGCGCAGCGACCATCCCCCCGCGCTGATCGCGTGCTCGGTCAGGGCGAGCAGGCCGGCCTTGACGGTGGCGTCCACGCGCGCCGGGACGGGGCCGGCCGTCAGTCCCAACGCGATTTTCCCTTGTGCAGATGCAGCTCCACGGCTTGCTCGGTGACCGTCGCGCGCAGCCGCTCGATCTCGGCACGCGCCGCCGCCAGCTCGGCCTGCTCCGGGCTCTGCCCCGGCCGGCGTCCCGGCACCGAGGCCGCCAACGCGTCCAGCGCGCCCTGCTTCGCTGTCTTGCACACGTGCACCACCGTCGAGCGGTCCACCCCGAACTTCGCGGCGGCCTCGCGCTGGGTCGCCTGCTGGGTCAGGACCTGCACGAACAACTCGTACTTCTCCGAGGGCGCCAACCGCTTGCGCGACCTGCTCCCCGCCGAGGACCTCGGCTTGACTTCGGACATCTGCTCCAACCTTTCGAGACGGAAACGTACCGAATCTCTGGCTGGGTATTAACAACCGACCTTGGTGCACGAACTCTGACGCGGAACGTCCCGGACGCCACCTCGTCCGAGAGACCTTCCGCGGACACCTCGCCCGCACGGGCATCCAACCCGGACGCGCCCGCCACGCCGCCATGTTCGCCCTCGCCGGGCAGGTTCCCGCGCCCGTCCTCGCCGAACTCATCGGCATCGCCGACAAGACCGCCACCAAATGGGCCGCCCTCGCCACCCGCGACTGGTCCGAGTACGTCACCCAACGAGACACCTACAAGAACGGCTGAACCATGTCCATCGAAGACCGACTCACAGACGCAGACCTTCTCTGGAAGCACGGACGACGCGAAGGAGCTCTCCTCAGCGTCCTCGTCGCCGTCGCCGCCACTGCCCGGAAGACCTTCCCGAAGATCACCGGTGACCGGGCGAGCTTCGAAGCTTTCATGAAGACCACGCACGGCTGGACGATCTGCGTCGAATACCGAGGAAAGCCAGTCGATCTCGACTACCTGTTCTACAAGTGGCTGCGCTGCGAACTCATCCACACCGGCGCACTTCCCGTCGACCTCCGCATTGAAGACCAACTCGGCGACCCGAACGCCAACTCCGTCCGGGCCGGCGGCGCACCCGACTACACCGTGTTACTCGGCCCAGGCTGGTACCACTTCCTCGTCAACGCCGTCCGGAACGCGCCCGCCAACGCCGACATCACCTGGAGCACCGCAGCGCCGAGCTCTCCCCAGTAGCCCGAACTCGCCCAACTCGAATACGAGCCCTGCACCGGTAGTTTCGGCGAGTTGGCCGAGGCTGACGGCGCCTCCGAGCTGGAGTTCGACGCTCGCGTCAGCGAGCTGCCCGACTGCGGCGGTGAACTGTTGGGCCCGTCGTGTTTCGTCGGCGACGTCGGCGGTGGTCTTCCCGACCCAGAATGCGACGCCGGCGCCAGCGAGGCCGACGATGAGGGCGCTGACGGCCCCGACCTTCTGGGGCCATTTGGGGCGGCTGTCGTCCTCCTTGTGAACCGGGGTCTGGCCCGGCCGACGCCGCCCGTGCCAGTGGACGCCGCGTCGACGCGGGCCACCTGGCCCACGATTGAGCCGACCCTCTTTCTGGATTGCATTGTTAGACAAGGTGGTTCCCTAACTCGGCTGTTTCTGCGCCAAGTGTCGCCGCTCGGGCCTCGCGCGCGGAAACGGACCGATCCCCGTCCGGTCAGAAGGGCGGCTCGGCGGCGGCGTCGCTGACCGGATCGGCCGCGTGGTCGTCGTACTCGTGGTTGGCGCGTGCTCGGGGTGGGCAGTCGGGGCAGGGGCGTGCGGTGAGGTACCCGGCATCGTCGGTGCTGTTGATCCAGCCGTGGCCATCACAGTCCGGGCCGCCGCACGGCTGCTGCAGCAGCGCGGCGCGTGGGGTGGCCGCGGCCCCGGTGGCCGGGGCCGCGTCGGCGTAGGCGGGTCCGGTGCCGAGGTGGACGTCGGCGACGGGGTCGATCCGTGCGAGTACGGTCTTGAGGAGGCCCCAGGGGGAGCGTGCGGCCTCCCACGTGGGCACGCCGAGCTGTTCGATCTCGCGGAGGACCTCGACGGCGAGGCTGCGGCCGCCCCAGCCGCCCGCCGCGTAGGGGGCGAGCTGCGCGGCGAGGGTGCCTGGCCGTACGTCGAGCACGCGAGCGAGGGTGGGGTGGGCCAGGACGTCGACGGCGAGGGCCATTCCTGGTCGTCGCTTTCGTCGATGTGGTGCCGCCGGAGGCGGCTCCGGTTCATCGGGCGCGGCAGCGGCCGCGAGGGGAAGTAGTTTCTGTAGGTGAGTGAGGAGACTGAGCCCCCCTACGGGGGGTAGGTGGACGTTCGCTATTGGCGGTGGATACAGCGGCGCGAATTCGCCCGCGCGGGGGGTGCCGATGCGGGCCCGTTGGCGGGGTCCGCACACGGTCAGGTGGTAGACGCTGGGCAGCCCGCGTTGTTGGTGGCGCGGGTGTACGGCTACGAGCGCGAGCCGCTCGGCCTTCGTCAGTTCGCGGCCACGGTAGACCTCGACCATGACGCCGAGCTGGATGGCGATCTTGCGGGCGCGTTGGACCTGTTTGGGGCAGCGCTGCACGATCGCGCCGGCGACGACCTGGGTGGCGCGGGCGCCGCGGCCGGTGGCCGTGTCGGCGCCGATCGCGTCGTTGGCGATGATCGCGGCCCACGTGTCGGTGGCGATGCCCGCTGCGCGGCAGAGCTGGACGACGTACGGCTGTCGGGTCAGCGCGCGGATCACGCGCAGGAACGATCGCCGGGAGGTCCACGTGGGGATCGCGGCCTGGAGCTCGGTCGGTGTTGGGGGAGTGGGAACCCCGCCGCGGCGCTGTGACGCGCTGGTGGCGCGGCGCAGGGCCCGCAGGGTGCCAGGGGTGTGCGCTCGCGCTCTGGGAAGACGCTCGTAGGCGTCCTGTGCCCAGGAACCGCTGGTAGGGGCCGATGGCGACACGGCGCGGCGGGCGGTGGACGCCACGCGGCCGCGTGCTATCGTAGGCAGCACAAAGCCGCCTCCTCACTGGTCGCGAGTGGCTGAATATGGGCGCCGAGCTGGCGGCTCGGTCCTAACTTCTTGAGATGAAGGCTCCCGTTGGCGCGGGAGCCTTCATCGTTGTCCGGCTACATGGCTAGCGGCAGCTCCTCTGGTGGGCGCTCCGGCATAACGGTGGGGGCCAGGTCGGGCCGCCCGTAGTGCTCGGCCACGATCGCGGCGATGACGTCGCCCACGGGCTGACACATCCGGGAGGCATCGCCGCGTACGAGTTGGGACAGTTCCTGGTGGAGCCGGGTCGGGGTGTAAACCCGATCGCCCTTGTGTGCCTGCGGCATAGCCGGGATATTTCCAGGGGTCGAACCGGGTTCCAGGGAGGCTCGCCGGTCTTGGGCGATTGTGTTACGGAAGTGACCTTGCCTCCTTGGGCGTGGGGGTTGGTTGGGCCTGTTCACGAGGCTCGCGGCGGGCCGACTTGGAAGTCGGTGAACCGCAGGTCGGAGTTGTCCACGCGCAGTCCGGTGTGTCCCTCAGCGGTGTAGACGGCGCAGCCGACACCGGTGTCGGTGGCGGTGAGGGTCTGCCCGTCGCGGGTGAGGGTGAGGGTGACCGAGCCATCCTGGTTGACCCGGCTTGACGCGGATGCCTCGACCCACTGGCCGAGGGTGATGCGGCCGAGGCCGCCTTGGCTGGCGAGGTCGTAGTAGGTGCCACCGTTGGACGGCCCGCCCTTGCACTTCTTCTTGATAACGCCGAGGCCGTCGCGGCGGCCGACGGTGGCGTAGTAGAGCTGCTCCTCGGTCTGGTACCGGAGGAAGATGTGCAGCCCGTCCCACGGTGTCTCCGGGGTGGCGGGGGTGCTGGTGATCTCGTCGATGCGGTACCGGAGGCTGGTGGTGGCGTCGCCGAACTTGGGCGTGGTGACGGCCCGGAAGACCGCGGAGGGTGGCGCGCCGGCGGTCCCGGCGGGCTGGCCGGTCCACCAGGCGTTCTCCTTGGGGTCCCAGAAGAGGGAGCCGCTGGTGACCTTCCAGTCGGGAGACGTCGGCCCGGTCTCGCTGGCGATGAGCATCCCGAGACCTGCGGCCGCCTGGCCGCTGTGCGCGGCAGGTTCGCCGCTGGGCTCAGCCGCGTCGGTCGAGGGACTGGGCTCCGATGCGGTCTCCGTCTCGGAGGCCGTCGCGGTCTGTGAGGCGGTCGGGGGCGCTGCTGGTGGCGCCGCGTGCCCGTTGGACGGGCTGGCCGTGTCGCCGGTGCTCGCGGCCGCGGGGAGGGCGTCGTCGTAGGTCTGCGCAGCGATGGGGCCGTCGTGAACGGGCAGTCCTGGTGGGGGGTCCTTGATGACGTCCTGGCGGCCGGTGGCGGCGTCCATCCGGCCCGCGGCCGTGTTCTCGTCGGTGTCGCGGCCGTCGATCCACACGTCCAGCCACGTCTCGGTGTCCGCGGGGTGTTGGTGACATGGCCCGTTCTGTGGGGTGGGGCCGTCCCCACAGGTGTCCTCGACGATGCCGTAGACCCGCAGCCGTGGGAAGTAGAAGCGCGTCCCGGGCGGGTGGTCGAGCAGGTCCTGCCCGTTCTGCAGGACGTGGCCCACGGCGATCGTTACGGGATTCTCGTAACGGCCGTCGCCGCTGGCGGTGGTCCCGCCGCGCTGCGGATGAGAGACCGTCGCCGATCCGGGCGGGGTGTTGTCGTAGTAGTCGTAGGCGGACACGTAGGCCGTGATCCGCTGCTGACCGTCACCAGCCGGTGACGACCCGGTCTGTGGCGTGTCCGGTGAGCTGGACGAGGGCTCGGCGGGCGACGGCGAGGTCGAGCTGTTCGCCGAGGTCGTTGCTGAGCTGGACGAGAGCTGCGGGGGTGCGCGGCCGTCCGCGGGGCCGTCCGTGCTCGGACGCCCGGACGGTGGCTGACCGGTCTGCTGGGCTGGTCCGGGGTCGCTCCGCGATGGGGTCGTCCCGCCCCGGTGAGGCTGGTCGGCGGGCTGCTGCCCGCCGTCGTCCTGCTGCTGCAGGGGGCGGGGGTCCGCGACGGGTTCGGGGACGTCCTGGCCGATCCGGTTCGTCCCGTCGTCGGTGACGCCTTCGGTCTGCCCGGTGATCGCGCCCGCGCCTTCGGCGAGGGCGACGATGTTGCCGCTGATCTTCACGCCGGTGACGGGGATGCCGTACTGGCCCTCGTCCATCGGGTTGGCGTACCAAAATCGCTCGTAGACCTGGGCGGCCTTGTTGCCGACCAGCTCGACACCGTCGATCCGGTCGCCTTTGTCCTTGACCCCGCCGGTCTCGATCCAGCCCTGCGTCTCGTAGGACACGTTGTTGTACGCCTTGAGGCCGCTGCCTTTGCGCCACAGCTCGATGAACCCGCCGTCGTAGCCGTAGTCCGCGCTGGGGGCCCGGCAGTACACGCACGAGGAGTTCTCGACCGTGACGTTGTTCGCCTCGACGTTGAACGCTACGGCCCCGGAGTCGTCGTCGGGGTTCACGGACTTGGGGGTGTTGGTGAACAGGTGCAGGTTCCGGGCGGCGACCCGGTTGACGCGGGTACCGTCCCCGGTGAATCGGACACCGAATGCGGTGTCCTCGATCCAGAGATCCTCCGCGAGCGCCCCGACGCCGGCGAGGGTCACACCGGGCCCCGGGGTGGTCTTGATGTGGAGGCCGGTGACCGTCGCGCGTGGCGACTCGACGAGGACGGCGCCGCGTTCGCGGTCCGCCTTGGGTGCGGTGATGATGGGCGCGGCGCCGTCGCCGTAGGCGCCGAGGAGCAGCTCGTCGCCGCCCTTGAGGGTGACTCCGGCGTCCACGTCCCAGGAGCACCCGCGACGGAGTAGCACCGCGGTGCCGGTGGCCAGCTCGGGGATTGCCGAGGGGTTCTGCCACGGCGATCCCTGAGAGCCGTCACCGCCGCCGGCGGCGCCGCAATCGACGTAGAGCGTGGGGCGATCGCCGGGGGCGGCCTGAGCGCCCCCGGTGGCCAGGCCGACCAGGACGGCCAGCAGCGTGAGGACGACCGCGACGACGACGCCGAGTCGTGCGCGGGTCCGGCAGGCGCCGACACCACGTGAGCGGTGTCGGCCCGGGGGGAGAGTGGTAATGGTCATCGCTGCCGCCACAGGCTGTTGTAGGCCGCCAGGGCCGCCGGGCCGGCGCCTGCGAGGTCGACGGTGTCGTACGCCAGGCCCTTCTGGCTCGCGGCGAGGACCAGCCAGGCGTGGTAGTTGCGCACTTCCTGGGGGGTGGTGTCCGGGCCGATCGCCCAGTGCACGGCGACGCGGAGACCCTGATCGCCCGCCCACTCGCGCCACGCCGTGAGGGTGTCTGCGGCCTGCCGCCACGGGGTGCCGCGTGGGATGGAGATGCCGATGATGTCGACGGTGTTGGGGCCGGGCCAGATGTTCGCGGCCTGGGAGAGCATGGCCGGGGTGACGGGCCACTCGACGAGCGCGCCCCTCTTTCCGGCGCGGAGCGTGGCCGCGGCCTGCTGGAACGCGGCGCGGGTGGCGGCCGCGTCGGTGCTGACGAGCTGCACCACCTGTGGGCGGGCGGCCCGCTCCCGCAAGCGAGCGCTCAGCGCCTTCCAGTCGAACGCGCCGGCGTCAGCGGTGAGCGGGACGGTCCAGATTTCCTGGCCGACGCGGTTCACTTCCGCGAAGTCGGTCCCGGCGGTCAGGGCATCCATGCCCTTACGCGTGAGGACCCGCTCCACGAAGTCCAGCGGCACGCCGTCGACCGCCGTGGGACGGTTGGTCCCGCGCACGGTCGTACCGTGCGCCCACCCCGACGCCCGATCGAACACCGGGTCCAGCGGTGGCGTTCCAGCCCGGCCCGGGGAGGGCGCAGGCCGGTCGGCGACCGGCGGCGTGGCAGCAGGCACGGCCGACGATGACGAGGCACTCGCGGTCGACGACGTGGTAGCCGACGTCGGGGTGGTGGCGGTGCCCGTCGTCGGAGCGGTCGTGCCAGCCGACGACGGCCCCGTCGTCGCGGCGGTCGTCGGTGCGCTCGTTGACGCGGGTGAACCCGGGGTGGTGGTGTCGGGCGCCGAGGGTGGCGAAGGCGCAGGAACGGGTACCTCCTTGCGCATGGGCGTCAAGGTTGGCGAAGGCGTCGATCCGGGAGTCGTGGCGGTACCGCTTGAGGGCGGAGTAGGCGCCGTGGTGGGAGGCGTCGCAGGCACGGCTGGCGGCGTCGTCGTCGCTGGAGGAGCTGGCCGCGTCGTTGCAGGCACGCGCTGCGGCGTCGTCGTCGCCGTGGTGGGCCGCGTCGTCGCTGGAGGAGCTGGCCGCGTGGTCGCAGGCACGCGCTGCGGCGTCGTCGTCGCCGTGGTGGGAGGCGTCGCCGGCGCGGGCGCGGGCTGCTGCTTGGAGGGCGGTGGTGCGGCCTGCGTCGTCGGCGGCGGTGCGGCCTGCCTCGAGGTCGGTTCCACAACCACCGTGAACGGCGGAACGCCCGGTGGGATCACGATGGTGGCCGCCTGCGGCTGCTGCGGTGCGGGCGAGCTCGTGCTCGGGGTCGCCGCGCCTGTTCCGGTGGAGCCTCCCGGTGAAGAGCCGGGAGGCGGGGTCGCGGTGTACGCGGGGGGCTGGCTCGGCCGGTCACCGGTTCCCTTGGCATCGCCATCGCCAGTAGCAGGCGGACGAGACGACGACGTACGACCGCTCGTCATGCCGGTGGTGGACGGGCTCGTGGGCCCGTCAGCCGACATCGTCGTGGATCCCGTCCAGGTCCGCGGAGACTCAGGAGTCGCGCCGCCGCCGGTGCCCTTGCCCGCGTCCCCGGTCCCGGTCGCGGTCCGGGTGCCGGTCCCGGGCATGGTGTCCTGCGTCGACGAGCTGCTCCCCGGCGGGTTGGTGCTGTTCGGGTACGCGGGGGGCTGGCTGGGGCCGTCGTCGCGGCCCTGACCGCCTCCACCAGTGGGCGCGGGGGACGTGGGACGGCTCGTCGTGCCGGTCGTGGCCGGGCTCGTAGGCCGGTCATCCGACATGGTCCTGGACGTTGTCGCCGGCGTCGTCGCGGCCGTTGATCCGGTCGAGGTCCCGGAGGACTCAGGCGTCCCGCCGCCCGCCCGGGGGAGCGGCTGCACGGTCTTCCCCGGCAGCCCCGGCGTCCAGAACGGCGTCTGCTTCTCCGAAGGCCCGGTACCCTTGCCCGCGTCCCCGGTCCCGGTCGCGGTCCGGGTGCCGGTCCCGGGCATGGTGTCCTGCGTCGACGAGCTGCT
>JBDIAS010000038.1:0-22004 GCA_039812465.1 Austwickia sp. | reverse complement strand
CGAATCCGCAGCGATTCACCGCTGCCGACCGATGTGATCTACATCACTTTCGTTGTCGTCCCGACGGACCAGCCTCGGCCCGACGGGCCAGCCTCGGCCCGACGGGCCAGCGCCGGCCCGACGGAACAGCGTCGTTTCGGCGAACCAGCGTCGGCGTACCTGCGGCGACCCCTACCCCCAGAAGCCCCCACCCGCACGGGTGGATCGTCGGAAGCTATCGACTATCAAGCTCTCATCAGGCGGTGGCCCAGATTCCCTCTTGCGCGAGGGAGTCAACCGCTCATACCCCCGGGCTGGGGGCGACTGCCTTCCACGGTCGATCACACACCAGATCCCGTCGGCTGGGTCTTCGCGCTCAGGTCACTTCAGGCAGGGCCGCTCGACGTCGAGGGGCGCCAGCGGCTTCTTCGGCTCCTGGGGCGTGAGCTGGTCGGCCGCGGCCAGACCGGCCCACTTCATGCCGATGAGCAGGTCGACCTTCGTACCCTTCTTTCCCGGGTCGAGCTGCAGCGTCGAACCGGGCACAGCCTCCTGCACGAGCTTCGCGCCCATTTCCCCGTCCGGCCCGTGCCGCACCGCAGCGACCTCGGTGATCCAGGAGTTCTGCGGGTCGAAGCCCACCTCACCCTTCACGAACCCGAAGCCCACCAACCCGGCCGCAGTGGTCTTGCCGAGACCCTCGTAGTACGTGGTGTTGTAGACGTTGACCGTGACATCCGTGCGGCGCACCAGCGGCCCGTCCGGCGGAGCCAGCTCCCGGAAGCCGTCGCCGAGGACCAGGTCGACCGACGTCCCGGTCCGGTAGTCGGGCTTCAGCGCGGCGTCGGGCACCAGGAGCTTGCGGACGACGAGGGCTTGGTCGAGCCCCTCCGCGCCGAACCGCAGCTCCCCGACCCCTTCGACCTTGCGCAGCTCGGTGTCGTTCCCGACCGTCCCGGTCTTCAGGTCGCGCAGCGGGAGCTGCTTGGCCACGGCCGCGGCGGCGCCCTTCTCGGCGCGCGCGTTGAGGACGTTGATCGTGAAGGTGTTCTGGAGCGGGGCCTGCACCGTCACCGGCTCGCAGGGCGGCGGCCTGTCCGCGCCCACACCGATGTTCAACGCGTGGGAGGCCGTCCAGACCCCGGCGCCCAGCACCAAACCGGGCGCCATCACCATCGCGATGAGCCACCCCAGGCTGCGCGACCACGGGTCCCGCTGTCCCTTCCCCACCCTTGCCTCCCGTCAACCCCTGCGTGCACCGGCGCAACGTCCGAAAATACGGTATGAATACTCTTGTAGCAGAATGAATTACATCCTTCCGCCCATGATGCCGAAGCGTCCGCGAGTCGATACGAGATCGTTGCGTGCGCGCCCCCGTTCGGGGGAGCGCGCCGCGTCCTGACCAGGGGAAGCGCGCGCCATCAGCGCAGGAATACCCCGCGCGCGGATCGGCAACCCCCCACCTGACCAGCGGAGCACCCCACGCGTCGGGACGGCGTGTCGTGGCGTCGAGGAGACGCCGGGCGCCGACGGGGCGGTCTACGGCACGCTGCCGGGCGGGACGAGCGGGACTGGCGCGGCTTCCTCTTCCAGGGCGGCTTCCGGCGGCGGCTCGGCGGGGGTCACTACCCTGATCGGGTGCAGTTCAGCCGGGACCTGCGACCGCGCGTGCTCGCGGGCGACATCACCCTGACCGTGCGGCGGTGGCAACACGCCCAGGTGAGGGTCGGAGGCAGGTACCGCGTCGGGCCCGGGCTGCTGGAGGTCGACGCGATCGAGCTCGTCCCCTTCGCCGCCATCGACGAGGAGGATCTGCGGCGCTGCGGCGAGACGGACCGCGAGGACCTGCGGCGCCGCGCCGCCCACGGCGGTCCGATCGGCGACGACACCCTGGTCTATCGGATCGAGTTCCACCTGGTGGACGCCGTGGAGCCGACCCGGTGACGTCCGTCCTCGCTGAGGCCATCCGGGAGGGATTGGCCGCCCAGGCGCGCCCCGATAAGGCCGCCGCGATGCAGCGCTACATGAAGACCGACATGCCCTTCCTCGGGGTTCCGGCACCGACGACCGCCGCGGTGCTCCGGGAGGCGTTGGCGCATCACCCGGTCGCTGGCCGCGCCGAACTGGAGCGCACGGTGCGCCTGCTGTTCGAGGAGGCGACCTACCGCGAGGAGTGGTACGCCGCGACCGGCCTGCTCCGGCGCCCCGCGCACGCGCGCCTGCTCACGCCCGACTCCGTGGAGCTGATCGCCTGGATTGCGCTCCGCGGCGCGTGGTGGGACGTCGTCGACAGCCTCGTCCGGCCGTTGCGGACGCTGCTGGTCACCTACCGCCCGCGGGTCGAGCCAGAGATTCGTACGTGGATCGGCGGCGACGAGCTGTGGCTGCGTCGGCTCACCCTCATCTGCCAGCTGGGGCGGCGCGAGCGGACCGACGTGACGCTCCTGTCCGACGCGATCGAAGCCGCCCAGCACGACCCGGAGTTCTTCCTGCGCAAGGGGATCGGCTGGGCGCTGCGGGACTACTCCAAGACCGACGCGGACTGGGTACGCGCCTTCGTCGAGGCCCACCCCACGCTGTCGCCGCTGTCCCGACGGGAGGCCCTCAGGTGGCTGGCGCGCCGCGAGGCGCGGGATGCCCCGAGGCACGCAGGACGCCGAGGGCGATGAGGAACTGCGCCACCGCGTACGTCGACATGACCCAGAAGCTCTGGCCGACGACCTCCCACGCGGGCACGAAGATCTCCAACGCGATCAGCGAATCGGAGATCAGGAACAGCAGCGCGCCCACACCGGCGAGCCGGTGAACGCCCGTGGCGAGGACCGCCATACCCGTGATGAGCGCGGCGTAGATCACGACGGCCGGAGCGAGCGGTCCCGCCCCCGGGGCGCAGAGGGCGACGAGCGCGATGGCGTACGCGACGTACCCGACCACCCACGGTCGACGCAGCAGGCCGGCCGCTCGGTAGGGCCAGAAGGCCACGACGTACGTCGCCTGCGCGAGCGCGAACATACCGATCAGGGCGAAGAACGCGGCGGGTCCGCCGACGAGATCCGGAAGCAGGTCGCCGAGCCAGGAGAATCCGAGGGCGACCGAGGCCAGTCGTACGAGCCGGGCCCGGGGCGCGCTCGTGGCGAGCCGGACCACGTTGGCGATCAGCGGCATGAGCGCCCACTGGGTAGCGTTCGCCAGCGTGTCAGCGGGCGCCAGCTGCGCCCCCAGATGGATGGCCAGGACGACTGCGAAGACAGAGAGTGCCCTGCGCGCCGGCCTCCCCTCGATCATGAGGCCGATCCTGACATGACATAGCGAAACGGCCCAGCACCGTCCGCGCCGAGGGCTCGGGGTTTACCCGCTCGAGTCCTCGCAGGCGGGACGGGCGATCACGCGCTTCAGGCCGGCGTGGCTCGCCTCGAATCCGTGCCGCCGGTAGAAGGCCAGCGCCCGCTCCCGCTGAAGGTTGCTGGACAGCTGGACGACGCCAGCGCCGTCGGCCTGCGCGCGCTCGACCAGCCAGGAGAGCAGGGCCCCGCCGAGCCCCCGGCCACGATGGTCGGCCCGCACCGCGAACGCCTCCAGTTGCGCGCGCACCAGGCCGCGATACGCGAGCCCGGTCAGCAGCGAGTACTGCAGCGTCGCGACCGCCTCACCGCCCGGCGCGATCACCACGACCAGCAGATCCCGGGGGTCCGCGTCGATGCGACGGAACAACGCCCGGCGTCGCGCCTCGTCGGCGCCGCCGGTGCCGTCGCTGAGGGCCATGTCGTCGAGCAGAGCGCAGACGTCGGACAGGTCGTCCTCACGGGCGCGACGCAGGTCGTACGTGATGCCCGCCGCGGTCACCGTTCCGAGACCGACCGGGAGGGCGGCGGTGATGGCCGCAGCGATCTCCTCGGCAAGGCCCGCCGAGGCGGCGACGACGCCGGACCACCGGCGGGTCAGGTCCGGGTCGAAGGTCAGCTCCCGCCCGTACGCGTCCAGGACCGCCCCGCCCGCCTCCTCGACGATCAGCATGGCTGCCGCGAGGTCCACGATCCGATGCGTGTCAGAGCCGGGATCGGCGAACGCATCGATGCTGCCCTGGGCGACGAGCATGGACTCCAAAGCACTCGAGGAGAGAATGCGGACCCGGGCCGCCCGCCGCGCGATCGCCCACCAGGCCCGGTCCGAGGCGCCTCGCTCGCCCCATTTCGGGCGCAGCAGGCTCACTGCGGCGCCGTCGAGGGCGCACCGCCCCGTGGTCGCGTACGACGTGCGTCGGCCGCGCGTGGCGCTGATGGTCGTACCGGTCTCGATCCAGCAGGTGAGGGCGCTCAGTGCGCGTCCGTCCTCGACAAGCGCCGCAGAGAAGCACGACAACGGGACCCCGGCTGCCGCATTGGCCGATCCGTCGAGGGGGTCGACCACCACCGTTCGCGGGCTGCCGCGGTCGAGGAACCCGACCTCCTCGCTCAGCAGGTTGACGCCGTGGGCGATCGCCAGGTCGATCACCGGCTTCTCGAGGACGGTGTCGATGAGGAAAGACGGGGTGCCGTCCGCGCCCTGCCCGACGGACTCGAGCAGCTCGTCCCGGTCGTACGTCGCCCAGCAGCGGGCCGCCGCGGAACAGACCGCCCGGCACATCTCCGCCAACAGCGGATCCGCGTCGGCCGCGATGCGCGGTTCCGGGGCTCCGTACGGGGATCGCCCGCGGTGGCGCGTCACCGCGCTCACGCCATCCGCCGTACGCGCCAGCTCGTCGCGCTCACGACGCCACTGCCCGCAGGGTGGCCACGACCCGGGGCCACCACCCGACGCGGTCGTCCACCACCACGAGGTCCGCCCGGCGGCCGGGCAGCAGCGCCCCCCGGTCGGTCAGGCCGGTCGCGGCCGCAGGTCCCGAGGTCACCAGGCCTATGGCCGTCACCAGGTCAACCACGCCGTCCCGCGCCGCGCGCCAGGCGGCGGACAGCAGCGCGCTCGGAAGGTAGTCCGATGCCAGCGCGTCGAGCAGGCCTGCGGCCAGCAGCTCCTCCGCGGAGACGTTGCCCGAATGAGAGGACCCGCGCAGGAGATTGGGGGCTCCGGCCACGATGACCAGGCCCTTCTCGCGGGCTCGCCGGGCGGCTTCGAGGGTGGTCGGGAACTCGGCGACCTCGCCGCCTCGTGCGCACAGGCCGTCGATGACCTCGGCGGTATCCGGGTCGTGCCCCGCCAGCGTGATGCGCCCGGCCTGGGCCAACGCGCCCAGCCAGGCGAGGTTGTCACGGCGGACATCGTCCTTGTCCCGGCCCTCGCGCATCAGCCGCGCGATGTTCGACCAGGCCTCGCTCTCCGTGTGGCCGTCGACGGAGACCATGTACGTCGCCATGTACTGCGGGTCGGCGTACTGACCCTGACCCGGCGTGTGGTCCTCGTGCGACACCAGCGGAGGCGGGTCGCCCTCGGGCAGGACCGCGAGGCGCTCCCGCAGCGTGGCCGCGCCATCGGCGGAGAGAATGTCGAGACGATGCAGGACCCGGTGGTCGACGCGGTAGGAGACGAACCCGTCGATGACGGCGCAGACCTCCAGCGCGGTGTCTACGGACCGCTCGCCTCCGCGGAACGTCTGATGCTGGAACGCCGCCCCGTGGAAGATCGTCGTGACCCCCGCCGCGGCGAGCTTGCCCTCCAGCGAGCTGAGCGCGAAGTCCCACGGAACGTGGGCGTTCGGCCGCGGTGCCCGTTCTTTCTCCAGCGCGTCGGAGTGCGGATCCACGATGCCCGGGATGACCAGGAGGCCGGAGCCGTCGACGCAGGTCGCTCCCCGCGCCGGGCCGCGGGCCACCTCCGCGATCAGCCCGTCGCGGACCACGATCCGCGCGTCGTCCACGATCCCTTCGGGCGTGAGAGCGCGCACGTGGGCGAGTTCAAAAGATGCGGGAGCCGGCCCCAGCTGCCAGCCCACCGTGTCTTGGGTCTGCACCTTCATGTCCCGACCTCCTGCAGCGCGTCGATGTGCCGTCCGGCGATCTCCTGCGGCGATGCGTCGCCGATGACGCGCCCGCCCTCCAGCACCAGCACCCGCCCCGCGAGCCGCCGGATGATCCGCATGTCGTGATAGACCGCGAGGACGCTGACGTCCTGGTGTCTCAGGTCCTCGATGAGCTGGAGCGCGTGCTCGCGGTTGGCGGGATCGAGGGCGGACACGGGCTCGTCGAGCAGCAGCAGCTCCGGCGGGCTGACGGTGCCAGCCGCGAGGTTGACCCGTTGCCGCTCTCCACCGGAGAGGACAGCGCAGTCCATGTCCCACAGGACCTCGTCAATGTGCAGACGTCGCAGCGCCTGCACGGCTGCCTCACCCGCTTCGTCCTCCGAGAGCCCGCGGCGCCGCGCGGCACGAGCCACCAGCTCGAGGGGCCCGGTGCGCGGTGGGGCCTGCAGGAACTGCGCCACGTAGCCGAAGCGCCGCCCCCGCAGCCGAGCCATCTCCCGGTCCGAGAGCGCGGTGAGCTCGATCCGCTCCCCCTGAGAGTTCAAGGTCACGGTGCCCGCGTCGGGAAGGTACGTGCGGACCAGGCACCGCAGCAGGCTGGACTTACCTGCCCCGGAGGCGCCCGCGAGGGCCAGATGCTCCCCGCGCCCGACGTCGAACGAGACGTCCCGCAGCGAGGTGACGCTGCGGCCGATGGCGTGGACCACGAAGGTCTTGTCCAGGTGACGGACCTGCAGGACCGGTTCCGGTCGAAGGGTGTCGTCCATGGTCTGGTTCCGTCTCCCTCAGCTGTGCGCGGCGGCGACCAGCCGCTGGGTGTAGGCGTCGTGGGGATCGGCGAGGAGCTGATCCGTCAAGCCGGTCTCGATCACGCGGCCCGCGCGCATCACGAGCGCCCGGTCGGTCAGCGCACGGATGACCCCGAAGTCGTGGCTGACCACCACGACCGCGATATCCCGCTCGGCGATCAGCTCGCGCAACAGATCCAGCACCCCCGCGGCGACGGAGGCGTCGAGACCGGTGGTCGGCTCGTCGAGGAGGAGCACCTCGGGGTCGCTCGCCAGGGCCTTGGCGATCTGGACGCGTTGACGCATCCCGCCGGAGTACGTGCCGACCACGTCGTCCATCCGGTGCAGGGGCACCTCGACCCGGTCGAGCAGGGAGGCGGCACGCTGGCGGATGTCCCAGTACGAGCGCCAGCCCGCGGCCGTGAGCCGGTCGGCGACGTTGCCCCCAGCGCTGATGCGCAGATCGAGCCCCAGCGCCGGGTCCTGGTGGACGACGCTCATCACGCCGATCCGCAGCGCGCGGCGTTGGGTGGGCGTGAGGTCCAAGACGTTGGCCCGGCCGCCCCCGACCGCCGCGAGATGGACGGATCCGGCGGTGGCGTCCTCGTCCCCGATGATGCAGCGCATCGTCGTGGACTTGCCCGACCCGGATTCGCCGATGATGCCGAGCGCCTCGCCGGGCGCCACGTCAAAGTCCACGCGATCGACGGCGACGACGCCGGTGCCGCCGAACCCGCCCGGGTACACCTTGCGCAGGCCGCTGACCTTGAGCGACCATTCCTCGCCCTCCGCGGGGGCGCCGGCGGCGCCGGCGTGGGTGAGCCCCGAGCGGCCGACGAGGCGCACGCCCGCGCTGCGGACCCGGCGCGCGGGGTCGGGGAACCACCGACGCGGCACCCGCGGGGCGTGGGCCGTCAGGTCGGCGTCGCGGGCGACCACCCTCGCGCACCACTCGGTGTCGGAACACGCCCACGCGCCGTCCGGGGTCTCCACCAGGTAGGTGTCGTCGCTGCCGCACCGCACGCAGCGCGCCCCGGCGACGTACTCGACCTCGAAGGGCACGTCGTCGAACGTCACGGGTTCGACGGTCGTGTGCGGGGGCACCGCGTACAGCTTCTTGTCGCGACCGTGCGAGAGGAGCGTGAGGTGCTCCGCGTCGTGCAGCGCCGGCACGTCCCACCGCGGGATCGGGCTCGGCGCCATCACGTACCGGCCGTTGACCAGCACGGGATAACCGGAGCTTTGGTTCACGACGCCCCCGGTGACGAGGTCCTCGTACATGGCGACCCAGATCCGGGAGTAGTCCGCCTCGGCGTGCATCCGGCGGCACTCGCGCACCGATTTCTCCACGGGGCGCAGCGGCTCGCTGACCGGCACTTGGAGCACGAGGGTCTGCCCGGCGCGCAAGGGCTCCTCAGGCACGCGGTGGCGCGACTGGACGACGCTCGCCTCGCGCGGGTCGTCGGTCGTGGGACAGCCCAGGCTCGCGGCGATGAGGCGGCGCAGGTTGACCGCGTTGCCCCCTTCGTCGTCGCCCTGGTCGATCACCTTGAGCGTGTCGTCGGGGCACCCGATCGCCATCGTCACCTGGAGGCCGCCGGAGCCCCAGCCGCGGGCCACCGGCATCTCCCGAGACCCGAAGGGCACCTGGTACCCGGGGATGCAGACGGCGGCCAGCAGGGCTCGACGCACCTCGCGCTTGCCCTGCTCGTCCAGGACGACGGGTCGCGCGTCGGCGTCAGCGAGCGTGTCCAGACGTTCCGCGAGGTCCCGCACGCTCATCGGTCGTCCCTCCCGCTCGTGGTCAACGACGCGTCTCGCTCAGCCCGCGCCGCATCCCGCGCCACATCCCGTGCGGCATCCCGCGTCGCGGCGGATCGCTCGGCCTCTCGCGAGTCAGGTCCGGCGTTCGCGTGTTCCTCCTGGACTTCCTCTTGGACCTGGCGGGCGGCCAGCGCGCGATCGACCTGCGAGGTGAACGTGACGTAGTGCGGCAGCTTGAGGTGCTCCAGGAAACCGTTGGAGGCCAGGCCGTCGGTCGTGAGCATGAGGATCTGCTGCAAGGCGTCCCCGTCGCGGGTGCCGTCGGCGCGGGACGCCGACACGTCGAGGACCGAGCCGGCGATGGCCTTGCGCTCGTTGCGGCCGAGCGCCATCGCGTAGCCCAACTCGAAGCGAGAGGCGTCCTCGCCGCGCTCGTCCAGGTGCGCCACGCATTCACAGTCGGTGATGCGCACCCGGCCGATCGTGACCTCGCCGCCGGTGAGGGGGTGGGTGACGCGTACGGGGAGTCGACCGTAGCGCACGTCGCCCAGCGTGACGTGCTCGTTGGCGTACCCGTCGGGGCCGAGGATGGACCGGTACCACAGGTGCACGAGCCCACCGGTTTCCGCCGTGGCGATCGCGGACAGGATGGCCGAACGGGACGCGGGAAGGTGGACCGGGTGCAACGCGAGGTCCGCGGGCTCCGGGTCGCTCGGGTCGCGGCGATCCACGAGCAGTTCGCGATGGCGCAACACCTCGCTGTAGCGCCGCGGTGCCTCGTCCGGCGGCGGGCTGGGCGGTGCGACCCGGGACTCCAGCACGGCTTGCATCTCTGGCGTTCGCGGCAGGGGATCGTCATCACCGGGGCCGCGCAGGAGTCGCGCGGAGTAGTCCGCGGTGTCGCCCAGGAGCTGCGGCCCGAGGGGCTCCCGGGTGGCGGGCACGACGCGGCGCAGCAGCTCTAGGTCATCGGGATCGAGCGGGCGGCTGGATCCCAACCGAGGCAGGGTCGAGCGGTGGGCGCGGAGCAGGTGCACCGCCTCTGCGAGATCGCCGCCGCCCTGGAGGAGCGCCGTCGCGGCCATCTCCTCATCCCACAACCCCGCTTCTCCCATCACGCGATCGATGGCGGCGGGCAGGAGGGCCCCGACGAGCACCGGGTCCACGGCGTCGATGCCGGCTGCCTTGCGGTCCGCGGCGCGCAGGTCTTCGGCGGCGAGGATCGCGGCCGTGCCGCCCTTGGACGTTCCGGCGTAGCTCACCGCGTCACCTCCACGCTCGTCGTCCGCGGCAGGCCGGCCACCCGTCCGTCGGGATCGATGAGCAGTACGTCGAAGCCGAGGGGGAAGGCGATCGCCTCCGCGCGGGCGCTCAGCAGGTCGTCGCCCAGCCCGTCCACGTCCAGTTCCCGACTCCCTGGAATGCCAGGCCCCGCGAGGCGCAGGGTGCGGGCGGCGCTCCCCCGGACGCCCTCGTCGATGGCGACCTCAGGGACCTCAGAGACGTCGGCGCGGGAGGCCTCGCGACCGCCCACGCGCTCGACGCCGACGCAGACGAGCGCGGCGGTGTGCGGCTCCCAGGGTGTGCCGCGAGGCAGGTCCAGCACGTCCGCCCGAGCAGGCGAGCGCAGGGCGAGGACCAACCGGGCGCTCCCGTGAGCCACGACCGGCGCATGGGTGAGCGCCGCAACGCGCATGACCTCCTCCTGCGCGGCGTCGTCGCCGGGCATGGCCGCCAGGGGCGTGAGAAGGTCCGACAGGACCAGCAGCGGCGCGCTCACGACCGGGATGCCGCTCGCGACATCGTGCCCTCGGCCTGTGAAGACGGCGGCCAGGTCGCGGATCTCGCCAGGCTCGGCGAGCGCCTCCAGACAGCGCCGGAAGACCAGGGCCCGGTCGGGGGCAGTCAGCAGACGCGGGACGCGGCAGGACGTGCGCACGTGCACCGTCATCACAGCACCTCCTCGAAATCGACGATCGTGGCTGCGAGCCGTGACCACTCCGCCTGCCGGGCGACACGGCGCGCGGCTCCCGCGGCCTCGCACACCCGCGCGATGGCGTCGGCGTGTTCGCCCTCTCGGGCCATCTCCGCCTCGCAGATGGCCTGGGCGAGCGCGGCCACCCGGTGGGAGCCGGGCCTCATCGACCATCCGGACGGCGTCCATCCGGGAGTAGTTGTGGCTCACCACCAGCGGAGCACCGCTGAGGCGATCACGCAGAAGGGAACTCACACACCACGCCAGGTGCGCGGGGGGCAGGTCGAGCTGACGCAGGATCTCCGGCGGAGGCGTCTCCACGGTGCCCCGGCAGCGCGCGCGATACGGGTCTGCGCGCGCGACGCGAAGGATCTCTTCGAGCGACTCGATGGCCCGCAGCGCGATCCCGACCTCCTCGAGGACCCCCGGCGCGAAGTATTCGCGCAGATGGACGGCGGGTCGCTCGTCGACGTATCCCACGCGGACGACCTCCACGAATGACGTCCCTGGAACAGCGCCCAGCCATTCGGACACCCAGCGCGGAGCCACGACGGTTCGTACGGAGACGGGCCGGGTCCGCACGGACCCGCCCGACGCTTCGATCGTCTGATGGAGGGACGCCCGGGCCGAGACGGAGACGAGGTAGTCGTACGGACGGCTCACGAACGTTCCGGCGCCGTGCCGCCGCTGGACGAGCAGGGCGCCCTCGAGACGATCCACCACCTGCCGGGCGCGCGAGCGGGGGATCTGAAAACGAGCCACGATCTCGGTCTCGCTGGGCGCGCGAGACCCGCGCGGGAGCGCCGCGACTTCCTCGGCGAGCACGCCGACCACGGAGGCGAGTGGCTCCGTCGGGTCGACGCCGACGGAGCTTTGGCCCCCCGTCACCGCAGGGCCCGGCGCACGGCCACGGACAGGCCCTCGACCAGCAGGACCGTCGCCAGGATCGCGATCATGATCGTGGTGATCACGTCGTACTCCGCGACCCGCGCGGCGTTCAGCAGCAGGAAGCCGATCCCGCCCGCGCCGACCACGCCCAGCAGCGTCGCCGAGCGCACGTGGTTGTCGAGGATGTACATCACGTGCGAGACGATCGCGGGCAGGACCTGGCGCACCGTCGCGGCCCAGAACACCTGCGTGCGGCTGGCCCCGGCCGCGCGCAGGGCCTCCTGGACGCGGGTGTCGGTCTCTTCGATCGAATCGGCGACCAGCTTGCCGAGCATGCCCACGCAGCCCACCGCCAGGGCGAGAGTGCCCGCCACGCCGCCGAGGCCGGTGATGACGACCATGATGATCGCGAGAATGACCTCAGGGATGGCGCGGACCGACACGATGAACACTCGGAAACCCGTGTTGAGGAGAGGGTGCGGATAGACCGTGCGGGCGGCGAACACCCCCGCAGGGATCGCCAGGATCGCCCCCAGCAGCGTCGAGGCGAGCGCGATCTGGATCGTGACGAGCATCCCCGCAGAGATGCTCGGGAGGATGTCTCCGGTCGCGGGCGGCAGGAAGAACGAGAGCGTGGCCGGAAGCTGCTGCACACCCGTGACCATCGAGCCGAGGTCGATGCGCGCCCCGAACCACGCCGCGACCAGCAGGGCGGCGAACGCCAGGCAGCCCAGTGCGCGCATCACGCGCGTGGCCGTCCACGGTGGGGAGAGTCGTGGCTGGGCCTGGGCGGCCGAATCCGGCACCGGCCTCAGCGCGGGGTGCGCCGTCGAGTGCTGCGCCCCGGCCTGCCCTGCGCTCGCGGAGTGCCTCGGAGCTGAGGACCCGACGGGCCAGCGTCGAGCCCTCGGTCGCTTCCCGCGCAAGGCGGCCCGGATGGCACCGGACAGCAGCTCCACCGCCAGACAGATGCCGAGGACGATCAGGGCGAGGGCCATGCCGCGCTGGTACTGCAGCGACCGCAGCGAATTCGCCATCGCCAGGCCGATGCCGCCCACGCCGACGTAGCCCAGCAGCACCGAGGTCCGCAGGTTGATGTCGATCCGGTACAACCCGACGGAAATCAAGTGGGGCGTCCACGCGGGCACGTACCCCGTGAGGATTCGCTGCAGCGGCGCCG
This sequence comes from Austwickia sp., assembly GCA_039812465.1. Taxonomy (GTDB): domain Bacteria; phylum Actinomycetota; class Actinomycetes; order Actinomycetales; family Dermatophilaceae; genus Austwickia. Next base: position 9,477 of record JBDIAS010000038.1, on the reverse strand, counting down.
CGCCCTGGGCACGGAGGGCGTCGTGCGGGCCGGACGGCAGGTTCTCCAGCGAGTCGGCGTAGAGGCGGCCCACCATGCCCACCGAATGCAGGCCCATGGCCAGCACCCCCGGCAACCCGCCCAGCCCGAACAGGCGGAAGAACACGACGGCCAGCACCATGTCCGGGATGGCCCGCGCGAGCACGATGAGGAACCGAGCACTCGCCCGGGCGCCGCGCCCGGGCGAGGTGTTCCAGGCCGCGAGCATCGCTAGAGGGATGGCCAGCACCACGCAGAGCGCGGTGGCGAGGATGACGATCGACATCGTCTCCCACACCATGGGGAGGATTTCCGCCATCGGCGGGAAGTCCAGGGGGAACATACGAGAGACGAACAGCCGGGCGTTGTCGAGGCTGTCCACGAGGCTCGAGATGTTGATGCGCAGCTCGTACATGGACCAGATCGACGCCGCGAAGAGCGCGACGATGATTCCCCAGGCCGCGAGCGTGGCGAACCGCGGACGGGGACGGGGAGGCGGGGCCCACGCGCGCTCGTCGGGCTCGCCCGCGAGGGGTGGGGCCTCGCCCGTGGTGGCGGTGGTCACCGGGCCGCGGCGAGCTCCAGCTCGCCGGGGTGGTCCGGGACGGCCGAGACCTGCGAGTAGATCCGGAGCACGTCGGACTCGGCGATCTCCTTCGTACGCTGGTCCAGCACCACGCGCCCCGCCCGCAGCCCAACGAGCCGATCGGCGAACCCCATCGCCAGCTCCACCTGGTGGAGGCTGCAGAGGATGGTGAGGTTCTCCTCGCGGCTGATCCGGGAGAGCAGGTCGATCACCTGCTGGCTGGAGACGGGGTCGAGCGACGCGACCGGCTCGTCCGCCAGGAGGATCTCTGGGCGCTGGATCAGCGCCCGGGCGATGGCGACGCGCTGCTGCTGCCCGCCCGAGAGCGTGTCGGCCCGCTGGTAGGCGCGGTCGGCCAACCCAACGCGCTCCAGCTGCTCCAGGGCGTCCCTGCGGACCGATTTGGGATAGGTGAGCAGCGTCAGCCGCGGTCCCCGGAGGGACCCGAGCTGACCGGCGCACACGTTCTCCCAGACCGACATCTCGCCGACGAGGTCGAAGCTCTGGAAGATGAAACCGATGCGGCGGCGCACCCGTCGCAGCTCCCGCTCGCTCGCCGTGTCGATCCGCTTCCCGAGGCAGGTGATCTGCCCGGACGTGGGCAGATGCAGCCCGTTGACGTGGCGCAGGAAGGTGGACTTCCCGGAGCCTGACAGCCCCAACAACACCGTGATCTCGCCGCGGCGCACGTCGAGGGTGACGTCGTCCAGGCCCTTGACCGACTCGGTGAACGCCTTGGTCACGTGCTCGAAGGCCACGACCGTCGGCGGGGCGTCCTCGCGCGGCACGGCCGGTGGGGCGACGCGTCGGTCGCGGATCACGTGGGATTGCATGCCGAGGCCTTCGTGGCGTCGCAGACCTTCCGGATCGGGTCGTACGTGGAGTCCGTGACCGCCGCGTAGCCCCACGTCGCGTCCCCGGGCATCGTGCACGACCCGTCGGAGCAGATGCCGTTGGCGGTCATGTACTCGACGTTGGCCTTGTCCTGGAAGACCGCCTTCAACGTCTCCTGCGTGCTCGCGTCGAGCGTGCTGGTGTTCATGGCCAGCGGGGATCCCGGGATCACCTCAGAGGTCCAGATCTGCACGAGCTGAGCCTCCTTGAGCTGCCCCTTCTCGATCAGGGAAGGCATCATCGAGTCCTGGCTGAAGCCCGCGTCGCACTGACCGGTGCTCGTGGAGATCATCGAGGCATCGTGCGCACCCGCGAAGACCTGCGTCAGGTCCTTGGTCGGGTCGATCCCCACGGCGAGCAGCCCCGCGCTCGGCACGAGGTTGCCCGACGTCGAGGCCGGGTCCACAAAGCACACCTTCTTGCCCTTGGTGCCTGCCAGGTCCCTGATGCCCGTGTCGGGGCGGGTCCACGCGGTGGAGTGGTACCCGGGCGTGTCGCCCTTCTTCGTGATGCCCGCCGCCAACGGTTCGATGGGGACCCCGGAGTCCTTCGCGATCTTGTACGAGAACGGCCCGTAGCCCGCGATGTCGATCTTTCCGGCCCGCTGGCCCTCGATGACGGCGGCGTAGTCGGTGGCGTCCTGGTAGGCGACCTTCTTGCCCGTCTCCTTCTCCAGAAGCCGCACGAGGTTGCCGTACTGGCTGTGCAGGCTCTGGCTGTTCTCCGAGGGGACCGCCGCGAAGACGATCGTGTCCCCGGACTGGGCCGTCGCCGAGTCGGTCGACGCTGCCTGCGGCGACCCTGCGCTGTCACCACAGCCCGCCAGGACGGCGGCGAGCGCCGTCAGCGCGATAGCGGTGGACACCGGTCGAACACGGGTATGAATGCGCATGGTGAGGGGCCTCCCCTGGACGCGAGATCCGCCGCGCCTCTCGGCGCGCCGGGCACTGGCCTCACCCGACCAGAGAGGACGGATGTCCTCGTAGCACGCGCGTGAACGCCGGCTGACGACGCGCCGAAGGTTCCGGGCTCTCAACACACGTGTGGCTCCCGCCCGCCGAGCCTCCGCACGGACTGCCGAGCCTCCGTACGACCTGCTGAGGCTCCTCATGACCTGCCGAGCCGCCTTACGACCTACCGCCCGTCACGGCGCGGTTGTGCTCCATCGCGATGTCGACCCAGAAGGACAGCTGCGCGTCGCCGCTGACCGCCTCGGGGACGACCTCGATCCAGCCGGGTCCCATGGTGCGCCCGGCCCCCATCTCGGCTTGAACCGCGCCCTCGGCGCGCAGCAGTTCGTCATGGCGGTCGGCGGGGACCCGGACGAGGAGGCCGCCGTTCTTCAAGGCGCTGACGATCATCTTCTCGTGGACCATGAACGACCGGCCGCCGAACATCGCGACCTCTCGCTGCACCGGTTCGTCCACGAGCAACGCCCGAATCCGCTCGATGAGGGCCGCCTGCCCTGCGTTCTGTGTGGCCACGTCTACCGCCGCTTCCTCTCGATGGTGATCGTCCCGTGAAGCAGTGGTTCGGTCATGATTTCAGCCTGACATGGCGACCGCCCGACAGTGTCGGTCAGCCCGCGACGTTCTCGTTCTCAGACGTCCCGTTCTTACCCGCGCAGGGTGTACTCCATCGGCTGACGTGGACACACTTGATCTGTGAGTGAACGACTCAGATGGGACGGCGACTCGGCGTGAGCACCACCCAGATCCGTACCTGTCTCTGGTTCGACGCCGACGGTCACGACGCCGCCGCGTACTACACGAGCCTCATCCCAGACTCGGAGATCACCCGGGTCTCGTACTACACCGACGCATCGAGCGAACACGGCGAGAAGGGCAGCGTCCTCGAGGTCGACTTCCGCCTCGGCGACCAGAAGTTCGTCGCTCTCAACGGCGGGCCGCACTTCCCGCAGACCGAGGCCGCCTCCATCCAGGTCTACGTCGACTCCCAGGACGAGCTCGACCGGATCTGGGACGGGCTGACCGCCGACGGCGGCTTCGGTACGCAGTGCGGCTGGCTCAAGGACAAGTACGGAGTGTCGTGGCAGGTCATCCCCACCCGGCTGACCGAGCTGGCGTCGAGCCAGGACAGCGCGGTGAGCGAGCGCGTCATCGCCAAGATGCTGACCATGGTCAAGCTCGACATCGCGCCGCTCGAGGAGGCGGCCGCCGGCGCGTGACGGCCCCGCGGCCATCCCGACCGGGACGCGCTACTTCGACCGGGACTCGCTACGTCGACCGCGACGCGTCAGCTCGACCGGGATCGTCATCCTCGGCCGAGACGCGCTGTCCTCGACCGTGACGCGGCTATAGCAGCACCCGCGTCGAGAACCGTGGGTCCGCGCCGAGAAGGCGAGTCCCGATCGACAAGAGGTCGTCTGCGCCGACAACCGTGGGTCCGCGCGCAGTGCAGGAACCTCCATCCTCGGAAGACCCCACGACTGCCGCGAGATCGATCACCCCCAGCGACTGGTGGCGCACCAGATCTCGCGTTCATGTCGAAGATTGGACCCCGTGCGAGACTGTCAATCGAGTAGGTCCAGGAATCTTCGACGGGCCTTCATGGCGTGGATCACGAGTTGATTGCCGCTGTCGAAGGTCAGGATCCCGAGTTCGAGCAGTCGGCCGTGGCGGTCGAAGCCGAGCACGAATTGCTTGGCTGGGAGGTCGTCATCCGGTTCGCTCTCGTAGGCACGATGAGTGGCAGCGCGCAGGATGTCCTCTTCACTGACTCCGTGTTTCAGTGCCGAGCGGTGGACCCTCACGCAACGTAGGCCCGGATCGCGGCTCTGATGATGTCCGAGCGGGTCACGTTGTCGTGTTCTGCACGCTCATCCAACGCTCCGATGAGCGAGTCATCGAGCCTGACGGGCACAACCCTGGCAGGGCCGTTGCCCTTGGGCTTACGCCCTCGCTTGCGCAGCACCTCGACGTCATAGCCGCGCTCGGCCTCGTCGGCCCACGCCTGGATCATCTCGTCCGTCACCGGGACGCCATTGACGGTCTCCATGGGCCTAGTGTATTACGAATAGCGGGCTTTCCAACGGTGCCCCACACACCCGCACCCGAGGAGTGCCACCCGCCGCCGGGTCACGCATACCTCGACCGCGACGCGCCGCGTCGATCGGGATGGTCGACCTCGGTCGAGACGCGCCACCTCGACCGTGACGCGGCTATCGCAGCACCCGCGTCGAGAACCGTGAGTCCGCACCGAGAAAGTGAGGCTTCAGCGGAGTCCGGGGTCGGGGTGTGGGTGTGCGACGGGCCGGTCGGGGAGTGGGCAGACGTGTGGCCGCGCCTGCGGCACCTCTCGGCCCGGCGGCCGGTCCACCCCGCTCGCGGGTGTCAACCACCTGACGATCGCCGGCTCGTACGACGCGGACGTGCTCACCTTCGCCGGCGCGGCCCAGTATGACCGCGCCGAGCCCGCCGCGGGGCAGGTGAGGCAGCCGTACTGCTGGAGGGCGCTAACCACAACCAGTTCAACACCCGCTGGGGCCGTCACGACGCGGCCGTCGGAGCGGCCGCGTGCGCGCTGTCCACCGGATAGGCCCCTCACCTGCGCGCTGACCGCGATCATGCACCGCCCCGCGCGGGGGCGGCCGCCACCAACAGGGCGACGTCCAGGAGCGCGATCGCGAGGACGGCCCGGAACGGCCACGTGCCGCCCGCGCGCAGGGTCACGGCGGCCGCCCCCGCTACCGGGACGGACAGGGCCGCGCCCGCCGGGATGCCGAGTCCGCCCTGCGCGGCGATGATGACGAAGGACAGCGCCACCGTCGCCGCCGCGCACGCGCGCAGCCCGGGCTCGCCGATCCGGTGCGGAAACCCGCGGACGTCGGTGGCCGCGTCGGCGGCGAGATCGGGCAGGACGTTCAGCAGGTGCGCCGCCGCGCCGAGGAGCGCCCGCGAGGCCCATCCACCAGGGGGCGGGCGCCGGGCCGCTCGGATCCGAAAGCGAGACCACGTGAGGCAAGGACCCGAAGGCCAGCAGGTACGGCAGCAGCGACAGCACCGTCCGCTTGAGCCCGAGGTGTAGGCCCAGCCCGACCCCACCACCAGGCAGAGGTGGACGGCGGCCGCCTCCCACCCGCAGGCGAGCGAGGCCGCCACGCAGACCAGCCCCGCGGCCAACAGGGCGCCCCGGACCAGGCCGACGGGCGCCCCCTCCCGGGCGAGGGGCTTGTCGTCCCGCCCCGCGGCGCGGTCACGCCCCGCGTCGAGGAGGTCGTTGGACCAGCCGATCGTGAGCTGGCCGGCGAAGACCGCGAGGGTCACCAGGGCTCCCCGCTCCCAGGGCAGCCCCATGGACAGGCTCAGCAGCGCGACCAGGGCGCTCACCACGAGGGTGGGGCCGGCGTGGCAGGTGGCCACCAGGAAACGGACGCGGGACCGGACCACCTGGGCAGCCTACGAGGACGGGCGCCGAGCGTGCGCGCCGTCGTGGGCGTGGTCCCTGACCGGTGCTACGGACAGGAGGCCATCACCGAGGCGTTCGCCGCGGCGGTCGGGGCGGACGCCGCAGCGACGCGTTCGGTGCTCGACCGCATCCACGCCAACGCGGGCGTGACGACACGGCACCTGGTCCTGCCGCTCGCGCGCTACGCGCACCTGGGCAGCTTCCGCGAGGCCAACGACGAGTTCATCCGCCACGGCGTGGACCTGGGCGCCCGCGCCTTGGGCGAGGCACTCGACCGCGCCGGACTGCGCGCCGACGACGTGGACCTGTTGGTGACGTGCACGGTGACCGGACTCGCGGTCCCCTCGCTGGACGCCCGCATCGCGGCGAGGCTCCGCCTGCGCGACGACGTCCGCCGCCTGCCCATCGTCGGCCTCGGCTGCGTCGCCGGTGCCGCGGGCGTGGCCCGCATCCGCGACCACCTCGCCGGGCACCCGGCCCACGTCGCGACGCTGGTCTGCGTGGAGTTGTGCAGCCTGACCCTGCAGCGGGACGATCTCTCCGCCGCAAACCTCGTCGCCTCCGGGCTGTTCGGCGACGGCGCCGCGGCGGTGCTGATGACCGGTGCCGACGTGGGCTGCGCGTGAGACGTCGACCGTACGGCTCCCGTCCGGCCCGAAAACCGTACGAATCCCCCTTCCCCCGCCACCCGTACAGGCTTCTCCACGGGCCCGACGCTGCGCGTGCTGGACAGCCGCAGCCGGCTCTACCCGGACACCGAGCGCGCGATGGGCTGGGATGTCGGCGACAGCGGGCTGCGGATCGTTCTGGGGGTCGAAGTGCCCGAGCTCGTCGCCGCCCACGTGGGGGCCGACGTGGACGGCTTCCTCGCGAGGCATGGGCTGCGGCGCGAGGACATCGCCTTCTGGGTCGCGCACCCCGGCGGGCCGAAGGTGCTGGAGGCACTTCAGGTGGCCCTGGGCCTGGAGCGGGAGGCGCTCGGCGTGACGTGGCGCTCGCTCGCGGCCATCGGCAACCTCTCCTCCGCCTCCGTGCTGCACGTGCTCGCCGACACCCTCGCCACTCGCCTGCCCGCGCCCGGCTCCCTCGGGATGATGCTCGCGATGGGCCCGGGCTTCTGCCTGGAGATGGTGCTCCTGGAGGCCGCCGCATGACGCTGCCCGTCTATGCCGTGATTCTCGGCCTCGTCGCCGCCGAACGCGTCGTCGAGCTGGTCGTCTCCCGGCGCAACGCGGCGTGGTCGTTCGCCCGGGGCGGCCGCGAGCACGGCCGCGGGCACTTCCACGCGATGATCGCGCTGCACGGCCTGTTCCTGCCCGCGTGCCTGCTCGAGGCGTGGCTCGGCGGTCGCTCCGCGCCGCCCTGGTGGCCGGTGGCGCTGCCGGCCGCGATCGCCGCGCAGGTGCTGCGCTGGTGGTGCATCCACACGCTCGGGCCGCGCTGGAACACGCGGGTCATCACCGTCCCGGGGCTTGCGCCGGTCCACGCCGGGCCGTACCGCGTCCTGCGCCACCCCAACTACGTCGCCGTGGTCATCGAGGGCGTCGCCCTCCCCGCGATCCACGGCGCCTGGATCACCGCCGCGGCTTTCACGCTGCTCAACGCCGCGCTGCTCACCGTGCGCATCCGCGTCGAGGAGGACGCGCTGGACGACGCCGCCCGGTCCGCGCCTCCGCCGTGAGCCGCGCCGAGAGCACTGCCGCGGCACCGGGCGGACGCGACGATGCGGTGCGGCGAGCCGATCTCGCGGTGGTCGGCGGCGGGCCGGTCGGGCTGGTCACGGCCTTGCAGCCCTCGCAGCCGGGTGCTCGGTGACCGTCGTCGACCCCGGTCCGGTGCCGCGGGACAAGGCCTGCCGCGAGGGGCTCATGCCCGCCGGCGTCGCCACGCTCGCCGCGCTCGGGATCGACCCGGACGGGTGCGCGCTGCGCGGCATCACCTACCTGGACGGGCGGCACCGGGTGAGCGCCGACTTCCCCGGTCCGCCCGGGCGCGGGGTGCGCCGGACCGTGCTGCACGCGGCCCTGGCCGGGGCGGCGGAGGAGCGAGGCGCTTGCCGGATCCGGTCCTCCGTCGCTGCGTTGGCTCAGGACGATCACGAGGTGCGGCTGAAGCTCGCGACGGGCGACACTCTGCGAGCCCCATACGTCGTCGCGGCCGACGGCCTGCACTCCCCGACCCGACGACGACTCGGTCTCGAGGGCTCGCGCCCGGCAGTCCCAGGCCGGGTGCGAAGCGCCCGGCGGCACGGCCTCGTCCGCCACGTGCGGATCGCGCCGTGGACCGACCGCGTGGAGGTGTTCTGGGGGCGGGAGGCCGAGGCGTACGTGACGCCGGTGCGGCCCGACCTGGTGGCGGTGGCGATCCTGACGTCGGCGAGCGCCTCCTGGGACGTGCTGCTGGGCGCCCTGCCGGCGGTCGCCGAGCGCGTGCGGGGCGCGCCGCGCGAAGGACGGGATCTCGGCGCGGGGCCCTTCGGGGTCGCCACGCGCTCGCGGGTGGCCGGCAGGGTTCTCCTCGCCGGGGACGCGAGCGGCTACGTGGATGCCCTGACCGGGGAGGGCCTGAGCACCGGATTCCTGCAGGCGCGCGCCGCGGTGGCGGCGGTCCTGGCGGGGGATCCTTCGTCCTACGAGCAGTCCTGGGCCGCGATCATGCGGACGCCGAACCGCCTCACCACCGCACTCGTACGCGCCGCACAACACCCGAGCTCACGCCGGCTGGTGGTCCCCGCCGCCGCTGCGATGCCGCGCGCTTTCCGAACGCTGGTCGGCGTGGCCGGCGGCGCCATGCACCGTGGATGACACCAAGGTCATCCGGGCGCTCGCGCGGCCCCCTCGCGAGCGCTGGCGAGGACGAACTCGGCGGACTCACCCACGAAATGCCTTGAGTTCCGTGAACGTCGGGACGATATGTAACGAAGTTGTGCGTTCAGGAAAGGAGCGTACGGGTGACGACCGCTGCGGCGCTGCCCCAGGGCGAGGAAATACGCCTTGGCGAGCAGGAACTCATCGTGTCCAAGACGGACCTCAAGGGCCACCTCACCTATGTGAACGAGGTCTTCGTCCGCGTGTCGGGGTACGAGCGCAGCGAGCTGCTGGGCCAACCCCACAGCATCATCCGACACCCGGACATGCCGGGCGCGGTCTTCAAGGTCCTCTGGGACACCGTCGCTGCGGGCAACGAGATCTTCGCCTACGTCAAGAACGCGACCAAGACGGGCGGCTTCTACTGGGTGTTGGCGCACGTGACGCCGTCGTTCGACGCTGCCGGCCGGATGGTCGGCTACCACTCCAACCGGCGCTGCCCCGATCGTGCGGCGATCCGGCGCATCGAGCCGCTCTATCGGGACCTGCGGCAGATCGAGCGGACCGTGCCGAGGAAGGCCGAGGCGGCTGCCACGTCGCTGACCCACTTGGAGGACACGCTGCGCGGCGCAGATCTGACCTACGAAGAGTTCGTGTGGCGAGTGATCCACGGGCAGAAGACCGGACTGATCGATGAGTAGGCGGCCAGGGATTCGTACGGGCCGTCTGCGGCTGGTGGAGCCC
>JBDIAS010000037.1:0-22902 GCA_039812465.1 Austwickia sp. | reverse complement strand
GTCGAGAAGCTGCGAGGGGACATGGATTTCCGGCTGCAGCAGCTTGAGGGGGGTGGCCGCGCGGCCGCCCCGCGCCTCCGTCCCAGGTCCCGACGCTCGCTCCCGCCTCGGCCGCCACCAGAACGCCGGCGGCTACATCCCACACGTGGACGCCGCGCTCGGCGTAGGCGTCCAGGGCGCCTTCCGCCACGTGGCACAGGTCGAGGGCGGCGCTGCCCCCGCGCCGGATGTCGCGCACCGCGGGGAGGATGTCCGCGAGCGCGCGGGCCTGCTCCGCGCGGATGATCGTGTCGTAGCCGAAGCCCGTCCCGAGCAGCGTCCCCGCCAGCCGGTCCGCGCGGGAGCACCGCAGCGGCCGCGTCCCGCGGGGACCGAAAAGGCTCGCGCCCCCGCCCAGGTGCGCGGAATAGACCTCGCCGCTCGCCGGCCGGGCCACCGCCCCCGCGACCGGCCACCACGCATCCTCGCGGGTCGGGTCGCCGACGACGGCCGCGACGGAGACGGCGTACTCCGCGAGCCCGTACAGGTAGTTCACGGTGCCGTCGATCGGGTCGAGGACCCAGGTGATCCCGACGCCCGGGCCGGGGCCGCCCGCGGAGAGCTCGCTCGCCCCCTCCTCCTCGCCGAGGATCCGCTCGCCCGGGCGCAGGTGCGCCAGCCGGGCGCGCAGGAGCTCCTCGCTGCGCCGGTCCATGACCGTGACCACGTCGGTATCGGTGGTCTTGGTGTCCACCGCGCCCGCCGCCGCGAGGGCGCGCTCCCGTTCGTCGGCGACCAACTGCCCGGCCTCGACGGCCAGCCGCACGGCCAGGTCGCGCACTCCGGGGAGCCGCGCGATCAGCTCGGCCGGCAGCATGCCCGCCGGGGGCTCGGCGGTCCAGGCCTGGCGCTCGCTCCGGGGCGCGGGCTGCTCGTTCCCGGGCGCGGGGCGTTCGCTCCCGGGCGCGGGCTGCTCGTTCACGGGCGGCCCCCGCCGGGGCGGCCGCGCGCCGGGCCGGTGGGCGCGGATCGGACGGGCGGGGGGCAGCAGGTCGGGGCGCACCGGGACGGCAGCGGGGACATGCGCGGCCAGCACGGCCGTCGGGGCTCCTCCCCGCGGGCCTCGGCCGCCCGCTCGGACATCAGGTCCACGAGCCCGGAGACGAACTCCGGGTCGTCGCGGACCGTCGGCACCCGGATCGCGGCGAGCCCGCTGCGGCGGGCCGCGCCGAGCGCTTCGTCGTCCAGGTCGTGCACGACCTCCATGTGGTCGCTGGTGAAGCCGATCGGCGCGAGCACGACGCCGCGCACCCCGTCCGCGGCGAGGCATTCCAGGTGGTCGGTCACGTCGGGTTCCAGCCACGGCTGGCCGGGCGGGCCGGAACGGGAGCAGTACGCGAGGTCACCCCGCAGCCGCACGCCGAGGGTGGCCGACACTTCGTCGGTGATCGCCCGCGCGAGCCGGCGATGCCACGCCTGGTAGAGCCCGCCCTCGCCCGGCGCGCCGCCGACTCCCTCCGGCCCGGAGCTGGCGTCCATGGCCACCGGGAGCGAGTGCGTCACGAAGACGAGCCGGATGTCCCCCGCCGGCAGCCCGGTCCGGTCCAGCAGCTCGCGGGTCGCCTCCGTGGTCAGGCGGGAGTTCGTCGCCGAGAAGCCGGGGTGGATCGCGTACGGGCGGACCACGTCCACCTCCAGAGCCGCGCCGTGGCCCGTTGGCGCCGCCAGGGCCGCCACCGCCGCGGCGATCTCGTCGCGGTAGGCGCGGCACCCGGAGTACGAGGGGTACGCGCTCGTGAGGACGGCCACCAGGCGCCGGTGCCCGGCCTGCGCGGCCTGGTCCAGCACCTCCGGGAGGAACGGCGCGGCGAACCGGTTCGCCCACGCCACCGGCAGTCCGTGCCCACGACGCTCCAGCTCCCCGCGCAGCGCCGCGACGAGCGCCCGGCACTCCGCCGGCAGGGGGCTGACGCCGCCCCGGTCAAGGTAGTGCCGCGCGACCTCCTGCAGCCGCTCGTCCGGCACCCCGCGACCCCCCGTCACGCGCCGCAGGAACGGCATCACGTCCTGCTCCGCCTCAGGCCCCCCGAACGACACCAGCAGCACACCGTCGTACGGGTTCAGCGCTTCCCGCGGACGAGTGGTGTCGCCGGTCATGTCGTGGGCCTCCGAAGGAGGGGTCGGGTCGACGTTCACGGTACCGGCCCGCGCGCGCTCCGGCCCGCCTGCTCACCGGCCCGCCGCGCGCCGGTGAGCAGGTCCCCCGCGCGTCGACACGCGTGGCCCGGGGACCGGGGTGGGGGCGCGCGACGCGGGATGCGTACGATTCTTGGCGGCGTGCCCGATTCCCGCGGAGCCCGAGAAGGTGGCAGAGTCGCCCTGAACGACATCGCAGAGAGGCCACCATGCGGGACCTGCATCTCACCGGAGTGCACGAGGACGGCGAGCACCTCCTCCTTCGCGACGACGCAGGCGAGGAGTTCCGGCTGCGGCTCGACGAGCCGCTCCGCACCGCGGCCCGGCGGGAGCACCGCTCGGTGTCGCCCGGCGCCAGCAAGCCCCCGGCGCTCGGACCGCGCGAGGTGCAGGCCATGATCCGCGCCGGCGCCAGCGCCGAGGAGGCCGCCGCGGCGGCGGGGTGGACGGTGGAGAAGGTGCACCGGTACGACGGCCCGATCCTCGCCGAGCGGGAGCACATCGCCTACCTCGCCGGCAACGCTCGGCTGCGGGGGCGCGGCAGCGAGCACGCGACGACGCTGCGCGAGCGGGTCGAGCAACGGCTCACCGAACGCGGCGTCGAACCGACCTCGGCGCTCTGGGACTCCTGGCGTTCCGAGGACGGCCAGTGGACGGTGGAGGTCACCTTCGCCGCCGGCGGCCGGGCCCGCACGGGGGCGTGGCGCTTCAACCGCGCGTCGGTCGCTGTCCAGGCGGTGGACGACGAGGCCCGCTGGCTCTCCGGCGACGCCGACCGCTCACCCACCTCGGAGAGCGCCTCGGGCGGCTCGGCGGTCCGGTCCCGACCAGCGCAGGGAGCGCCCGCGTCCTCCGCGGCCGAGGCGGCCCCGACCGATTCCACCGCGCCGTCGCGGGCCGCGGCCGACGAGGCCGCGGCCGGGCGCGCGGACGACGGCCGGGATGCGGGGGACGAGGGCGACACGGGGCTCGGCGTCCCGCACGAGGAGGACGAGACCTTCGACCTGGCGATGTCGGTCCGCCGACACTCGCGGGCGCAGCACCGCCGCGGGTCCCGGCGCCAGGACGCCCGCGCCGCCCGGGAGGCGGCCGAGACCTCTCCCAGCGCGGTGCCCTCACCCGGTCCGTGGCCGGGTGACCAGGCGCTTCCGCTGGCGGACCTGCGCTACGACCCGGAGACGATGCCGCCACCGCCGGCCGCGCACGCCGACCCGGATCCCACCGGGGTGGACGGTCGACCCGAGCCCGCGGCCGCCGCCGCGGCGTCGTCCGCGCGTCCGGGCGCGGGCAAGGCGCCGCGCAAGCCCGCGCGGGCCCCCAGAGCGCGCAAGACGTCCGCGCCACCTCCGGCGCAGGCCCGCGCGGCCAAGGCCGCCTCCGACAGCGGTCCCTCCGACAGCGGTCCCTCCGGCGGCGACCAGGAGAAGGCCGCGGCCGTGTCCCCGGACCCGTCCCGCCCTGCTTCGGCGAGGACTCCTGCCCCGCCGCGTCCCGCCGCGGCCCAAACCCCCGAGCCCGCCCCGGAGTCGGCTACCGCGCGCCCCGCCGCGCCGTCGCCCGCCCGATCACGGCCCGCGTCCGCGCGCCCCGCCGCGCCCCCGTCGGGGGCGGCTCCCGGGAGTGCCTTCGGCGCGATCACCCCGGCGAACGAGGGCCAGGACCCCGCCGCCGGGACCGAGCCTCGCCCGCGCAAGTCGACGAAGGCCCGCGGCAGGGCCAGCGTGCCCTCCTGGGACGACATCATGTTCGGGACCCGCGGACCCCGCTGAGCGCGCAGCGTCGTCGCCCGGCGCGTCTCGTACAGCGCCGCAGCGTCTCGTTCAGCGTGGCGCGCTACCGGGCGCGACCTGCAGCAGCGGGATCGCGACCTCGTCGTGGGTCAGCGACCCGTGCAGCCCGAGCAGCCCGAGGACCAGCGGCAGCTGGGTCCGCGAGTCGACCACGGCGATCTCGCCGCGGCAGGCGACGACGAGATCCCCGATGCGCCCGGCAACCTCGTCGCGGGCCGCCCCCGGCCCGAACCAGCCGAGATCCAGGACCTCCTCGCGGGTCCGCAGGAGCGCCGCCTCGCCGAGCCGGGCCTGCCACGCGGCGCGGACGTCCTCCAGGGCTCCGGGGTTCACGTGCACCTGCGGGGCCCGGGCCTCCCCGGCGAGGTGCCGCACCCCGGTCGCCAGCTCGGGTTCGACGGCCAGATCCACCCGGCGGTCGAAGGGCACGTCGACCATCCCGTGGTCCGCGGTGACGTACAGGGCGGTGTCCGCGGGCAGGGACCTGGCCAGCGTGCGCAGCTCGGCGTCGGCCTCCTGCGCCGCCTGACCCCACTGCCAGGAGGCGCACCCGTGCTCGTGGCCGGCGCGGTCGACCTCTCCCCAGTAGAGGTAGACCAGGCCGCGGCGCATCCGGCGCAGGGCCGCGAGCGTGGCCGGCACGCGGTCCGCAGGCCGGTCAGCCGCCGCGAACCCCGTCGCGCCGCGCAGCGCCGCCCGGGTCAGGCCGGAGCCGTCGAAGTATCCGGGCCCGACCATCGTCACGTCCAGCCCGGCGGCGGCCAGCTCCTCGAACACCGTGCGGTGCGGCTGCCACTCCAGGGGGTCGGGCCCGTCCCGCCAAGTGAGCTCGTTGAAGATGCGGTCCGCCTCCGGCATGAAGGCCTCGTAACCGACCAGGCCGTGCGCTCCCGGCGGCAGCCCGGTCCCGAACGTCCCCATGCTGGTCGCGGTCGTGGACGGAAAGCCGGCGGCCAGGCGGTACGCGTCCGGCAGCAGGCCGCGCAGGAACGGGGTGTGCCCCCCGCGCCGGAGGAGGAGCTCGAACCCCAGGCCGTCCACCAGCGCCACCACCGCGCGGCGCGCCTCGGGCAACGCCAGCCCCGCTCCCGCGGCGCCGGCGGGACCGGGGAGGCGGGCACCCAGGGAGGCGGCGACCGCGGGAAGGACTCCGGCGAGGCCGCCCGCGTCGTACCGCGGCTCTGCCAGGTCGCCCACGTCAGCGGGCCGTCGCGGCCTGCAGGGCGTGGGCGAACTGCATCGCCTGCCGCAGCGTCGCCTCGCCGTCGGCGACGGAGCTGATCCGCAGGCTGATGTCATCGGCGGTCAGGGTGCCCTCGTAGCCGTGGTCCGCCTCGCACGCGGGGTCTCCGCAGGTGGCGGGCAGCAGGTCCACGCGGCTGACGGACCCCCACCCGATGGTCACGGTGACCTCGTGACCGAGCGAGCCGGGCCGGTAATGCGCCGGGTTGGCGACCACGTGGGTCAGCATCACGCCCCGCACGCCCGACAGGGGGACGGACTCGGTGGTCGCCGTCGCGGTGACCACCGGCCCGTGCTCCTCGCCATGGTCGTCGGCGTGGGCCACCACGAGGCGCGTCGAGGTCAGCACCAGCACGGTGACGTGGCGACGCACCGCGTCGTGGTCCAGCGTCGTCTCCTGGTGCACGAGGTGCGAGACCACCTTGTCGCCGGCGAGCGCCGTGGCCACCACGTCCGCGACCAACCCCGGATAGTAGCCGGCCTTCTCGATGTCGCGGCCGAGGTCGGCGGGCAGCGCGTGGTCGCCCGTGAGGCGGCTCGGGAAACTCATGCCCGCCCCTCACGCCCGTCGGACTCCACCCACATCTGGCGCGCCCTGCTCACCCCGCGTACCCGCCCTTCGTCGCCGCTCATGGGCACCATCTTCGCCCATCACGTCAAAGCGCGGCGTCCGGCATCCGTACGGGCCTGGGTCGAGGCGAGCACGATCCTCGCGCCGAGCACGTTCACGCCCGCCGCGCAGGCGCTGACGGGGTTCAGCTCGAGGTCCGCGATCTCCGGCAGGTCGTCGGCCAGCGCTGCGACCCGCAGGATCACGTCCTTGAGGGCATCCACGTCGGCGAGCGGGTGGCCCCGGTAGCCCTGCAGCAGGGGCGCCGCCCGACGCCCGGTGACGAGGCGGTCGACGTCGTGCTCGGTGAGCGGTGGGATCGCGTAGCCCACGTCGCCGAGCAGCTCGGTGGCGACACCGGCGACGCCGAAGCTGACCACGGGTCCGAAGAGGGGGTCCTCATGGGACTCGATCACCGTCGCCGTCCCGGGGGGAGCCATCCCTTGCACCACGAGCTGCGGATCCTCCCAGGCGGCCAAGCGGGTCTTCAGGCCGTCGAAGGCGGCCCGTACGGCGCTTTCGTCGTGCAGGTCCATCCGGACGCCGCCCGAGCCGGGGACGTTGCGGACCCCGTCGGCGAGCGATCGAAGGACGACCGGGTACCCCAGCTTCTCCGCCCCCGCGAGCGCATCCTCCAGCGTCGGCGCGGGGGTGGTCCGCCACAGGTGGATGCCGTAGGCGTCGAGCAGCCTGGCCGTGGTCTCCTCGTCGAGGAACAGGCCCTCGGGGTGGGTTTCGAGGACCTCCTCCACGATCCGGGAGGCACACTGCGTGTCGACCGCGGGGCGGACGGGGTCCGGGTGCTCGCCGTAGCGCCAGACCGCGTACTTCGTCGCGTGGGCGAGTGCCTGCACCGCGTCGAGCGGGGTCTTGTAGAGCGGAATCACCCGGCGCTGGCCGTCGACGTTGTTCTGGCCCGGTTGGCCACCCTTGCGCAGGGACGCCGAGACGTCACGCATCCCGAAGAACGTCGCGACGCACGGCTTGTCGAACCCCCAGGCCGAGTGCGCCACGCTCAGCGCGACGACCTCGTCGGACTCGGCCAGCGGCGGGATGAGCGTGACGATCACGCTGTCGATGTCCTCGGACTCGAACGCCTTCTCCAGGGCGATCTCCACGTCCTGCGCCGATCCGCCGAGGGGCACCCGGTACGGGTCGTGAGGCATCGCCAGCCCGGCGCGGCGGGCCTTGTCGATGACGATCTCGTTGAGGCCCTCGGAGTTGCCGACCACCGCCACGCGGTTGCCGGCGGGAAGCGGCTGGAGCGTCACCAACTCCGCAACATCGATCAGCTCGTGGACGCTGCGCGCCTGGATAGCGCCCGCCTGGTCGAGGAGCGCGTCGAAGGCGGCCGCGGGGACCTTGGTCGGGCGGGCCCGGTGACCGGGCGGGACCCGACGGGAGGTCTCCTGCTTGACCGCGATCACCGGCTTGCGCAGCGAGAGCTGACGGGCGATCCGGCTGAACTTGCGCGGGTTGCCGATCGACTCGATATACATGCCGACGGCCAGCGTGTCGTCGTCGTCGATCCAGTACTGCATCAAATCGTTGGCCGAGATGTCGACCCGGTTGCCGCAGGCCACGAAGGTCGACAGGCCGAGGCGCCGACGCGTCGCGGAAGCGAGCAGCCCGACCCCCAGACCGCCGGACTGGCTGAAGAGGCTGAGCCCGCCAGCCGGAGGGTTATCACGGGCGACGGTCGCATTGAGCATCACGTCGGGATGGTTGTTGACGAACCCGAACGACAACGGCCCGAGGACGCGCATCCCCGCGGAGCGGGCGAGTCGCAGCAGCTCGGCCTGACGCATCTTGCCTTGCTCGTCGCGCTCTGCGAAGCCGGACGTGATCACCATGACCGCCCGCACGCCCACGCTCGCGCAGTCCTCGATCACGTCGAGCACGGTCTCGGCGGGCACGGCGATGATCGCCAGGTCGATCTGCTCGCCGATGCTGCTCACCCGGTCGTGGGCGAGGAGGCCTCGGACCGTGTCGGTCTCGGAGTTCACGATGTGGACCCGGCCGGTGTACCCGCCGTCGAGGATGTTGTCGAGCACGATGCTGCCGAGGGCGTCGGCGCGGCGGCTCACGCCCACGATGGCGAGGCTCTCGGGGCTGAGCACGTCCGCCATGCTCTCGGCCTCGGCGCGGTGCTCCCGCGACAGCCGTACGGCCGCGGTCTCCGCGGTCGGGGTGATCTGGAACTCCACGCTGATCACGCCGTCGTCGAAGTGGTGCGCCACCTCGTACCCGGCATCCATGAAGACCTTCATCATCTTCCGGTTCTGCGGCAGGACGTCCGCCACGAACCGGGAGATCCCCTGCTCTTGGGCGATGGCGGCGAGATGCTCCAGCAGCACCGACCCGACGCCCTTGCCCTGGTAGTGGTCGGAGATGTTGAAGGCCACCTCGGCGATGGTCTCGTCGGGCAGGCAGTCGTAGCGGCCCACCCCGATGATGGCCCCGCGCACCGTGACCACGAGGGCCGCGCGCTCCTTGTAGTCCACATGTGTGAACCGGTAGACGTCCTGGTCGGACAGCTCGCGCATCGGCGCGAAGAAGCGCAGGTAGATGGACTCCTCGGACTGCCCGGCGTGGAACCGCCGCAGGCGGTCGCCGTCGGCCGGCGTGATCGCGCGCAGGTTGGCGATCGAGCCGTCGCGCAAGACGACGTCGGCCTCCCACTCGTGGGGATAGTTGTCCGGGAGGGGCTCGTGAGTAGTGCCCGACTCTCCGGACCAGGACGGGAAGTCCTCGTAGTCCACGGGGGCGTCGGTCATGACTCCATCCTTCCGGGGTCGGCGACCCTGGTCAACGCGCGGTGCGTCACATACCAAGCATAAGCGTGCTATCTCAAGCGGTCGCGCGGCGCGCCCCTCGAGCGAGTCGGCGGGGGCTGCGGCGTACGCGTGGCCGGTACGCTCGCATGGCGGCGCTTCCCCCTCGACCGACTAACCATCCTACCGGTCAGTATCTGCGCGGCCGAATCTCGCTCCCCGCGCGCGTCGTCGCGCTCCCCGCCCCCGCGCTGGTCTTCTCACGTGGGCTCGCTCCTCGGCGCTCCCCCTCCTCGGCGCGTCGCGCAGGAGTCCGGGCCGGCCCGGTGCAGGATGAGGCCACGGCGGCGGCTCCGTCCGAGGGGAAACGAGGCGGGGCCGCGGCCGAACCACTTGTCCCGCCCGGGCACCCCGCCAAACGCCGAGGGCCCTTCACGCACCGCCCACCACCCGCCGCCCCGAGGAGCACCCACCCGCCATGGCCCGCCGAACTCCGACCGCGGAGCCGCCCGGCGAGGAGCGCATCGTCGACATCGACGTCGAGGAGGAGATGCAGGGGGCGTTCCTGGAGTACGCCTACTCGGTCATCTACTCCCGCGCGCTGCCCGACGCGCGCGACGGGCTCAAGCCGGTGCAGCGCCGGATCCTGTACGGGATGAGCGAGCTGGGCCTGCGCCCGGACCGACCGCACGTCAAGTGCAGCCGGATCGTCGGCGAGGTCATGGGGAAGTACCACCCGCACGGCGATACGGCGATCTACGACGCCCTCGTACGCCTGGCCCAGCCGTGGACCATGCGGCTCCCCCTGGTGGACGGACACGGCAACTTCGGGTCGCTGGACGACGGGCCCGCCGCCAGCCGGTATACCGAGGCCCGCCTCGCGCCCGCGGCGCTGCTGATGACCAGGGGGCTCGACGAAGACACCGTCGCGATGGTCCCCAACTACGACGAGCAGTTCACCCAGCCCGAGGTTCTGCCCGCCGCGTTTCCGAACCTGCTGGTCAACGGGGCCTCCGGCATCGCGGTCGGGATGGCCACCAACATGCCGCCGCACAACCTCGTCGAGGTGATCGCGGCCGCCCGGCACCTGATCGCCCACCCGGAGGCCACGCTGGAGGAGCTCATGCGCTTCGTCCCAGGCCCGGATCTGCCCGGCGGCGGGCGGATCGTCGGGTTGGAGGGGATCCGGGAGGCGTACGAGACCGGGCGCGGCACCTTCCGTACCCGCGCTACCGCCCGCGTCGAGAGCCTGACCCCCCGACGCAAGAGCATCGTCGTGACCGAGCTGCCGTATCTGGTCGGCGTCGAGAAGGTCCGCGAGAAGATCAAGGACCTCGTGCAGTCCAAGAAGCTGGCCGGGATCGCGGACTTCGCCGACCTCACCGACCTCAAGCACGGGTTGCGCCTGGTCATCGACGTGAAGAACGGGTTCCACCCGGAGGCGGTGCTGGAGCAGCTCTACAAGCTGACGCCGATGGAGGACAGCTTCGGCATCAACAACGTGGCGCTGGTCGACGGTCAGCCGCGCACGTTGGGCCTACGGGAGCTGCTGAGCGTCTACGTCGAGTTCCGCACCGACGTCGTCCGTCGCCGCACCGCCCACCGGTTGGCCCGGCGCGAGGAACGCCTTCACCTGGTCGACGGCTTGCTCGTCGCGATCCTCAACATCGACGAGGTCATCTCGATCATCCGCGGCAGCGAGAACGCGGCGCTCGCCCGAGACGCGCTCATCGAGGCGTTCGCGCTGTCGGAGGCGCAGGCCGCGTACATCCTCGACCTGCAGCTGCGGCGCCTCACGAAGTTCTCTCGGCTGGAGCTGGAGGACGAGCAGTCCTCCCTGCGGGCCGCGATCGAGGAGCTGCGGGCGATCCTCGCGGACCGGGACCGGCTGCTCGCGCTCGTGTCCAACGAGCTGGCGGAGGTCGCCGCCGCGCACGGCACGCCGCGACGGACCGTGCTGCTCGAGGCCGGCGGGGCCGTCCAGACCGCCGCCACCCCCCTGGAGGTCGCCGACGACCCGTGCTGGGTGCTGCTGAGCTCGACCCACGTGGTGGCGCGGACATCCGACGCTGGCCCCCTGTCGGACACGGGCGGGCGGGCCGCCCACGACGCGGTCGTCTCTTGGGTGCGGGCCACGGCGCGCGGCGACGTGGGCGTCGTGACCAGCGCCGGGCGGGTACTGCGGCTGCCCGTCCTGGAGCTGCCCGCGCTGCCGCCCACCCACGACGCGCCCGCGCTCGCGGGCGGCTCGCCGCTCGGCGCGTTCCTGGACCTGGCGCCCGGCGAGTCGCCGCTGGCGCTGCTGTCGCTCGCGCCGGATTCCCCCGGCCTGGCGCTCGGCACCGCGTCCGGGGTGGTCAAGCGGGTGACGACGGATTACCCGGGCGGGCGCGCGGAGTGGGAGGCGATCACCCTGAAGGACGGTGACCGCGTCGTCGGGGCGGTCGAGCTGGGCAGCGGCGAGGAGCACCTGGTGTTCGTCACCGCGCACGCGCAGCTGCTGCGCTTCGCCGCGGGGGCGGTACGCCCGCAGGGACGCGCCGCCGGCGGCGTGGCCGGGATCAAGCTGGCCGCCGGGGACGAGGCCATCTGGTTCGGCGCCGTGGATCCCGGCGACCCGGCAGGCGTCGTGGTGACCGTCGCCGGCTCGGGAGGTGCGCTGCCCGGCAGCGAGACCGGGACGGTGAAGGTCACCGCGTTCGCCGAGTACCCGCCGAAGGGCCGCGCGACCGGCGGCGTGCGCTGCCACCGGTTCCTGCGCGGGGAGTCCCGCCTGCTGCTCGGCTGGGCCGGCCCCACTCCGGCGCGGGCCGCCGGCGCGGGCGGCATCCCCGTCGCACTGCCTCCCGCGACCGGGAAACGCGACGGCTCAGGGATCCCCGCCGACGCGCCGATCGTGGCGGTGGCCGGCGCGTACGGCCCCGCTCCGGACGGCCCGGCCCCTGACGGCCCGACTCCAGGCGGCCCAGCCCCTGGCGGCCCGACTCCAGGCGGCCCAGCCCCTGGCGGCCCGGCCCCTGGCGGCCCGGTCTCTGGCGGCCCGGTCTCTGGCGGCCCGGTCTCTGGCGGCCCGGCTCCAGGGGGTGCGGCCACCGCGCGCAGGCGTACGGGATCCGCGCGACCCGCCGGCGATGCGATGCACGGCCTGGCGACGGGGGACTCGCTGTTCGACCTCGACGAGGCTCCGCGCGCGCCGCGCCCGCGGCCGGCCGTGGACCGCAGCGAGTACGATCCCGACGACTTCGGTGACGCGGTGCAGGTCAGCAAGGAGTAACCCGCAGCTTCCGGCCGTGGCGACCTCAGGTCACACGTTGGGCCAGGGCCACGAGGAGGCCCTCGGGTCCGCGGACGTAGGCCATGCGCCACGCCCGCTCGTACTCACCGATCCCGCCGACGAGCCCGTACCCCCGCGCGCCCAGCCGGGCGACGAGGTCGTCCAGGTCGTCGACCTCGAAGGCGACGCTGCGCAGCCCCAGCACGTTGGCGCTCGCAGTCGGCGTCCCAGGCTCGGCGGTGGGGCGCTCGAACGCGGACAGCTCGACGCCGGTGCCACCG
The DNA here is from genome assembly GCA_039812465.1 of Austwickia sp. GTDB lineage: Bacteria > Actinomycetota > Actinomycetes > Actinomycetales > Dermatophilaceae > Austwickia. Next base: position 10,756 of record JBDIAS010000037.1, on the reverse strand, counting down.
CCGGGCGCGTGCAGCATGACGATCTGGGTGCGCGCGCCGGTCATGCCGATGACCGTGTCGATGAACTCCCCCTCGACGACGCTCTGGCCCTGGACCTCCAGCCCGAGCGTGACGAAGAAGTCCGTCACGACCTCGAGGTCGGCGACCGTGATGCCGACATGGTCGAAACGACGCATCGGTGCCATCGCCCCAGTATCCCCGCTGCTCATCCCGTCAGTCGTCCACCCAGTCGAACGTACGGGTGACCGCCTTCTTCCAGGTGGCGAGCAACTCGGCCCGGCGAGAGGAATCCATCGCCGGCTCCCAGCGGCGGCCGGGGGCCCAATTGCGGGCCACCTCCTCCGGTCCGGACCAGAACCCGACCGCGATGCCGGCCGCGTACGCCGCCCCCAGCGCCGTCGTCTCCGCCACCTTCGGGCGCACGACGGGTACGTCGAGCATGTCGGCCTGGAACTGCATGAGCAGGTCGTTGGCGGTCATCCCGCCGTCCACCTTCAGCTCGGCCAGGTCCAGCGCCAGCCCGGCCGACGCCGCGTCGGCGATCATCGCCTCGCTCACCTCGCAGGTCTGGTAGGCCGTCGACTCCAGCACGGCGCGCGCCAGGTGGGCCTTCGTCACATACCGGGTCAGCCCGACGATCGCCCCGCGCGCGTCGGGCCGCCAGTAGGGCGCGAACAGCCCCGAGAACGCCGGCACGACGTACGCGCCGCCGTTGTCGGCCACGCTCGCGGCGAGCGGTTCGATGTCGGGTGCCTCCGCGATGAGCCCCAGGTTGTCCCGGACCCACTGGACCAGCGAGCCGGTGACCGCGATCGAGCCCTCCAGGGCGTAGACCGCGGGGGCGTCGCCCAGCCGGTAGCAGACCGTGGTCAGTAGCCCGTTCTCACTGACGACGGGTCTCTCGCCCGTGTTGAGGAGCATGAAGTTGCCGGTGCCGTACGTGTTCTTCGCCGTGCCGGGCGCGAAGCACGCCTGCCCGAACGTCGCCGCCTGCTGGTCGCCGAGGATGCCCGCGACGGGCGTGTCGACGAGCAGGCCGCTCGGCCGTCCGTGCCCGAAGACCTCCGCCGAGGACCCGATCCGCGGCAGCATCGCGGTCGGGATGCCCATGTCGGCGCAGATTCCCTCGTCCCACGTGAGGGCCCGCAGATCCATGAGCATCGTCCGCGACGCGTTGGTGACGTCGGTGGCGTGCACCCCGCCGTCGACGCCGCCGGTGATGTTCCACAGCAGCCAGCAGTCGGTGGTGCCGAACAGGAGGTCCCCGGCCTCCGCGCGCTCGCGAGCGCCCGGGACGTGGTCGAGGATCCAGGCGATCTTCGGCCCGGAGAAGTAGGTGGCCAGCGGGAGCCCGCACCGATCCTGATAGCGGTCCGGGCCCACGTCGCCCGCCAACTCGTCGCAGATCCGCTGGGTGCGGGTGTCCTGCCAGACGATGGCCGGGTGGACGGGTTCCCCGGTCGTCTTGTCCCAGACGACCGCGGTCTCGCGCTGGTTCGTGATGCCGACGGCGGCCAGGGCGCGGGTGTTGATCTCGGCGCGGGCCAGCGCCTGGGCCACGGTCTCGCGGACGTTGGCCCAGATCTCGAGCGCGTCGTGCTCGACCCAGCCGGCCTGCGGGAAGTGCTGGGCGTGTTCCTTCTGCCCGACGCTGACCACCGACCCGTCCCGGTCGAAGACGATGGCCCGGGAGCTCGTGGTGCCCTGGTCGATCGCGAGGACGTACCGGGCGGTCACGCTCGGCTCCTCTCAGCCCCGACCGGGGACGGCCCCTGCGCCGCGGCGCGGGCCTGGACGGCCTCCTCGTCGGTCTCCTCCCGCTCCGCGGCGGCGATCCCGGCGACGCGTCGTCGGTAGGAGTCCAGCTCCTGCGCCCGTGCGGCGAGGTCCCAGCCCAGCAGGGGGGCCACGACGTCGGCGATCTCGTCCGCCGCGCTGACGCCGCGGTCGCGGACCTCGAAGTCCAACCGGATCCGGCGGGTCAGGATGTCCTCCAGGTGCAACGCCCCCTCGTGGGTCACGGCGAAGGCGGCCTCCACTCGCAGGTAGTCCGGCGCGTGCTCCAGCGGCTCCGCCAGCTCGGGGTTCTCGCGGACCAAGCCCATGAGGATGCGTACTTCGTCCCCGTACCGGTGAAGGAGACGTTCGACGCGCTCGGGGTCCCAGCCGGTCCGCAGCGCCAGGTCCCGGCGCTGGGCGAGCAGCCCCCGGAACGCGCCCGCCCCCACCAACGCGACGTCTTCCGTCACGCAGGGCCGGTCCGGCTCGGCCGGCCCGTCCAGGTCCGAGACCGCCACATCCACGGCATCGGAGGCCATCACCCGATAGGTCGTGAGCTTCCCCCCGGCGATCGCGCTCATCCCCGGCGCGATCGAGGCGACCGTGTGCTCCCGACTGGCCTTGGCCGGGTCGCCGTCGCCCTTCGTCTTCGGCTGCAGGAGCGGCCGCAGGCCCGCGTACGTGCCGATGATGTCCGCGCGGGTCAGCGGCCGCGCCAGCACGGCGTTGGCGTGCCGCAGGATGTAGTCGATGTCCGCGGCCGTCGCGACCGGGCGGGCCAAGTCCTGGGTCCAGGCCGTGTCGGTGGTCCCGATGATCCAATACCGCTCCCACGGGATCACGAACAGCACGGAGCGCTCGGTGCGCAGGAACAGCCCGATGTGCCCGTCCACGGCCTCCCGCGGCACGACGATGTGGATCCCCTTGCTGGCCAGCACCCGCAGTCCGGCATCGTCGCGCACAAGATCCTGGGTGCGCTCGGTCCACACACCGGTCGCCGAGAGCACGTACCGGCACCGGACCTCCAGCTCGCGGTCCCCCTCCAGGTCCCGCAGCCGGGCGCCGATCACCCGCCCCGACGCGGCCCGCTCGAAACCCACGACCTCCGTGCGGCTCGCCGCGAGCGCGCCGTAACCCGCGGCGGTGCGAACCAAGGCCAGGACGAGGCGGGCGTCGTCCACGCGGGCGTCATAGAACCGGATCGCGCCGACGAGGGCATCCTCCTTGATGCCCGGGAACAGTTCTCGGGCACCCTCACGGGTGTAATGCTTCTGCACCGGCACACCCGGCCGGCCGAGGCCACCGAGCTGAGCCAGGACGTCGTACATCCCCACGCCGACCGCGCTATAGGCCCGCTCCACCACCTTGGTGGTCAGCGGCCACAGGAACGGCTGCGGCGAGACCAGGTGCGGCGCCGTGCGATCGAGGAGGATGCCCCGCTCCCGCAGCGCTTCGGCGACGAGCGGGACGTCGAGGTTGTAGAGGTAGCGCAGCCCGCCGTGGACGAGCTTGCTGGACGACTGCGACGTGCCGCCCGCCCAGTCCCGGGCCTCGACGATCGCCACGCGCAGCCCCCGGGTCGCCGCGTCCAGCGCGATCCCCGCGCCGGTCACGCCGCCGCCCACCACGAGGAGATCGACCCCGCCCGGGTCGCACATGACCCGCAGGGCCTCCTCGCGGGACTGCCTGGTCAACGCGGTCGAGTACATGCCCCTAACTCCTCCCGGCCACCGCCCCCGACGCCTCGTGCCGGATCCGGCCACCTTCACCCATCATCTCCCCGCGACGGCTCGGGGGGTGGATCTGGGCGCACGTGACGGTGATCGCGTCGCGCGATCCCCCCGCAGCCTGTCGCGCGTTCCACCCGGAGCCTGCGGTCGCCAGAGCGGCCTGGCCGCGGCGTGGTTACGGTGAGAAGATGCCGACCCCGACGCCCTGCTCGCAGCTCTGGGACGACGATGCCCTGTGGGGCACCGCCCCGCCTACCCAGTTCTGGCTCGCCCTCGAGCAGCGAGGGCCGTGGGGCGCGTTGGCGTTCGAACAGTCCCGGCTCGACCCGCAGGTCGGCCGGGCGCTGCACGACGCGGCCGAGCGCGCCGGCGGGCGGGCGGTGTTGATCCGGGAGGTCGGCCATCACGGGTACGGCCGGAGCGGCGCGCCGCGGCGGGTGTTCCTCGCCGGCGGCGCGGCCCGCGGGGAGCCGTGGCTGCTCACCGCTTCGATCGACGACCCGGCGGTGCTGACCGACCTGCCGTGGGACGCGCTCGCCGCCGGCGACCAGGACGCCGCGCGGGCCGCGCTCCCCGGCGCGTGGGAGGCGACCGACCCCGTCTTGCTGGTGTGCACGAACGCCAAGCGCGACGTGTGCTGCGCGACCCGCGGGCGCACCGTGGCGACCTTCGTCGCGGCGCAGCGCAGCGCGCAGGTCTGGGAGAGCAGCCACCTGTCGGGGCACCGGTACGCGGCCACGGCGGTTGTCCTCCCGCTGGGCGCGATGTACGGCCGCCTGGACGGTCCGCTCGCCGTCGCGGCTCTGGACGCCGCCGGCCGCGGTGAGCTGGCGCCCGGCGCCGTCGACGGCGTAGCGGCCGCGGCGGCGCACCTGCGGGGTCTGGCGCACCTCACGCCCGCGGAGCAGGCGGCGGACGCGTACGTGCGGGGGCTGGGCTCCCGGCGCCCGGCGGGCGCGGTCTCGGCGCGGCAGATGGGGACGGAATGTCAGGCGGGGCCGGTCACGTACCGCGTCGAAGTGACCGACGCGCCGTCGCATCGCACCCTGACGCTCGACGTAGCCGAGCACGTCCGCAGCGATCGGCCGGGGTCGTGCGGCGGCGCGCCGAAGGCGACCGCGACCTATGAGGTCAGGTCAGCCTAGGAGGGTGCCTGGTCCCGCGGCGTTGAGCGGGCGAGGGCCCAGGAAGCTCATCGAGGCCTAGGCATGCGCATGAGGATCCGCGGATCCACGGGCCCTGATCGGCAGCGCCGGGACGCCATCGGCGGCAGCCGGCTCGACGGCGCGGGTGGCGACGGGCTCAGCGGCGATGGGGTCGGTGACGGGCTCGGCGGCAACGGGCTCCGCGGTGACGGGCTCCGCGGTGACGGGCTCGGCGGCAGCGGGCTCCGCGGAATCCGTACGATCCGGCCCCCACGACCGTGCGGACCATCGCGCCCGGAGCTCGCGCAGCTCCGGCGTACTGACGATCACCGCGGCGGCCAGCGCCCCGCCGAAGATCAGCGGCGCCGGGGCGGCCAGCAGGGCGAAGGCCGAGCCCATGAGCACTGCGGCCACGATCGGACGGATCACACCGGACGGGGCCGAGCTGGAGAGCTTGGCACCGAGGATGACGGCGGGGATCGATCCGACGAGCAGCGAAGCCGTGATGCCGAAGTGGACGGCGCCGAAGAGCAGGTGCCCGAGGGAGGCCGCCGCCACCAGCGGGATGGCCTGGACGATGTCCGTGCCGACGAGCTGCTGCGGGCGCAGCTGCGGGTAGGCGAACAGGAGCATCGCGATGATGAGGGTGCCCGCCCCCACCGAGGTCAGGCCGACGGCCAGGCCACCGATCGCCCCGATCACCACGGTGCGGCCGGGGCGGATCACCAGGGGGTTCTGGGCGCCCTTCGCGGTGCGAGAGTCGACCCACGTGCGCACGCAGGTCCCGGCCACGGAGGCGATCAGGGCCAGCGCGATGACCACCTTCAGGAAAGACTGGACCGCCTCCGCGTGCCCGCCGCTGCCCAGGCGCCCGATGACGACCGACCCGACGAAGGCGGCCGGGACGGACCCGACGACGAGCCACCCGAGCAGCGGTTTGATCACGGTGCCCTTGCGCAGGTGGACCGCACCCCCGAAGGGCTTCATGACCAGGGACGTCACCAGGTCGCTGGAGACGGCGGCCAGCGGGGGCACCTTGAAGACCAGGACGAGGATCGGGGTCAGCAGCGCGCCGCCACCCATACCGGTCATGCCGACCATCAGGCCGACGAGGGCGCCGGCGAGCACCAGCGAGGGATCCACGGACATGGGGATGCGGTCACTTTCGGCGGGGGTGAAGGGCGCGCGCGAGGGGTGCAGCCGCCGCAGAGGCTCTGGCGCCGTCTAGCCCCTCACGGTCCGGCCCGGGCTGACCGGGGTCAAATCCGTAGTCACCATGTGAGACAGTCATTTCGACTCGTGGAACGGCCCCGTCAGGGGCTTCGCCCAGGTCAGACGCGGTGGACACCGCTCCGCCGCGTAGATAACCTGAGGCACGATCCATCCTAACTTCTCGTTATATGAGAAGGGTGTCGCCACAGGCCGGTTTCCGCGCGGTCCTCCGTGAAAAGGATGCGACAGTTCTGGTCGTGTCACCTCACCCCGTACGTCTTGTCACCCGGCGCTACCTGGACCTGCAGCGTCTGCGCAGCGCCGGCCCGCTGATCTGACGAGGCTGCCGCACAGGGCTGGGCACGGGGTCGCCCGCACGGGGCTGCGGCGACGGGCCCGGATCCCCGGCGGCAGGCGCCCCTTTTCCCGCCGCCCGTACGACGTCTCCACGGAAGGACTGAGGTTGACCCAGCTCGATGACGCCCGCGATGCGCTGCACCGCGATCCGCGCCCCGAGGAGCAGTTGCGCGAGATCGCCCGCGACGCCGCCCCGCGACTCGCCGGCGCCGACGCCCGTGAGGTGATCGCGTGGGCGGCGCAGGAGTTCGGCCCGCGCTGGGCCATCGCCTCCTCGATGCAGGACGCGGTCCTGCCGCACCTGGTCGCCTCGGTGGCGCCCGGCGTGGAGGTGCTCTTCCTGCAGACCGGCTACCACTTCCCCGAGACGCTGGCCACGCGCGACGCGGTGGCGCAGCGCTACGACGTGGCCGTGCGCGACGTCACCCCCCGCCAGAGCGTCGCGGAGCAGGACGCCCAGTACGGGGCCGAACTCTTCGCGTCCGACCCCGACCTGTGCTGTTTCCTGCGCAAGGAGAACCCCCTCGCGGAGGCGCTGGTCGGCTACGAGGCCTGGGGCACCGGGCTGCGCCGCCAGGAGTCCTCGACCCGGGAGGGCGCCGCGGAGGTCGGCTGGGACGAGGCGCACGGGCTCATCAAGGTGAACCCGATCGTCCGCTGGACCGACGAGCAGGTCGCCGAGTACTGCGCCCGGCACGACGTGATCCGCAACCCGCTCCTGGATCGGGGGTACCCCTCGATCGGGTGCGCCACCTGCACCCGGGCCGTACAGCCCGGGGAGGATCCCCGCGCGGGCCGGTGGGCGGGCACCGCCAAGACCGAGTGCGGGATCCACCGATGAGCGCCCCGGTGACCGGCGATGCGCCCGCCGCCCTGGATGCCCCAGCGCTGGATGCCCCGGCGCGTGATGAGACGTCAACGGACGAGGTCACGCTGGACGAGAGGGATGCGCCTGCGCTGCCCGGCGGCACGCTATGGCTCACGGGTCTGTCCGGCGCAGGGAAGACCACGATCGCGATGGCGCTGGCCGAGAAGCTCGGCGACCGCCCCACCGAAGTGCTCGACGGCGACGAGCTGCGCGACCACCTCTCCCCCGGCCTCGGCTTCACGCGCGCCGACCGCGATGCCCATGTGACACGGGTCGGTTACCTGGCCCGGCTCCTGGCGCGCCACGGCGTTCTGGCGATCGTGCCCGTCATCGCGCCCTATGACGACTTGCGCGAACGGATCCGGGCCGAGCACGCCGCCGAAGGCCTGGACTTCGCGCTCGTGCACGTCGCCACGTCGCTGGACGAGTGCGCCCGACGCGACGTCAAGGGTCTGTACGCGGCTCACGCCGCCGGCACCGTCCGACATCTCACCGGCGTGGACGACCCGTACGAAAAACCATCCCGACCGGATCTCGTCCTCGACACCACGGGACAGGAGGTCGGCGCGAGCGCGCTGACCGTGCTGGCCCACCTGAAGGAGGCTGGACTCGCATGACACCACTCGTGACCTCGGACCAGGCGCCCCCCGCGCCGGGTGCGCAGGCGGTCGACACCCCGCCCCCGGGGTCGCCGCCGCCCGCGAGCGGCGCGCTGCGGCAGAGCACGATCCGGGCGCTGGAGGCCGAGGCGATCGAGATCGTGCGCGAGGTCGTCGCCGAATTCGACCGTCCCGCGCTGCTCTTCAGCGGCGGCAAGGACTCGGCGGTGCTCCTGCACGTGGCCCGCAAGGCGCTGGCGCCCGCCCCGCTGCCGATCACGCTGGTGCACGTCGACACGGGGCACAACCTGCCGGAGGTGTTGGACTACCGGGACGCCACCGTGGCCGCCGGGGGGCACGCCCTCGTGGTGGCCCGGGTCGAGGAGTGGATCGCCGACGGCCGACTGGCCGAGCGCCCGGACGGCACCCGCAACCCCCTGCAGACGGTGCCGCTGCTGGACACGATCAACGAGCAGCGCTTCGACGCTGTGCTCGGCGGCGCCCGCCGCGACGAGGACCGGGCGCGCGCCAAGGAGCGGATCTTCAGCATCCGCGACGCGTTCGGCGGGTGGGACCCGCGCAAGCAGCGCCCGGAGCTGTGGCGGGTCTACAACGGGCGGCACGCCCCCGGCGAGCACACGCGCGTTTTCCCGCTGAGCAACTGGACCGAGCTGGACATCTGGCAATACATCGAGGCCGAGGGCGTTGAGCTGCCGAGCATCTATTACGCGCACGACCGGGACGTCTGGCTGCGCGACGGCATGTGGATGACGCCCGGACCGTGGGGCCAGCCGCGGGACGGCGAGGAGCTGGTCCGCAAGACCGTGCGCTACCGCACCGTCGGGGACGGGTCGTGCACCGGCGCGGTCGAGTCGACCGCGACCACGTTGGCCGACGTGATCGCCGAGGTGGCCGCGAGCCGCCTCACCGAGCGTGGAGCGACCCGCGCCGACGACCGCCTCTCGGAGGCCGCCATGGAGGACCGCAAGCGGGAGGGCTACTTCTGATGTCCACGAGCACGATCACCCCTGCGAACTCCGCGGGGGCGCCGGAGGGCGCCGATCAGGTGGCCCAGCGGCCGCAGCTGCGACTGGTGGTCGCCGGGTCGGTGGACGACGGCAAGTCGACGTTGGTCGGTCGGCTCCTCTACGACACCAAGTCGATCCTGGCCGACCAGTACGAGGCCATCGAGGCGGCGAGCCTGCGACGGGGCGCCTCCGACGTCGACCTCGCGCTGCTGACCGATGGCCTGCGGGCCGAGCGGGAGCAGGGCATCACCATCGACGTGGCCTACCGGTACTTCTCCACCCCGCGGCGCTCGTTCATTCTGGCGGACACGCCGGGGCACACCCAGTACACGCGCAACACCGTCACCGGAGCCTCGACCGCGGACGCCGCGCTGATCCTGGTCGACGTCCGCGGCGGCGTGCTGGTCCAGACGCGTCGGCATCTGGCCGTGATGGCGTTGATGGCCGTGCCGCACGTCGTTGTGGCCGTCAACAAGATGGACACGGTCGGCTGGGATCAGGCCCGCTTCGAGGAGGTCGCCGCGGACGCCCGGGAGGTCGCCCGGAAGGTGGGCATCGACGATCTGCGGGTCATCCCGATCAGCGCGCTCACCGGCCAGAACGTCACGCCGGACGGCGCGGCCGACACCGCCGGTTCTTGGTATGACGGCCCCAGCGTGCTCGGCGTGCTGGAGAACCTTGACGACCAAGACGTGGCCGCGCAGGACGCCTCCCGTGCCTTCCGGATGTCTGTGCAGCTGGTGATCCGGCCGCGGACCGCGGAGCACCCCGACTACCGCGGTCTGGCGGGTCGGATCGGAGCCGGCGTGGTCCGGGTCGGGGACGCGATCACCGCCTACCCCTCAGCCCTGACCTCGCAGGTCATCGGCATCGACACGCCCCTCGGCCCCGCAGAGAAGGCCGTGGCCGGCGAGTCGGTGACGCTCCTCCTGGCCGACGAGCTGGACGTGGGGCGCGGCGAGGTGCTTGCCCGCCAGGGCGAGCCGGCGCCGCTGGTGACCCAGCGCCTGGACGCCGTCGCCTGCTGGCTGGCCGAACGTCCCTCCACGGCGAACCAACGGGTGCTGGTGAAGGTCGGCACGCACGCGGTGCGGGCGATGCTCTCCCCGGTGGTGGAGCGCTGGCACGTGGACGAGCAGCGGTGGACGGCACCCGAAGAAAACGGAGGCGACGCGGTCTCAGGTGGTGCCGCCTCAGGCGGATCGGCCCCGGGTGGGCCGGCCCCGACCGCGGCGCAGCTCAACGACATCGTGCGGGTCTCGATCACGCTGGCGGAGCCGGTGGCCACAGACGATTACGCCCACGGGCACGGCAGCGGCGCGTTCATCGTGATCGACCCGGCGAGCGGCGCGACCCTGGCGGCCGGCATGGTCGGGGACCACCTGAACGTGGGCCACTACCAGATCTGAGCCGGGTCTGGAGGCCACCCGTGGGCGGGAAATGCACACGCACCCTGGTCACGCCACGCCATTTCCCGCCCACGGGCAAGAAGTGCACGAGGCCACCAGGGGTTTCACGTACAGATCCCGCCCACGGGCGGGAAATGCACCGGGCCACCAGGCGTTTCGCGTACAGATCCCGCCCACGGGCGGGAAATGCACCGGGCCACCAAGCGTTTCGCGTACAGATCCCGCCCACGGGCGGGAAATGCACCGGGCCACCAAGCGTTTCACGTACAGATCCCGCCCACGGGCGGGAAATGCACCGGGCCACCAAGCGTTTCACGTACAGATCCCGCCCACGGGCGGGAAACGCACGCACACCCAGGTCACGCCGCGCCATTTGCCGCCCGTGGGCAAGAAGTGCACGAGGCGACCAGGGGTTTCACGTACAGATCCCGCCCACGGGCGGCAAATACACACACACCCAGGTCACGCCGCGCCGCGTCAGCCCATGAGGGAGTAGTCGACGCCGAGAAGGTCGTACGTGCGTCGCGCCCGCAGATCCCGCGTCAACAGGCGCCGTCCGTTCGAGAGTGCCGCGTGCCCCACGAGAGCGTCGTAGACGGCGCCCCCGCTGATGCCCACCGTGGGGAGCT
>JBDIAS010000036.1:0-23315 GCA_039812465.1 Austwickia sp. | reverse complement strand
TGCGACTCCTCGCACTCCGCCGCGGGCACGCCTCGCTTCGCTCGGCGTCCCCTCCGCTCCGTGCTTCGTCGTCACACTCCCAACGGTGCGACTCCTCGCACTCCGCCGCGGGCACGCCTCGCTTCGCTCGGCGTCCCCTCCGCTCCGTGCTTCGTCGTCACACGGCCGGCGTGAAGAAGTACGTCGTGTGCTCGCTGATCCGGCCCATCCCGTCGAACACGAAGAACGCCGCGAAGCCCATCGCCATCCGGTCGCCGTCGCGCAGCTGCCCCTCGTACATTCCCTGCGCCGCCACCTGCGCGTCCTCCACCAGCACGTCCCGGACCAGGTGCCGCCCGGCAGCCAGCTTGCGCTCGTGCTCGTAGTACGACCGCAGCTGATCAATCCCGGTCATCGTGCGGTAGCCGGGGCGGCGATACAGCACGTCCCCGGAGAAGCACCCCAACACGGAGTCCATGTCGTCACGGTCGAGCGCGTCGTAATAGGCGAGCACTGCCTGGCGCAGCTCCTCGGAGGAGGCGGTCTCTCGTCGCATGGACCCACCGTACGGGGCCGCGCCCCGCCACACCACGGCCGCGCCACTCCCCCGAGACACCACGTCCCGCTCTTCGTGCTGCTCGTCGTCGCGCTCTTCGTCCTGGTCCCGGCCGACGTCGTCCTGCTGACGCACGAGGTCTTCGTCGCACTCTTCGTCCAGCTCGTCGTCCAGCGCGTCGATCCTCGGCAGCTCGTCCGTGTCGGGGTCGCTCGCGTAGAGGTCGTCGCCGTAGCCGTCACGCAGCTGCGCGCTCGGGTGCGAGCCCCGACGGCGCAACGGGTTGGCGCCCAGTAACTGCGAGACCTTCCACGCGCAGAACACGATCAGCAGGACGTTCAGCGCGATGAACGCGACGCGCGAGGACACCGGGAACCGTCCCGGCGCGAACCAGGTGGGCAGCACCATCATGTTCGCGGCGATCACCCCGAAGTAGATGAAGACCGCCGTCCGCTGCGACCGCGTCTCCCCCGCGCTCACGGGCGCCCCCCTCGCTCTCAGCGGTGACGCCGATGCGCGTCACTCCCACTCGATGGTGCCAGGCGGCTTGCTCGTCACGTCAAGCACCACGCGGTTGATCTCCTTGACCTCGTTGGTGATTCGCGTGGAGATGGCCGCGAGGACGTCGTACGGGATCCTGGTCCAGTCGGCCGTCATCGCGTCCTCGCTGCTCACCGGTCGCAGCACGATCGGGTGGCCGTACGTCCGCCCGTCGCCCTGCACCCCCACGGAACGGACGTCCCCGAGCAAGACCACCGGGCACTGCCAGATGTCGCGGTCCAGCCCGGCGCGGTGCAGCTCCTCCCGGGCGATCAGGTCCGCCGCGCGCAGCACCTCCAGCCGCTCGCGGGTGACCTCGCCGACGATGCGGATGCCGAGGCCGGGCCCCGGGAACGGCTGCCGCCAGACGATGGCCTCGGGCACGCCGAGCTCCAACCCGACCTGGCGGACCTCGTCCTTGAACAGGTCCCGCAGCGGCTCCACCAGCGTGAACTGCAGGTCGTCCGGCAGACCGCCGACGTTGTGGTGGCTCTTGATGTTGGCGGCGCCGGAGCCGCCGCCGGACTCCACCACGTCCGGGTAGAGCGTGCCCTGGACGAGGAACTTCACCGGATGCTCGGCCACCTCGCCGGGGTCGGCGTGCCCGGCGCGGCCCGCGACGATGTCCCGCGCGGCCCGCTCGAACGCCCGGATGAACCCCCGCCCAATCGCCTTGCGCTTCTCCTCGGGGTCGCGGATCCCGGCGAGCGCGTCGAGGAAGGTCTGCGCGGCGTCCACGGTGACCAGGTCCACGCCGGTGGCCTCGACGAAGTCCTTCTCGACCTGCTCCACCTCCCCGGCCCGCAGCAGGCCGTGGTCGACGAAGACGCAGGTCAGCTGGTCACCGACGGCCCGGTGCACGAGCGCCGCCGCGACCGAGCTGTCTACGCCGCCGGACAGCCCACAGATCACGCGGTCCGACCCGACCTGCTCGCGGATGCGCCGGATCTGCTCGGCCACGATGCTGCCGGGCGTCCAGTCGGCTGCAAGGCCGGCGCCGCGCCGCAGGAAGTTCTCCAGGACCGACTGCCCGAAGGCGGAGTGCTTCACCTCGGGGTGCCACTGCACCCCGTACAGCTTGCGCTCGTCGTCCTCGAAGGCGGCGACCGGCGCGCCCGGGGTGGACGCCGTCACCACCGCCCCCGGCGGAGCCATGGTCACCGCGTCGCCGTGGCTCATCCACACGGACTGCTCCGCGGGCTGGCCCGCGAAGAGGGTGGAGTCGGTGCTCGTACGCCGCATCGGGGTGGCCCCATACTCGGAACGCCCGGTCCTTTCGACCTGCCCGCCGAGGGCTTTGGCCATGGCCTGGAACCCGTAGCACATCCCGAAGACCGGCACGCCGGCCTCCAGCAGCGCCGGGTCCACGCTCGGGGCGTCCGGTGAATAGACCGACTGGGGGCCGCCCGAGAGCACGATCGCCGCCGGTCGCCGGGCGAGCAGCTCGTCGGTGGGCGTCGTGTGCGGCACGACGTCGCTGAAGACGCTGGCCTCACGGATCCGGCGCGCGATGAGCTGCGTGTACTGCGCGCCGAAGTCGACGACGAGGACCGGGCGGGCGTGCGGATCGACAGTCACGAGCGCAGCCTAGCGGGGCGCCCGCCGCGCCCGGGCGTGCCTGCGCGCAGCCCTGGAGCCGCGGTCAGGAGGTGTGGCGGGCGAGGATCGCCTTGACCTCCTGGGCCACCTTGTGCTCGGCGAGGAAGGAGAGGAATGGCACGCAGCCGGCGAGCATGATCAGCACCAGCTTGCCGAGGCCCCAGCGCACCTTCATGCCCAGGTGCAGGGTCGCGGCCACGTAGACCATATAGAGGAATCCGTGCGGCTGCGGCCACCACCACAGCGGGTTGTCCCGGCCCTTCAGCCCGGCCCCGTAGCTCAGGTAGACCTCCACCAGCAGCACGAGCAGGCCGACGCCGACGACGAACGCCATCGCTCGAAAGAACGTGAGCGCCGTGCGGATCTCCTTCGCCGGGGCGAGCGGTCGGGAGGGGGCGGTCGTGCTCATCGGCTGGGTTCTCCTTCGAGAGGCCGCGCGGGCGCGGCGCTGGTCGGGTCTTCGCGTACGGAGGTGGGCGGGGCGTCCTGGCCGCCAGCGCGGTCCTGGCCGCCAGCGCGGTCCTGGCCGACGGCGCGGTCGTGGGCGAGGCGCTCCTTGTGGTCCTCGCTGACCATCCGCCACCACATGTAGATGGCGAACGCCGCGAAGAACCACCATTGGAGCGCGTAGCCGAGGTTGCGCCAGGCGAAGCCTCCCGCCTCCGGGGGCGGGGCGGGCACGCGGTCGAGGCCCTCGGTCGCGACGGCGGCGGCCCCGCCGTCCAGCGGGATCTCCTGTGCCGCGAACACGAACGCGTTGTAGAGGTCGCCCGGCCAGAGGTTCACCAGCGTCGCGGTGTTGAGCCGCTGCAGGTGGCCGGGGGGCATGTGCAGGTACTGATCCGGGCTGGGCTCTCCCACCGCCAGCGTGCCGCGCACCTCCACGCGGCCGGTCGGCGCCTCGGGCACGGCGCCCGGGTCGGTGACGAACCCGCGCAGCACCGGCAGCAGCCCGCCGCCGTCCTCGAGGACGAGGCCGTCGACGAGCCAGTATCCGAGGCGGTCCCCTTGCTTGCGGTCCGTGATGAGGACGTGGTCGCCGGGCCGGTAGCTGCCGACCGCGGTCACCGGGCGGGACAGGGCCGAGGTCGGGAACGGCTCGTGGGGGCCGATGACCTGCTGAATCGGGACCTCGGGGCGCTCGGCGGCCTCGCGGGCCGCCTCGATGGCGGCGGTGTCTTTGGCGACGCCGAGCTGCCAGCTCCCCAGGAAGCCGAACCCGGCCATGACCGCGATGACGAGCGCCAGGAGCGCCAACCACCGAGGTCGTACCGCCGTCCGCCACATGCCGTCAGGCTATCCGTCGACCCTGACAGCCCAGGCTCCCGGGTCCGTGACGCCCGTCATCCTGTCCGTCATCCCGGCCTGCCTGTCATCCCGGCGTCAGCCTCGCCCGACCCAGCGCCGGAGCCGCAGGGAGGCGGTCACCGCCGCGACCCCGGCCGGGGAGCGCAGGCGCGGGGGAAGGTTGAAGCCCATCAGGCGCTGCACGGCGATGGCCTGCGGCTCGGTGTACTTGAGCAGCCCCTCGACGCCGTGCCGCCGGCCCAGCCCCGAGTTCTTCATGCCGCCCATGGGCGCCGCCATGGAGGCGTACGCGGCGGCGAACGCCTCGTTCACGTTCACGCTCCCGGCCTGGAGCAGGGCGGCGATCTTGCGTCCGCGCGCGACGTCGCGGGTCCACACGGAGGCGTTGAGCCCGTACTGGCTGTCGTTGCAGGCCCGGATCGCCTCGCCGTCGCCGTCCACCCGATAGATGCTCACCACCGGCCCGAACGTCTCCGCCCGGCGCACCTCCATCGTCTCCGTGACACCCTCCAGCACGGTCGGCTCGTAGAACCACGGCCCCAGATCCGGCCGGGCCCGCCCGCCCGCCAGCACTGTGGCGCCCTTGGCCACCGCGTCGTCCACGTGCCGCGCGGTCGTCGCGAGCTGCTCGGGGCTGGCCAGGCTGCCCATGTCCACGCCGTACTCGAGGTCGCCGCCCAGGCGCAACGCGCGCACGGCGGGGAGGAACCGGGAGAGGAACTCCTCGGCGATCTCCCGATGCAGGTAGAGGCGCTCGATCCCGACGCAGATCTGTCCCGAGGAGGTGAAGGCGCCGCGGACCGCGCCTTCGACCGCGCGGTCCAGGCTCGCGTCCTCGGCGACGTACATCGGGTTCTTCCCGCCCAGCTCCAGCGAGACGCCGACGAGGCGCTTGCCGAGGCTCCGCGCGACCTGCCGCCCCGTGGCCGTGGAGCCCGTGAACTGCACGTAGTCGGATTCCTCGCACACCGCGCCGCCGACGATCGGACCGGGCCCGAGGACCGCCTGGGCCAGCCCCGCCGGGGCCCCCGCCCGCGCGAGCAGGTGCAACGCGAAGAGCAGCGTGAGGCTGCCCTTCTCGTCGGGGCGCACGACCACCGCGTTGCCCGCCACCAGCGCCGGCAGGAGGTCCGTGAAGCCCATCGACAGCGGGTAGTTCCACGGCGCGACGACCCCGACGACCCCCTTCGGGTGCCGGACCTGCGTCACCTGGATCAGGCCAGGGACCGCGCCGGCGTGGCGGCGGGGCGCCAGCAGCCGCCCGGCCGTCCGCGCGTAATAGCGGGCCGCCTGGGCGACGTCGAAGATCTCCTCGAAGGCATGCATCCGCGCCTTGCCGGTCTCGAGCTGGACCAGGTCGAGCAGCTCGTCGCGGTGGTCGAGCAGCTCGTCGTAGAAGCGGAGCAGCACCCGCGCGCGTTTCCGGACCGGCTGCGCAGCCCAGGCGGTCTGGGCGACGCGCGCGCGGTCCACCGCCACCCGCACGTCGTGCGGCGTCGAGATCGGGAGCCGCGCCAGGACGTCACCGGTGGCGGGCGCCCGGACCTCGAACTCCTCCGCGCTCGGGGAGGCCAGGGTGTAGCGCCGTAGCCGCGCGACCAGCGCCTCGTCGAGGGGGGTGAAGTCCCGGGCGGTCCGGGGCAGCGGGCGGTCCGGCCCCTCGGCGACGCCCCGACCGACGCCCGGGCGCACGAATCCGAGGCGTGGCGCAAGCTGCCCACCGTCCGTCATGCTCACCGCCTTCCGCGTGCGGGCCGTGGCGACCGGACGGGTCGCCACGGCCACACGCTCACTCCTCGTCGCGCGGTGAGACGACCACCTCGACGCGCTGGAACTCCTTGAGCTCGCTGTATCCGGTCGTGGCCATGGCCCGGCGCAAGGCGCCGGCCAGGTTGGTCGTCCCGTCCGCGGCCCGGCCGGGGCCGTGCAGGATCTCCGCGAGCGGGGCCGTCGTGCCGACGTGCACGCGTTCGCCGCGCGGCAGCTGCTCGTGGTGCGCCTCGGGTCCCCAGTGGAATCCGCGACCGGGCGCCTCGTCGGCCCGCGCCAACGCCGAGGCGAGCATGACCGCGTCCGCGCCGCAGGCGATGGCCTTGACGATGTCCCCGGACCAGCTCATCCCGCCGTCGCCGATCACGTGGACGTACCGACCGCCGGACTCGTCGAGGTAGTCGCGTCGGGCGGCCGCGACGTCGGCGATCGCGGTCGCCATCGGCGCCTTGATGCCGAGCGTGCGCTGGGTCGTGTGGGCCGGTCCGCCGCCGAAACCGACCAAAACGCCCGCCGCGCCGGTGCGCATGAGGTGCAGCGCAGCGGTGTACGTCGCCGCGCCGCCGACGATCACCGGTACGTCGAGCTCGTAGATGAACCGCTTGAGGTTGAGCGGCTCGGCCTGGCTGCTCACGTGCTCGGCCGACACCGTCGACCCCCGGATCACGAAGATGTCGACGCCCGCCTCGATCACCGTGCGCCAGTGCTCCTGGGTGCGTTGCGGCGACAGCGCCCCCGCCACCACGACCCCGGCGTCCCGGATCTGCCGGAGGCGCTCCGTGATCAGGCCAGGCTTGATCGGCTCGGCGTAGAGCTTCTGCATCTGCGCCGTGATCGTGCCGCCCTCGCCCCCAGCGTCGGCGATCTGGGTCAGCAACGCCTCGGGGTGCTCGTAACGGGTCCACAGACCCTCCAGGTCGAGGACGCCGAGCCCGCCGAGCCGTCCGAACGCGATGACCGTCTCGGGGGAACACACCGAGTCCATCGGCGCGGCCACGAACGGGAGGTCGAACGCGTAGGCGTCGATCTGCCACGTCAACGAGACGTCATCCGGGGCGCGGGTGCGCCGTGAGGGGACGATGGCGATGTCGTTGAAGGCGTACGCCCGGCGGCCTCGCTTGCCCCGGCCGATCTCGATCTCGGTCATCGCCCAAGGCTACTCGTCGGAAGGTGCGCTCGATTGCGCGATCGCGCCCAGCACCCGGCGGCCCTGCTCCAGGCCCGCGTCGAAGACGCCCTCGTTCTCGAAGACGTAGTCGAGCAGACCCCGGCGCTCGTGCAGCTCGATCTCGTGGAGCGTGATGTGGTGATAGCCCGCGCTCGAGAGCTCCCCCGAGGCCAGCAGCGCGTTGATCAGCGTGATCTGCCCGCGCTCACCCGCGTACGAGCCGTCGAAGAACACCTGGTTCTTCAGGTCCTGAATCGCCGCGAAGCTCGTCGGCAGGTCCTCCCCGGTCCAGGCGTGCGCCAGCGGCCGCACCGCGACGATGTCGGACGCCGGCCACAGCTCG
The DNA here is from genome assembly GCA_039812465.1 of Austwickia sp. GTDB lineage: Bacteria > Actinomycetota > Actinomycetes > Actinomycetales > Dermatophilaceae > Austwickia. Next base: position 16,052 of record JBDIAS010000036.1, on the reverse strand, counting down.
GCGAGCATCATCTGCCGGAAGTAGGCCCCGTCCAGGAAACCGGACGACTTGTCGAAGCCGTACTCGTAGAGCCACAGCCCGTCCTTGATCGACCGGGCCGAGATCCGCTGGTAGACGGTGCGGGGCCGGTGCCGGCTCTCCCGGCCGGGATCGTAATCATCGGGCCGGCCCGTGCGCCGCTCGTAGAGGTCCAGGGCGGCGGGGTTGAGGTGCACGTGCTCCAACCCCGCGGCCGGGTGGTAGCTGTTGAACACGATCGCCACGTCGGCGTCGTTGAACCGGGCCGCCATCTCCTCGTAGTAGCTGTCCGGGAAGTCGGGGACCAGCATCCGCCCCGGCGCGATGGCCATCGACTGCTCCAGCCATGAGATGCGGGGCCAGCCGGTGGCGATCTTGAACCACGCCCGCCAATAGTTGCGGACCAGGTCCTTCGGGTACTCCCACCGGGCCGGGCGGACCGCGCCGCGCACCCCGAGGAACCCGAGCAGCGCGGTGTCCAGGTCGCGGATCCCGGTGCGCTCGCCCTGGGCGATCAGCTCCCGCAGCGGCTCCCGCAGCGACGGGCCCCGCTCCCCCGCCAGCAGGTATTCGTCCACCCAGGCGAGCTGGCCCGAGGTGCAGGAGATGATCAACGGCTTGAACCCCAGGTCCCGGGCCGCCTGCAGCACCCCCGCGCCGAACGCGTTGCTGCCCGCGAGGCCACCCAGCGCCAACCCCACCGAGCCCGGGATGGCTCGTTCCCGTTCGTGGGGGCCCCGCTGCGTCATGGTCATAGACTCACCCTGCCACTTCGTACCGACACCGCACGCGTGTAACGCCTGTGACGTGCCAGGCGACACCCCGCCGCGGCCCACGCCGCCAGATGTGCCGCGGCCCACGCCGCCAGGACGCTCGGTGGCCGAGGGGTCGGTCGCCGGAGGCTGGGTCGCCGAGGGGTCAGTGGCCGATGGTGTAGTTCGGCGCCTCCACCGTCATCTGGATGTCGTGCGGGTGCGACTCCTTGAGCCCGGCCGCCGTGATCCGTACGAACCGGCCGTGCTCCTTGAGGGTCGGAATCGTGCCGCCCCCGACGTAGAACATGGACTGGCGCAACCCGCCGACCAACTGGTAGACGACGGCGGCGAGCGGGCCGCGGTAGGCGACCTGGCCCTCGATACCCTCCGGGACCACCTTGTCGTCGTCCTCGACGTCACCTTGGAAGTAGCGGTCCTTGCTGTACGAGGCGCCGCGCCCGCGGGACTGCATCGCGCCCAGCGAGCCCATCCCCCGGTAGCTCTTGTACTGCTTGCCGTTGATGAACACCAGCTCGCCGGGACTCTCCTCGCAGCCGGCCAGCAGAGACCCCAGCATCACGGTGTCCGCCCCCGCGATCAGCGCCTTGGCGATGTCACCGGAGTACTGCAGCCCGCCGTCGCCGATGACGGGCACCCCCGCCGGCGCGCAGGCCTGCGCGGCCTCGTAGATCGCCGAGATCTGCGGCACCCCGACGCCCGCGACCACCCGCGTGGTGCAGATCGACCCGGGCCCCACGCCCACCTTGACCGCGTCCGCGCCCGCGTCGACCAGCGCCTGGGCGCCCGCGCGCGTCGCGACGTTGCCGCCGACGATGTCCACGCCCCGCGCCGCCGGCTCGGCCTTCAGCCGCCGGATCATGTCGACGACCCCGCGGGCGTGCCCGTTCGCGGTGTCCACGACCAGGACGTCGACGTCGGCGTCGACCAGGGCCATCGCGCGTTCCCAGCTGTCCCCCCAGAAGCCGACGGCCGCGCCGACCCGCAGCCGGCCCGCCCCGTCCTTGGTGGCCAGCGGGTACTGCTCCGTCTTGGTGAAGTCCTTGACCGTGAACAGCCCCCGCAGGCATCCGTTCTCGTCCACGAGGGGCAGCTTCTCGATCTTGTGCCGGGCCAGGAGGGCGAGCGCGTCCTCCTTGGCGATCCCCACCGGGCCGGTCACCAGCGGCGCTCGGGTCATGACCTCGGCGACGCTCTTGCGGGGGTCGGACTCGAACCGCAGGTCGCGGTTGGTGATGATGCCGACCAGGCGGTCGCCGTCCTCCACGACCGGCAGGCCCGAGATCCGGAACTGCCCGCAGATCCGGTCGACTTCGCCGAGCGTGGCCTCCGGCGTGGTCGTGACCGGGTCGGTGATCATCCCGAACTCCGAGCGCTTCACCACGTCCACCTGGTGCGCCTGAGCGTCGATCGAGAGGTTGCGGTGGAGGATGCCGAGGCCGCCCTGGCGCGCCATCGCGATGGCCATCGCCGACTCGGTGACCGTGTCCATCGCGGCGGAGACCAGGGGGATGTTGAGGTCGATGTTGCGGGTGACCTTGGTGGAGGTGTCCGCGTCGCTCGGGATGACGTCGGTCTCCCCGGGCAGCAGGAGCACGTCGTCGAAGGTCAGGCCGATGGTCGCGAAGGGGTCAGGGACGGACTGGGCGGACATGACGGCAGTCTACGAGCCGCGCCGCGGCGCGTTCGGCCTGGTCACCCCGGAGGCTCTGCGCCGGTCAGCGGTCGCGGACGCAGGTCCATCCGGTGGGTGTCGGCTGGCACATCCACGGGACGCTGGGGCGCGCCCGTATCGCCGGCGCGCTCGCGGCGAACGCCGGACCCCGCTGGCGCTGCGCGGCCCGTACGCGCTCTCGCGGCGCCGCAGGATTCGTCGGCAGGGCGGCGGGGCCGGACGTCACCGGCTGCCGACTCGGCTCCGGTTGCGGGCTCGGCGCAGGTTGCGGGCTCGGCGCAGGTTGCGGGCTCGGCTGCGGCGTCGGTGAGGCCGCAGGCTCGACGGGCCCTGCTGGTGCGGGCTCCGCCGGACCATGCTCGACGGGTCCTTGATCGTCTGGTCCGGGCTCGACGAGCGGGGATTCGACGGGCGGGGATTCGACGGGCGGGGATTCGACCGGCGCGCCACCCTGAGTCGGCTCGGACGGCTCCGGCCCGGGAGCGGCGGGGTCGGATGCGGCGGGGTCGGATGCGGCGGGGTCCGATGCGGCCGGGTCGGACGGGGCCGGGTCGTCGGAGGTCGCCGGCCCGCTCTCCGACAACGACGGCGGTGGGGTGCTCGCCTCAGGCGTGGAAGTGTCCGGTCCGTCGGACGGTGATGGTACGGAGGTCGGCGTGCCCTCCCCGACGCTAGGGAACGGCAGCAGGCTCAGGCTGAGCGACGGACCCGGCGTGAGGGGGAATGGTGGGAAGGGACCCACCGTGAGCGGTGGGGACAACGACACCACCGGGGTGACCGGTCCCCCGGTCCGGGGCAAGGTGGTCGTTTCGTGGCGTACTGGAGAGCTCTCCTCGTCGGACTCGTCCCCGCCCGGTGAGGACGTCCGAGTCGAGTGCGTCGGGTGCGTGTGCGGCGGCCGGGTCGTCCCGTCCGGATCCTCGGGCGGGGTCGTCGGCAGCGTCGGGACGGGCTCGGCCGTACGCTGCGGCCGGGTCGGCCTCGGCCCCGGTGGCGTCGTCTGCGTCGGCGGCGGCACCACCACCGTCGTGGACGTGGGGCTGGGCATCGTCGGGATCGCCGTCGGCGAGGGGCTGGCCGGCACTCCGGGCAGGGTCGGCGGGGTGTCTTGGGTGCTCGTGGCCGAGCCCGGCACGGTCGGCGAGGTCACCGGCGGAGGGGTCGTCGGCTTCGTGAACGGGTTGACGTCCATGTGTCCGGTCGAGGTGGCGATGCCCACCGCCAGCGCCCCCGCCGCGACCACGCCGCCGGCGATCGCGCCCCCGGACAAGCCGCCAGCCACCGCCCCGCCGGCCGCCGCCGCGGCGGCAGCCCCCGCCGCCGCCGTGGACATGGCGGCACCGGCGCCGGTCGCGGTCGTTCCGGCCGCTGCACCGGCCGTCCCCGCGGCAGCCCCCGCAACCCCGGCACTCCCGCCGGCCGCCGTGCCCGCGGCTGCGCTCCCGGCGGCCGCACTGCCTGCAGCCGCACTGCCTGCGGCGCCACCCGCCGAGGACATGGCGGCACCTGCGGCCGCTCCGGCCGCACCCGCAGCGAGCAGCGCCGCCTTGGCCTCGATCGCGGCGATGTTGAACGCCCCGGCCGCAGCCATCGCGTCCTCGTTGATGGGGCGGGTCCAGGCCGACAGGAGCGACCCGAGGTCGTCACCCGGCACTCCTTCGCCGCGCGCCAGCGCGTCGAGCAGCAGGTCGTCGGCGTCGAAGCCCTCCGCCTCCAGCGGCTCGGGGTCCCATGGCGACGAGGGGCCCTCGTCATCCGGTCGCGGGTCGAAAGGACCCGTACCGAAAGTCTCCTCAGTCATCAGCGTTCCACCCCCCTTGCCACCATCAGCTTCCTCAACTTCCCCAGTGCCCGGTGCTGGGCCACGCGGACCGCACCGTTCGTCATCCCCAGCGTCTGCGCGGTTTCCTCGGCCGTGAGGCCGACCGCCAGCCGCAACGTCAGCAGCTCCCGCTCCCGGTCGGGGAGCTCGCTCAGCATGGCCCAGGCCCTGCTGGCTTCGTCCTGCCCGATCACCTGCTCCTCGGGTCCCGCGCGCAGGTCCGTGGTCTCCGGGATGACGTCGGTCGGCTGCGGCGAGCGAATCACGCCCCGCTGCACGTCAGCCACCTTGTGCGCGCAGATCGTGTACACGAACGCCTCGAAGGGGCGCCCGCGGTCGTCGTAACGCGCCAACGACGTCAACACCGCAATGCACACCTCCTGCGCTGCGTCCTCAGCGGCAGACACCGCCTGCGAAAACGTATGAAGCCGCGCCCTCGCGTAGCGGAATGCCCGATTGTGGACGTCAGCGAGCAGTTCCTCCCGTGCGCGAGCGTCCCCCCCTTGAGCCCTCAGCGCGAGCTCGGTCAACGCAGACCGGGCCTGCACTGGTTCCATCGCCGAATCCACCGTCGGCGTTACCGACGGTGAAGTGTGACGCGGATCACGGACGGGAGAGGTCAAGATGTTCGGCTTTCCCTCTCGGTGATCGGACCAGTCCCCGGCCTACGACCGGTCGCGCGGCGAGCTGAACGGCGCCGATCGCACTCGCAGCGTCTCACGCGATCCTCACCCCCTCCCCGCGATGGGTCTCCAGTATGTCGTGTTGCGGCACGTTTGGGCCGCGGGCGCCCGGGTATTGCCTCGCCGAAGGGCGCGGCGGAGCGACCGGACGTCGAACGGTCGGGACGCTGAGTCAAACTTGCCTGCCCTGCAGGCAGTTCGCAACCCCGCGCCGGTCGGCGGGCGCACGCACCAAGGAGGCGTTTCGTGGCGGAGATCTCCCGGCTTCCCGGGCCTATGGCACACCGGTGGGAGTGGCAATTCCAGGGGTTGTGTCGCACCGCGAGTCCGGACGTATTCTTCCATCCCGAAGGAGAGCGCGGCGCCGCGCGGCGGCGCCGCGACGAGCGAGCCAAGATGATCTGCCAACAGTGCCCGGTCCTGCGCGAGTGCCGAGAGCACGCGCTCGCCGTCCGCGAGCCGTACGGGGTGTGGGGCGCGCTGACCGAGGACGAGCGCGAGGCCATCCACGTGGCCGAACGGCGGGTCCCCCGCGCGTCGTAGCCCGACAGCACGCGCGTCGTTGCCCGCAGCACGCGCGTCGTAGACCGACAGCACGCATGGGTGAGGGCCGGGGTGTGCAACCCCGGCCCTCACCCTTATCCATTCGTGCTGATCATTCCCCGTGCGTCGCTGTCAGCGGCGCGCAGGCCGCCTCGAGCTTCGTCCGTCAGTGACCGTGCCCGTGGCCGTGACCGCCGGCTGCCGCCGGCTCCTCGACCTTCTTCTCCACGACGAGCGTGTCCGTGCTGAGCACCATGGACGCGATCGACGCCGCGTTGCGCAGCGCGGAGCGGGTCACCTTGACGGGGTCGATCACGCCGGCCTTGTACAGGTCCTCGTACTCGCCCGTCGCCGCGTTCAGGCCCATGCCGGGCTCCAGTTCGCGCACCTTGGCGACCGCGACGTAACCCTCCATGCCCGCGTTCTCGGCGATCCAGCGCAGCGGCTCCGCCGTCGCCTTCACGATGATCGCGGCACCCGTGGCCTCGTCGTCGGCCAGGTCGAGATCGGAGGCCGCCGACGCCGCGTGGATGAGGGCGGAGCCGCCGCCGGCGACGATGCCCTCCTCGATCGCGGCGCGCGTGGCCGAGATCGCGTCCTCGATGCGGTGCTTCTTCTCCTTCAGCTCCACCTCGGTGTGGGCGCCGACCTTGATGACGCACACGCCGCCGGCCAGCTTCGCGAGCCGCTCCTGCAGCTTCTCGCGGTCCCAGTCGGAGTCGCTGCGCTCGATCTCCTGCTTGATCTGCTTGATGCGGCCCTCGACCTCGGCGTCCTCACCGGCGCCGTCCACGATCGTCGTGGTGTCCTTGCTGCACACCACGCGCCGGGCCTGGCCCAGGGAGTCCAGGTCCGCTCCGTCCAGACGCAGGCCGACCTCCTCGCTGATGACCGTCGCGCCCGTGAGGATCGCGATGTCCTGCAGCATGGCCTTGCGGCGGTCGCCGAAGCCCGGCGCCTTGACCGCGATGACCTTGAGGACCTCGCGCATCCGGTTGAGCACCAGCGTCGAGAGGGCCTCGCCGTCGACGTCCTCGGCGATGACCAGCAGCGGCTTCTTGGCGCCCGCCACCTTCTCCAGCAGCGGCAGGACGTCCTGCACGCTGGAGATCTTGCCCGAGTTGATCAGGACGTAGCAGTCCTCGAGGACGCCCTCCATGCGCTCGGGGTCCGTGATGAAGTACGGCGACAGGTAGCCCTTGTCGAACTGCATGCCCTCCGTGAACTCCAGCTCCGTCGAGGCCGTCTGGGACTCCTCGACGGTGATCACGCCGTCCTTGCCGACCTTGTCGAACGCCTCGGCGATCAGCTCGCCGATCTCGTCGTCCTGGGCCGACAGCGCAGCCACCTGGGCGATCTCCGTCTTGCCCTCGACCTCGCGGGCGTTGGCGAGCAGGCGCTCCGAGACCGCCTCGACGGCCGCGTCCATGCCCCGCTTCAGCAGGGACGGAGCGGCGCCGGCCGCCACGTTGCGCAGGCCCTCCTTCACCATCGCCTGGGCGAGCACCGTCGCGGTGGTCGTCCCGTCGCCGGCGATGTCGTTGGTCTTGGTCGCGACCTCCTTCGCCAGCTGGGCGCCGAGGTTCTCGTACGCGTCCTCCAGCTCGATCTCGCGCGCGATCGTGACGCCGTCGTTGGTGATCGTGGGGGCGCCCCACGCCTTGTCGATCACGACGTTGCGGCCCTTCGGGCCAAGCGTCACCTTCACCGTGTTCGCCAGGGCGTCGACGCCCCGTTCCAGCGCCTTGCGGGCGGAGTCGTTGAACTCCAGCTCCTTGGCCATGTAAATCCTCTCGCTAGCTCGACCGTCGAATCGTCAGCGTTCGCTGGATGGTCAGCGCTCGACGACGGCCAGGACGTCGCGGCCCGAGAGGATCAGGTACTCCTCGCCGCCGTACTTGACCTCGGTGCCGCCGTACTTGCTGAAGATCACCGTGTCGCCGACCTCGATGTCCAGCGGGATGCGCTCGTCGCCATCCTCGTTCCACCGACCGGGGCCCACGGCCACGACCGTGCCCTCCTGGGGCTTCTCCTTGGCAGTGTCCGGGATGACCAGGCCCGAGGCCGTGGTCTGCTCCGCGTCGTTGGACTTGACGACAATGCGGTCCTCGAGCGGCTTGATGGAAACCGACACGCTGGGAACCTTTCGCTTCGGCCGCGACCGCATCAGCGGTCGCGGGAACAATCGGAATGCGCGCCCGTGGGGTACGCGCGGCGCCGTCGCGGGGGTCGCCGTACGGACCGGGGAGCGGTCGAAATGACTGGCACTTGATCGTGCCGAGTGCTAAAGCGAATCTAGGACGCGGCTTAGCACTCGGTCAACTCGAGTGCTAGGGCTGGGGGCGACGGCCCGCCGCGAGGCGCCCGGCTTCAAAGGACGGTTAGTGTCAGGGCCCGTGGACCCGCGGACCGTTGAGCTGCTCACCTCGCCTCAGGGGTGGTCGCTGCTCGCCGCCCTCCCGCACTATGAGGAGGGCGCCGCGCTGCACCTCGGCGAGGCGCTGCGGGAGGAGGGGTACGCGCCGGATCTCGTCGCCGCCGCGCTGACCCAGTCCCGGCTGCGCGCCCGGGGCGCCGGCAAGCTCGGGCCGTTCGCCGAGGGCATGTTGCTGACCCCGGACGGCCTGGAGCAGGCCACCCGCCTGGAGGTGGCGGCGCGGCACGCGGAGCGTTTCCGGGCCGCGGGCGTCGAGCACGTCTGGGACCTCGGCTGCGGGATCGGCGCGGACGCCATGGCCTTCGCCGCCCTCGGGCTGCGGGTGAGCGCCGTCGACGCCGACCCCGCGACCGCGCTGATCGCCCGCGTCAACCTTCGCCACTTCGACGACGCGGACGCCCGCGTCGCCGACGCCGAGGAGGTCGCCGAGCAGATCGCTGACCAGGTCGCCGGACAGATCGCTGACCAGGTCGCCGAGCGTCCCGCCACGCAAACTGCAGGGCCTCTCACCGCCGACGCCGCACGCGTCGGGGTCTGGTTCGACCCGGCCCGCCGGCTGCCCGGCGCCACGGACGCGACCGGCCGGACCCGTCGTACGTTCCGCCTCGACGCGCTGTCCCCGTCCTGGCGCACGGTCCTGTTCACCGCCGCGCGCGTCCCAGCCACCGGCGCCAAGCTCTCTCCGTCGCTGCCCGAATCCGCCCTCGCCGAGGCGTCCGCGGCCGCCGGGCCGGTGGAGGCGCAGTGGACCTCCTACGCCGGTGAGGTGCTCGAGTGCGCCCTGTGGTTCGGCCCGCTGGCGAGCCGGCCCGGGCGGTCGGCGCTCGTGCTGCGCCCCGGCGACCGGCCGGGGGCACCGGCCGTGGCCTGGGAGATCCGCGAACCGGAGGACGCCGCCAGGCGGTCGCCGCGCGACGCCGCTCCGGTTGACGGGCGGCTGCCGCGCGAGGGTCAATGGTGGTACGACCCCGACCGGGCCGTCGTCCGGGCCCGCCTGGTCGGGGTCCTCGCCTCGCTCACGGGGGGCGTCGAGGTCGCGCCGGGCGCGGGGTACGTGGTGAGCGAGGCGGCGGTCGAGGTGCCCTGGGCCCGGCGGTACGTGGTCCTCGCCGCGCTGCCCCTGCAGGTGAAGCCCCTGCGGGCGTGGCTGCGCGCGCGCGGCGTGGGGCGGCTCGTGATCAAGAAGCGAGGCGTCGACGTGGACCCCGACCGGCTGCGGCGCGACCTGCGCCTCTCCGGTGAGGGCGAGGAGTTGACCTGCGTGCTGACGTCCCTCGCGGGGCGGCGAATCTTCGTGGCCGTGACCCCCGCCTGACGCGCACCGCCTCACAGCAGCGCGTGGCAGCGCGTGAGCCGTTCCAGCCACCACGCCACGCGGCTCGGCGGCGGCTCGAACATCGCCAGCAGGCTCTCGTCCGCCTCGACCCGCCGCAGCGGCAACCGCCCGCCCGCGGGCAGCAGGGGCTCGGCGGCCACGTCGCCCCACAGCAGCGCCGCCGTCCCGAGCCCGCAGTCGTACGGCAGTTCCGGCAGCGCCGCCGCCAGGGCGATCCCGGCCGCGAGGCCCACGGACGTGTCCAGCGCGCTGGAGACCACGGCCGGCAGCCCGCAGTCGGCCACGACCCGCAGGGCTCGGCGGGCCCCGCCGAGCGGGGCGACCTTGACCACGATCACGTCGGCGGCCTGGAGTTCGCGCACCCGCAGCGGGTCCTGCGCCTTGCGGATCGACTCGTCGGCGGCGATCGGCATGTCCACGCCGTCCCGGGCGAGCGCGACCCGCAGGGCGGCCAGGTCTTCGACCGCGGCGCAGGGCTGTTCGGCGTACTCCAGGCCGTACGGGGCGAGCCGCGCCAACGCCCGGCGCGCGTCGTCGACGGACCAGGCGCCGTTGGCGTCCACGCGGATGCGACCGCGCTCACCCATGAGGGATCGCACGGCGGCGACCCGTTCGACGTCCTCGGCCAGACCCTGGCCCGGCTCGGCGACCTTGACCTTCGCGGTCCGGCACCCCTCGAAGCGCGCCAGAACGTCGGCCACCTGAGCGGCCGGGACCGCCGGCACGGTGGCGTTGACGCCCACCCACTCGCGCACCGGGTCGGGCGGTCCTATCCAGGCCGCCTCGATGGCCGCCGCGAGCCACCGGGCGGCCTGGGCGTCCCCGTACTCGACGAACGGCGCGAACTCCCCCCACCCCGCGGGACCGCGCAGGAGCAGCGCCTCGCGCTCGCGCACCCCGCGGAAGCGCACGCGCATCGGCACGCGCACCACGCGGGCGACGCTGATCAGTTCGGCGACGGACGGGGCAGGAGTCACGGATCCGACCGTAGCGGGCGCCCCGGCCCGACCCGCGTGACGCCGCGGCCGGACCCGCGTGACGCCGCCGCCGGGACCCGCGTGACGCCGCGGTCGCCCGGGTGCGGCGGGCCAGTTTCGGGGAACCGATTGCACCGTCCGCACCCCGCGTGCTTAGGTAACCCTTAGCTGGCTTACTGAGGTAAGCCTTACTCCGTCCCTGTCCTGAGAGGACCCATCCCCCATGCCCGCACGGCCCTCCCGTCGCACGTCCGCTCTCGCCCTCGCCGCGACCGCCCTGCTCGGCCTCACCGCCTGCGGCTCAGGCTCCGGCGCCGGCTCCGGCGGCGACACCACGGCAGGCGGCACCGGCGCCGCCGCGGGCGACGCCCTGGTCATCTACTCCGGGCGCAACGAGAACCTGGTCGGCCCCCTCCTCGACGACCTCAAGAAGGACGTCGGGACGCCGGTCGAGGTGCGCTACGGCGACTCCTCCCAGCTGTCCGCGCAGCTGGCGGAGGAGGGCGAGCGTACAAACGCGGACGTCTTCTTCAGCCAGGACGCGGGGGCGCTCGGCGCGCTCGCCAAGGCCGGCCGGCTGGCCGCGCTGGACGACGCGACCCTGGCGAAGGTCGAGGAGGGCTATTCCGATCCGGGCAAGCACTGGGTCGCGACGTCGGCGCGGGCCCGGGTCATCGCGTACAACCCGACCAAGGCCCCGGCCATCGCGACCTCGACCACGATCGACGACGTCCTGGACCCGCAGTACAAGGGCCGCATCGGGTTCGCGCCCACCAACGCCTCGTTCCACTCGTTCGTGACCGCGCTGCGCGTCGCCAAGGGCGAGGACGGCGCCCGGGAGTGGCTGACGAAGTTCAAGGCCAACGCGCCGAAGGCGTACGAGAAGAACACCACGGTCCTGGAGGGCGTGGAGTCCGGCGAGGTCGACCTGGGACTGATCAACCACTACTACTGGTACGAGCGCGTGGCCGAGAAGGGCAAGGACAACGTCGTCTCGGCGATCCGGTTCCTCAACAGCGAGGACCCCGGCTCGTTGATCAACGTCGCCGGGGTCGGCATCCTGCAGAACACGGACCAGAAGGAGGCGGCCACCAAGGCCGTGAACTTCCTGGTCGGGCAGCGCGCGCAGACCTACTTCGCCGACGAGACCGCGGAATACCCGGTCGTCGCCGGCGTGACGACGACCCAGCACGACCTGCCGGCGCTCTCCTCGCTCAAGCGGCCGACCATCGACCTGAACGACCTCGACTCGCTTCCCGCGACGCTGGAGATGCTCAACCAGGTGGGGCTCACCTGAGCGCCGCCCAGGGTCGAGCCCCGTGGCCGTTGACGGTCGCGGGGCTCCTCGCCGCGGGCATCGCGCTGGTGCCGCTCGTCTATCTCGCGGTACGCACGGGCGAGGCGGGCGTCACCCGTGTGGTGGAGATCCTGACCCGGGAGCGCACCCTGGAGTTGCTGGCCCGGTCCGTGGCGCTCACCGTCATCGTGACGAGCGCGTCGCTGGTGCTCGGGGTGGCCGCGGCGCTCCTGGTGACGCGCACCGACGTCCCGGGGCGCAAGGTGCTGGCGGTGCTGCTCGGGCTGCCCCTGGCGGTGCCGAGCTACGTCGCCGCGTACGCCTGGCTCACCACCGCGCCCTGGGCCCGCGGGCTGCTCGGCGCGAGCGTGGTGCTGACGCTGGTGTCCTACCCGTACGTCTATCTGCCCGTCGCCGCCGCCATCCGGCGCACCGACCCGGCCGCCGAGGAGGTCGCCCGCTCCCTCGGGCTGTCCCAGTGGGCGGCGGTGCGCCGCGTGGGCATCCCGGCGCTGCGACCGGCGGCCGCCTCCGGCGCGCTGCTCGTGGCCCTCTACACGCTGAGCGACTTCGGCGCGGTCGCGATGCTCCAGTGCGACGTGTTCACGCGCGCGATCTTCACGAGCTACACCGCGAGCTTCGACCGGACCCCCGCCGCCGTGCTCGCCTGCCTCCTCGTCGCGCTGACCCTCGTGATCACCCTCGGGGAGCGCCGCACGCGCGGCCGCGTCGAGACCGCCCGCGTCGGGGCCGGCCTCGCCCGCCCGCACGAGCGCATCGCGCTGGGCCGGTCCCGCGCCCCGGCCTGCGCGGCCGGTCTGGCGCTGCTCGCGCTGGCGCTCGGCGTGCCCGTCGCGGCGCTCGCGCGCTGGATGCTGGTCAGCGTGAACGCCGGCGTCGGTCTGGACACCCTCGGCGCGAGCGCCTGGGCGACCGTGCAGTTCGCGCTCGCCGGCGCGATCGGCTGCACGCTGCTCGCCGTCCCGGTGGGGATCCTGGCCGCGCGCCACCCCGGTCGGGTGACCCGGGCGATCGAGACCGCGACGTGGTCCGGGCACGCCCTGCCCGGGCTGGTGGTGGCCCTGTCGCTGGTGTTCTTCGGGATTCGGGTCGTGCCCGCGTGGTACCAGCAGGCGCCGCTGCTCGTCTTCGCGTACGTCGTGCTGTTCCTCCCCGCCGCCGTCGGCGCGGTCCGCGCGTCCGTCGCGTTGAGCCCCCCCGCGCTGGAGGACGTGGCCCGCTCGCTCGGGCACACGCGGCTCGCGACCTGGCGGAGGGTGACGCTGCCGCTGGCCGCCCCCGGCATCGCCACCGGCGCGGCCCTCGTGATGCTCACGGCCGCCAAAGAACTGCCCGCGACGCTGCTTCTGCACCCGACGGGGGTGGACACGCTCGCGACGCGGCTGTGGTCCTACACGTCGATCGCGGCGCACGGGCAGGCCGCGCCCTACGCCGTGGTGCTGGTGGCGCTCGGGGTCTTCCCGACCCTGTGGTTGCTGCGCACGAGCGGCGCCCTCGGAAGCCGGACCCGCCGGCAGGTCCCGCCCGCCGGCCCCGCGCCGTCCGCCCCGACGGAGCGATCGCCCTGGATGGAGATGGCATGAACTGCGACGATGGACGCGTACGACTGGCGCCTGCGCCCTCTTCCCTTGGGTGGGCGCTGGAGCGCTTCGAGCGCGAGGACCGCGATGAGCGGGCAGGATGGGCGCGTACCCCTCCGCGCGCACCGCACCCCGGGCGAGCGGCGGAGCAGCAAGGGCGAGCGGAGCGGGACCGGCGAGCGGCGGAGGGGGACGATGGCGAGGGGCGCGATGAGGGGGCGAGTGTTCGCATGAGCGACGTGTCGGTGCGGGGGGTGTGCAAGTCCTTCGGCGGTACGCGCGTGCTGTCCGGCGTCGACCTGAGCGTGCCGTCCGGCACCGTGGGCGTCCTGCTGGGGCCCTCGGGGTGCGGCAAGACGACGCTGCTGCGGATCCTCGCGGGACACCTGCAGCCGGACGCGGGCGAGGTGCGCATCGGCGGACGCCTGGTGGCCGACGCGGCGACGTTCGTGCCGCCGGAGCGGCGCGGGATCAGCATCGTGCCGCAGGACGGCGCCCTCTTCCCCCACCTGGACGTGGCGGGCAACGTGGCGTTCGGGCTGGACCGCGGGCGCCGCCAGCTGCCGTGGAAGCGCACCCGCCACGAGGCCCGGGTCGACGAGCTGCTCGAGCTCGTCGGCTTGCCGGGCGCGGGGCGGTTGCATCCCGCGCAGCTGTCCGGCGGTCAGCAGCAGCGAGTCGCGCTGGCCCGCGCGCTCGCCCCGAGCCCGGCGCTGGTGCTGCTCGACGAGCCCTTCTCGGCGCTGGACGCCTCGCTGCGGGCATCGGTCCGCGACGACGTGAAGCGCGTGTTGCAGGATGCGGGCGCCACGGCGCTGCTGGTCACGCACGACCAGGAGGAGGCGCTGTCGATGGCGGACTCCGTCGCGGTCATGTCCGCCGGCCGTATCGAGATGCACGACACGCCGTCGGCCGTCTACGCGCGGCCCGCCACGGAAGGGGTGGCGCGGTTCGTGGGCGAGGTGGTCGAGCTGCCGATCGACGCGGCCGGGAACACGCCGCTCGGGCCGGTCCCCACCGGGTGCAGCGTGATGGCGAGGGAGGGGCGCGTGCTCCTGCGTCCCGAGCACCTCGTCCTGAGCACCCAGGCGAGCGAATCGCACGCCATGCACGCCGGGCACGCCGCGCACGCCGGGCACGAGGACCCGTCCGTGAGCGTGGTCACGGCGACGAGCACGGGGGGCGCGGCAGCCGATTCCGCGGACGGCGCGTGGGCCGTGGTGGAGACCGTGCGCTACTACGGGCACGACTGCCTGGTCACCCTGTTCCTGGACCCGATCGGTCAGGGCGCGCTGGCGCAGGGCGGCGGGACCGCACTGCTGGTCCGCACCACGACGCCGCCGCCTATCGGCGCGCGAGTCCACGTACGCATGGCGGGGCCCCTGTGCTGCACCGCCGACACCGCGCCCGTGCCGGTGCCGGGTCAGCCGGCGTAGGCCGCCTGGAGGGCCGTCGCCAGCACGATGTCACGTACCCGCTCGGGGGAGGCGTCCGCCGGCAGCAGGTTCACCGGCTGGGTCAGCCCCTGCAGCACTGGGGCCTGCACGCGGGCGCCGGTGCCCTGGGACACCGCCTTCGCGGTCGAGGCGGCGGAGGCCACGTCGGGGAAGACGAACACGTTCGCGTTGCCGTCGCCGACCGTCGCCGTGCGGCGCGACGCCTCCTGGTAGGACTGGGGGCCCATCGTCGGCAGGTCCGGGCGGTGCTCGGCCAGGATCCGGCGTGCCTGCTCGATGGCGGCGCGGTCCGCGGCCGCGGTCGTGCTCCAGGGGTTGGGCTCTACGAACGCGACCTGGGGGACGATCCCGCACAGCCGCGCGGTGGCGGCGGTCTGGGCGGCGATGCAGGCGAGGTGCTCGGCGGTCGGGTGCGTGTTGACCAGGGAGTCCGCGAGCAGGACGGCCTCGTCGGGGAAGAGGGCGGCCTGGGTGCTGGAGAGGGTGCGCACGTCGCTGCGCAGGGGAACGACGGCCTGCAGGGTCGCCAGGAGCGCCTCGGGCTCGACCCCGAGGCCGCCGACCACGCCGTCCACCGTCCCGGCGCGCAGCAGGGCCAGGGCCTCCAGCAGCGGGTCGGCAGAGTCCGGCTCGAGACCGGCGGCCCGCACGCGCTCGTACACCTCGTCCAGGTGCGGCGCGGCCTCGTCCGCGTCGACGAAGGTGGCGCTCATCGGGAGCGTGATCCCGGCCTCGGCCGCGCGCTGATCAACGTCGTCCGCGGAGCCGACGAGGAGGAACTGCAGCCCGTCGTGGTCTCCTAGGCTCGCGATCGCCCGCAGGACGCGCGGGTCGGTCGCGTCGGCGATGGCGAGGCGGGTGACGCCGGAGTGGAGCCGTTCGCTGACGCGCCGCTCCAGCTGGACGGGCGTGGTGCGCTGGGGTCGCTGGTGGCGGGGCAGCTCGTGCAGCCACGCCTCGTCGTAGCCGGAGGCAACCGCCACCATCACGCTGCGCGCCCGCTCCTCGTCGTCGTCGGGGATCTCCCGGTCCATCCCGAGCATCCGCTGGGCGGTCGGCAGGGTCTTCTCGCTCGAGAGCAGCAGCGGGAGTGTGCCGTCCACGGCCGGCTCCACGAGGCGCATCACGTCGGGGTCCGGGGTGATGCCGGCCGTGAGCAGCAGGCCGGCCAGGTGGAGGCCGCCGGCCTCCGCCAGCGCGACCGCGAGCAGCACGTCGTGCCGGTCGCCGGGGGCGATCACCAGCGTGCCGGGCGTGAGCGAGGGGATGAAGCCGGGCACGGCCTGGGCGGCGATGACGCTCTCGGCGACGCGGCGCTCCAGGTTCGCGGCGGAGAGGACCTCCAGGTCGAGGGCGCGGACCACGTCCAGGACCCGCGGGCGGGTGAAGCTGGGCCGGTCCACGACCGTGCCGACGACCGTGAGCCCGCGGGC
>JBDIAS010000035.1:0-24095 GCA_039812465.1 Austwickia sp. | reverse complement strand
GGGTGCTGGGGTGATGCGTACGTTTGCCGCCCGTGGGCGGGAGGTGGCGCCGGGGTGCTGGGGTGATGCGTACGTTTGCCGCCCGTGGGCGGGAAATGAGCGGGACGTGCGGGAAATGGCGGGACGAGGAAATGAGCGGGAGGTGCGGGACGAGTGGGCGACCGGGCGATCGGGCGCCACCAGGGCGTCGTCGGTGCGACGTGACAGGGTGGGGGCGTGAGCACGGGACAAGGGGCCTGCCGGATGCGGCGCGAGGCGGGCCGGTTGCGACACGCGGCGTGGGTGCCGAACGGGCTGGCCGGGCGACGTGGGGAGACGTGGTGACGCCGCCGCCGCGGCGCAGAGGTGCCCGCCCGGCGCAGGCCGAAGAGGGCCCGCCGCTGGAGGCCCGCTCACCGGTCAGTGCCGGCGTGCCCCCGTACGTGCTGGTGAGCGGCCCCGAAGAGCTCGTGGCGCAGCGCGCCGTGACCGCCACGCTGGACGCGCTGCGCGCGACCCAGCCCGACCTCGACGTCATCCGGGTGGAGGCGGCGGGGTACGAGCCGGGTGCGCTGCTCCGGCACACCAGCCCGTCGCTCTTCGGGGGGTCCACGGCCGTGGTGGTGTCCGGCCTGGAGGAGGTCGGCGACGAGCTGGCGAAGGACCTGCTGGCGTACCTGGCGGCCCCCGCCGACCACGTGACGCTCATCGCCGTCCATGGCGGTGGAGTGCGCGGCAAGAAAGTGCTGGACGGGCTCAAGTCCGCTGGGGCGCGAGTGCTGCAGGCCCCGGCGGTGAAGTCGGACCGGGACAAGAGCGACTTCGTGGCGGGCGAGTTCCGGCGGGCCGGCCGGTCCATCGACCCCGAGGGCGTCCGGGCGCTGGTCGAGGCCGTGGGCAAGGACCTGTCCGAGCTCGCCGCCGCGTGCGCGCAGCTGGTCTCCGACACCCAGGGCACGGTCGACGAGCGGACCGTGCAGACCTATCACGGTGGCCGGATCGAGGCCACGGGATTCCGGGTCGCCGACGCCGCCCTCGCCGGCCACGCCGGGTTGGCCCTGTCGCTCGCGCGACACGCGTTCGCCGTCGGGGTCGACCCAGTGCCGATGGTGGCCGTGCTGGCTTCTCAACTGCGCCAGCTCGTGAAGGTGGCCGGCGCCCCGCGCGGCTCCTCCGCCCAGCTCGCCAAGGCGCTGGAGATGGCCCCGTGGCAGATCGACCGCGCCCGGCGAGCCCTCTCCGGGTGGGACCTCGTCGGCCTGGGCGCGGCGATCCAGGCGGTGGCCGCCGCCGATCACGCGGTCAAGGGAGGCGGGCGGGACCCCCAATACGCGGTGGAGCGGGTCATCCTGCAGATCGTCTCGGCTCGAGCGGCCAGCACCCGGCGCCGGTGAGCCCCCGCCGCGGCGGACGGGTTTGGGCGGGCGCGCTTCGCCCCGGTAGGGTGGTGGATTGCGTGCGCGCCCAGGTCGTGCGCTTGACACGCATGTCCGAGTCCGTCCTTGGCCCGCGGCCATCCCATGGGTGAGCCACGGCCGTTCGCGTCCGCCTGGCGCGCCGGCCCGCCGCGGGAGGAGAGGGCGGGCCTGCCGATCCCGGCAGCCGATCGACCCGAAGAGAGAACCCGTGGCCAACATCAAGTCCCAGATCAAGCGGATCAAGACCAACGCCAAGCGCACCGAGCGCAACCGCGCGTACAAGTCCGAGCTGCGCACCTGGATCCGCAAGTTCCGGGTGGCCGCCGCGAGCGGCGACAAGGACGCGGCGAGCGATGCGCTCCGCCTGGCGTCCAAGAAGCTCGACAAAGCGGTCAGCAAGGGCGTCATCCACAAGAACCAGGCCGCCAACAAGAAGTCGGCCATGGCACGTACGTTCAATGGTCTCTGACGCGTAGCGTTCACGGACGTCACCTCTCCGGCTCGAGACGGGTCACATAACCCGCGATCGGTGCCGATAGGACTCACGTCCCCGTGCACGTCAGACGGTGGGCCGCTCCCTTCCCAGGGGGCGGCCCACCGCGCGTCCGGGAGCGGGACACGGATGTGAGGATCCGGACTCCCGCTTCCGCCGCGGAAGGGCCGTCTGGGTGCTTCACTGGTCGTCCAGGGGTACGCGAACCTGCGGTCGAGGTGGCGACGGCGCCACCCGGCCAGGCTTCCGAGGAGGGATAGCCGATGGTGATGGCGCCGAGCATGGGTGCCGTACGGGGTCTGACGGGTTTCGGGCGCGGATTGGCGGCGGCGGGCCTGACGACGGCGGCCGGTCTGGCCGCGGAGCGCCTCAGCCGGGACCGGCGTCTGGCGCTCGCGCTGGACGAGGAGCGCGGGGCGAGATACGGCGTGTACGAGGTCAACCCCGACGAGACCCTGGAGGTGCGCGCGACCGACGGGGCCACGCTGCACGTCGAGATCGACCGCCCCCGCGGTGAGGCAAGCCCTCCGCCAACCCCCGGGGAGAGGCTGCCGACGATCATCTTCACGCACGGTTACTGCCTGTCCGCCCGGTGCTGGGTCTTCCAGCGGCGCATGCTGCGGGAGGTGGGGTACCCGTTGGTGCTGTGGGACCTGCGCGGTCACGGGCGCTCCGACGTCGGCGAACCGCACAGCTACACCATCGACCAGGTCGGCGCCGACCTCGCCGCGGTGATCGAGGCCGCCGTGCCAGAGGGGCCGATCGTGCTGGTCGGGCACTCGATGGGCGGCATGGCGATGATGTCCCTCGGCCTGCACCGGCCGGATCTGGTCCGCGACCGCGTGATCGGTGCGGCGTTCGTCGCCACGAGCACCGGCGGGCTGTCCAGCCTGACCTTCGGCGTCGGCATGCTGCCGGGCCGGGCTGTGTGGAAGGTCGGGCCCACGGTCACCAAGCGGCTGGCCGGTTCGCAGCACCAGGTGGACTCCGTCGTCCGGGCGGGCCGCGACGTCCTGAACTTCTTGACCAACTGGGGCTCGTTCGCCTCGCCCGTGCCGATGAGCCTGGTGGACTTCAGCTCCTCGATGCTCTATAGCACGCGGCTGGATGTGGTGTCCGCGTTCATCCCGAGGCTCAACGCGCACGACAAGGCGGAGGCCCTGGCCGCGTACCACGGCTTGGAGACCTTGGTGCTCAACGGGACCGACGACCGGCTCACGCCGCCGGAACACAGCGACGCCATCGTGCGCCTGCTGCCGGGGTCCGAGCACGTCGTGGTCGACCTGGCGGGGCACCTGATCATGCTGGAGCACCCCGCGATGCTGAACGAACACCTCGTGGACCTGATCGCCCGGTCTCGGCGGGCCACGCGCGTGATCGCCGGGGTGACCTGACCGACGCGACGGACGCGCCTGCGCGTTCAGCGAGCCCGATAGAGTCCCTTCACCATGATCGCCATCCTCCTGGGGGTCGCGTTCCTCGCGTGCGCGGCGACGTGCTGGTACGCCGACCAGCGCTCCACCCTCCCCCCGTACCACCTTGTTTTTCCCGTCACCAAGGTTGCCGCGACGCTGATCCTGATCGCGCTCGCCGTCGCGCTCGGCGCCACGACCAGCGGGGTCGGCTGGGCGGTGCTGGCGGCCCTGGCGCTCGGCCTGGTCGGGGACGCCGCGCTGCTCTCGCAGGAAGGCTGGGCCTTCCTGCTCGGGCTTGGGGCGTTTCTCGCCGGACACGTGGCCTATCTCTTCGCGTTCGCGGCGATCGCGGGCGCGCAGGGTCCTTCGCTGCTGCTCGCGCTGCTCGGGGCGGTGCTCGTGGCGCCGTTCGCGGTGCGATCCCTGCCCCGCGTCCGGCGGGCCCTCCTCGCGCGGGGCGACGTGATGCTGGGGCAGGCGGTGCTGGGGTACGGGGCCGCGCTCTGCCTTTTGGCCGTCGTCGCCGGCCTGAGCGGTCAGGTGCTCGCGATGGTCGGCGCGGTGCTGTTCACGATCTCCGACGCGGTGCTGGCACTGGACCGGTTCGTCGGGCCCAGGGCCCGGGCGGGGCTGGTGGTGCTGAGCACCTACCACCTGGCGCAGCTCGGCTTGGTCGTCGGCGCACTGACGGCCTGAGCCGGTTTCGGCGTCGTCTGCGCGGCAGACCACGAGACCGCCCGCGCGGCAGGCCACGAGACCGCCCACGCGGGCGCCCGGGGGACCGCCCACGCGGCGGCGGCGGATACGGGCGCCGGTGCGCCGTGGGCTACCCTGGGCGCATGCGACGGGCCCTACTGCTTAGCCAGCCACGCTGACCAGCCGGGACTCAGTGTGGCCGCACCCCTGCCGAAGTCAGGGGTTTCTTCATGTTCCGGGCCCGTGCCGCCCGACCCTCACCCGGGACGGCGGGACTCCCGTACGGCTGCCGCGGCACGGCGCAGCCCGTACGGGCGCAGCAGACACGATGTGAGGAAGTGCGCGAGACGATGAGCGAGACCCCGTACCGCTATACCGCCGACCTGGCCGCCCGCCTGGAGACGGCGTGGCAGGACCGCTGGGAAGCTGAGCGCACCTTCTGGGCGCCGAACCCCGCCGGGCCGATCGGCGAGCCCGAGAAGGTCGCCGGGCGGGAGAAGCTGTTCGTGCTCGACATGTTCCCCTACCCCTCGGGCGCCGGCCTGCACGTGGGGCACCCGCTGGGCTACATCGCGACCGACGTGTTCTCACGGTTCCAGCGGATGATGGGCAAGAACGTGCTGCACGCGCTCGGGTACGACGCGTTCGGGTTGCCCGCGGAGCAGTACGCGGTGGCCACGGGGCAGCACCCGGCGGTGACGACGCAGGCCAACATCGACACGATGCGCGCCCAGCTGCGCCGCCTGGGCCTCGGGCACGACGACCGGCGCAGCGTCGCCACGACGGACACCGAATTCTTCCGCTGGACCCAGTGGATCTTCCTGCAGGCCTTCAACTCGTGGTTCGACCCGCAGGCGCCGACCCGCGACGGCGTCGGACGCGGCCGGGCCCGTCCGATCGACGAGTTGGTCGCCGAGTTCGAGGTGGGGGCAAGGGAGCTGCCGGACGGACGGTCCTGGTCGCGGCTCGACGAGGTCGAGCGCCGGCGGGTGATCGACGGTTACCGGCTGGCCTACCTGTCGCAGGCGCCGGTGAACTGGTGCCCCGGCCTCGGCACCGTGCTCGCCAACGAGGAGGTCACCGCCGAGGGCCGCAGCGACATCGGCAACTACCCGGTTTTCAAGCGCAACCTGCGCCAGTGGATGATGCGGATCACCGCCTACGCCGACCGGCTGCTCGACGACATCGACCGGCTGGACTGGCCTGAGCCGGTGAAGCTGATGCAGCGCAACTGGATCGGCCGCTCGAGCGGGGCGAACGTGGTGTTCGACGTGGCCACCGCCGGCGGCTCCGTCGAGGGTATCGAGGTGTTCACCACCCGGCCCGACACGCTGTTCGGCGCCACGTTCATGGTGCTGGCCCCCGAACACGAGCTGGTCGCCCACCTGGTGCCGCTCGCCTGGCCGGAAGAGACGCGCGCGGCCTGGACCGGCGCGTACGACACGCCCACGCAGGCCGTCACCGCCTACCGCGCGCAGGCCGCCGCCAAGAGCGACCTGGAGCGGCAGACCGAGGGCAAGGACAAGTCCGGCGTCTTCACCGGTTCGTTCGCGACGAACCCCGTCACGGGGGAGCGCATCCCGGTGTTCATCGCCGACTACGTGCTGATGGGCTACGGCACCGGCGCGATCATGGCGGTGCCCGCCGAAGACGAGCGCGACTGGGACTTCGCCACGCGTTTCGACCTGGACATCGTCCGCACGGTGCAGCCCCCGCCGGATCACCCGGAGGATCAAGCGTTCACGGGCGACGGGCCGGCGATCAACAGCGCCAACGACGAGATCGACCTCAACGGGCTCGGCACACAGGAGGCCAAGGCCGCGATGACGGCCTGGCTGGAGGCCAAGGGATTCGGGCGCGGGGCCATCACGTACAAGCTGCGTGACTGGCTGTTCAGTCGCCAGCGCTACTGGGGCGAGCCGTTCCCGATCGTCTACGACGAGCACGACCTGCCGATCGCGCTGCCCACGGAGTTCCTGCCGGTCGAGCTGCCGGAGGTCGAGGACTACAGCCCGACCCAGCACGACCCGGACGACGGCGCCAGCGACCCGACGCCGCCGCTGGCCAAGGCCCACGACTGGACGCACGTCGAGCTGGACCTGTCGGCGTACGGGCACGGTGACGGCCCGGCGACCTACCGCCGCGAGCTGAACGTGATGCCGCAGTGGGCGGGATCCTGCTGGTACGAGTTGCGCTACCTCGACCCGACCAATGAGCTCGCGCTCGTGGACCCGGAGGTCGAGGAGTACTGGATGGGGCCGCGCCCCACGCCCGCGCTCGGCCTGCCGGGCTCGATGCCGCCCGGCGCCCCGGACGCGGGCGGCGTGGACCTCTACGTCGGCGGCGTCGAGCACGCCGTGCTGCACCTGCTCTACAGCCGGTTCTGGCACAAGATCCTCTTCGACCTGGGCCACGTCAGCAGCGCCGAGCCGTTCCGGCGGCTGTTTAACCAGGGCTACATCCAGGCGTACGCCTTCCGCGACGCCCGCGGCCAGGCCGTCCCCGCCGATGAGGTCGAGGAGCACCCGGGCGCCGACGGCGAGCCGGTGTTTACGTGGCGTGGCGAGAGCGTGCGCCGCGAGTACGGGAAGATGGGCAAGTCGCTCAAGAACGTCACCACGCCGGACGAGATGTACGCGGCCTACGGGGCGGACACGTTCCGGGTGTACGAGATGAGCATGGGCCCGCTCGACGTGTCGCGGCCGTGGGAGACCCGGGCCGTCGTGGGCTCCCAACGGTTCCTGCAGCGCCTCTGGCGGATCGTGGTCGACGAGGAGACCGGCGCGACGCGGATCGCCGGCCCGACCGAGTCCAGCGCGAGTGGAGACGACGCGAGTGCAGACGGCGCGAGTGCAGACGACGCGAGTGGAGACGGTACGGGAGGACGAGGCGCGAGTGGGGCCGCGGGGCTGGACGCGTCGACCGCCAAGCTGCTGGCCCGCACGATCGAGGGAGTGCGCGGAGACTACGAGCACCTGCGGTTCAATACCGCCATCGCCAAGCTGATAGAGCTGACCAACGGCTTGACCAAGCTGGACGTCGTGCCGCGCGAGGCGGCCGAATCGCTGGTCCTGATGGTGGCGCCCGTCGCCCCGCACATCGCCGAGGAGCTGTGGTCCCGGCTGGGGCATGCGCAGTCGTTGGCGTACGAGCCCTTCCCCGTCGCCGACCCCGCCCTGTTGGTCGAGGACGCGGTCACCTGTGTGATCCAGGTGGCCGGCAAGGTGCGCGACCGGCTGCAGGTGCCCGCGGACATCGCCGAGGACGAGCTGCAGGCCGCGGCGCTGGCCAGCCCGAAGATCGCGGCGTTGCTGGAGGGCAAGACGGTCCGCAAGGTGATCGTGCGGCCGCCGTCGCTCGTCAACATCGTCGCGGGGTGAGCCGACGATGACGGGTCGGGTGGACCGCACGGATCGCGCGAAGCCAGGTGGGCCGGGGTCGGGGTCCACGCCGACCGAGTCTTCGCGGTCGGGGTCTACGTCGACGGGATCTGTGCGGACGGGGCCCACGGGGACGGACGGATGAGGGTCGCGGTCGTCACCGACTCCACGGCGTACCTGCCCCGCGGTGCCCTGGAGGCGGCGGGCGTGTCCGTCGTGCCACTGTCGGTGATCGTTGACCACGACGTGTACGTCGAGGGCGAGGACCGCCCCGAGGGCGAGCTCGGACGGGCCCTGTCCAGGGCCGGGCTCGCCAGCACCTCCCGACCGGCCCCCGCGGTCTTCCTGCGGACCTACGAGCAGCTGGCCGCGCAGGGGGCGGACGCCATCGTGTCCGTGCACCTGTCCGCGGCTCTATCCGGCACGTACGAGGCCGCGCTCCTCGCGGCCAAAGAGTCGCCGGTGCCGGTGCACGCCGTGGACTCGGAGGTGATGGCGGCGGCGCTCGGGTTCGCGGTGCTGGACGCGGCGGCTGCCGCTGCCGACGGCGCCGGTCCGGAGCAGGTGGCCGAGATCGCGCGGGAGCGGGCGGCGGCCGCGCGGATCCTCTTCTGCGTCGCGTCCCTGGAGTTCCTGCGCCGGGGCGGGAGGATCGGTGCGGCGTCCGCGTTCCTGGGGTCGGCGCTCGCCGTAAAGCCCCTGCTGGAGCTGCGCGACGGGCGCATCCAGCCGCTGGAGAAGCTGCGCACCATGGGGCGGGCCACATCGCGTCTGGCCGTCCTCGCGGCGCAGGCCGGGCGGGAATCCGGCGGCCCCGTACGGCTGGCCCTACACCACGTGGGCGCCGCGTCGCGGGCCGAGTCGCTGGCGGAGGCGGTGGCCGCCGAATGCGAAAAAGCGGGTACGCCCGTGAGCTCGGCCGATGTGGTCGAGCTGGGCATGGTCGGCGCCACGCACCTCGGACCCGGCAGCATCGGAGTCGTGGTCAGCCCGGCCTGACCGGGGCGGTCGTGCCCGTGCTGTCGCTCTGACCCCGCCCGCCCACAGTCGCCGTCGTCCACGGTCGCCGTCGTCCACGGTCGCCGTCGTCCACGGTCGCCGTCGTCCACAGCCGCCGTCGGAAGGCGGCGCATCCACAGGGTCTTCCCGGCGGCTCCCGGAAAGCGGCTCGTCTCGACACGGTGGGTTGCATGCGTCGCGTCCTCCCGAGCCCGCCACCGCCCGACCGGGTGGAGCGGCTCCTGTCCGGCCTGACCGCACCGGAGCCCGAGGCGGGGTCGCCGTGGGGACCTGAACGGCCCGCCGACACTCCGGAGCGGCCAGCGGACCGACCCCGTGGCAGGCCATCGAGCACCGTTCCGAGGCCCACGCCCGTGCGTCCTCCGGCTCGGGCGTCGGGCCCACCGTCGGCCCGAGACGTGGACCGCACGGTGGGACCAGGCGCGGACCGCACCATCGAGCGACGCGCTCGACGATCGCGCGGGGCGCGACACCGCGCGGAGCGACGCGGCGAACCGCGAGTGTTCACGCTGCCCGGTTCCCTGCGCGAGGCGGTGATCCGGCCCGCCTGGGCGGCGGTGTTGGGCGCGGTGCTCGTGGGCCTGGTCGCCGTGGCCATCCTCGCCGGGCGAGCCGTCATCGCTCAGGTGAGCGCGACGCCCACCCCCGTACCGGCCTCCCCGAGCACCGCAGCCACGTCCGGCGACGGGTCGGCGCTGGCGCGCGGGCCCACGCCGGGCGCCGCTGCCTCGAACCCCGCTGGCCCCGGTCAGGCGGAGGCCGGCGGCGCTGCCACGCACGGAGGAGGTTCGGCCGGCGCGGCTGCCGGTCCGGTCGTCGTCCATGTCGTGGGCCGGGTGCGCACCCCGGGGGTCGTGCGGCTGGGGCCGGGCGCGCGCGTACAGGACGCCGTGACGGCCGCGGGGGGAGCGCTGGCGGACGCCGAGCTGCGGGTGGTCAACCTGGCCCGGCCGGTCGCCGACGGGGAACAGGTGGCGGTGCCTGCGAAGGGGTCGCCGGAAGCGAGCGCGGCGGCCGCGGCAGGCGGGGCGGGGGCGGCCGGGGCTCCTGCCGGGGCACCGCCCGCCGCGCGCCCGGGCGGGACCGCCGGAGGGGCGGCGGGCGGAGCCGTACGTGTCGACCTCAACCAGGCCGACGAGGCGGCCCTGGACGCCCTGCCCGGGATCGGCCCCGTCACGGCCCGACGAATCCTGGAGTGGCGTGCGGCGCACGGCCGATTCAGCCGCGTGGAGGAGCTCGCGGAGGTCCCCGGGATCGGCCCGAAGCTGCTGGCCCAACTCACGCCGCTGGTCCGGGTCTGAATGGCCGAGCGGCAGGAAGTGCCCGGCGGGCCGCTGGATCTGCGCCTCGTCCTGCCCGCGGTTCTGGCGTGGGCCGCCCTCGTGGTGCTCCTGCCCCTGGGCGCTCGGGCGCTGATCACGGGCGCCGTGGTGGCCGCCGCCGTGGGAGCGGGGTCGTGGCTCGGCCCTGGGTCGTGGGCGGGCGTGGGTTCACCGTCGCGCCGCGGGTCGAAGCGGGCCTCACCATCCTGGCGGGACGTGCACCGGCACGCCGCCCCCGTCATCGGTCTGGCGGCGGCCCTCATCGCCGTACTGCTCTCCGCGGCTGCCGCACAGGTGGCCGCCCGCGAGGCCGGACCCGTCCGTGAGCTGGCGCGCGAGCGCGCGGTGGTCGAGGTCAGCGGCCGGGTCGGCAGCGATCCGCGCCTGCTGCGGGCGGGCCCGGAACGCCGCACCGACGCCATCCTCCTGCGCCTGCAGGTCGAGGAGGTCAACGGGCGGGGCGCCCGATCGACCACCGCGACCCCCGTCCTCGTGTGGGCTCCGCCCTCGTGGGCGGGCCTGCGGTGGAACGAGCGGATCCACGCCTCGGGCCGGCTCCTGGGGACCGAAGACGGCGGCGATGTCGTCGCCCGGTTCGTCCCGTCGGGTCCGCCCCGGGTCGTGGCGGAGGCGGGGGCGGTCTCCGCGGGCGCCGAGCACGTACGCGGGGCGCTGCGGGAGGCGGTGGCCTCGCTGCCGCAGGACGCGCAAGGACTCGTACCCGGCCTGGTGATCGGGGACACGAGCCTGACGCCGGAGGACCTGACGGAGGCCATGCGCGTGTCGAGCCTCACGCACCTGTCGGCCGTGTCGGGGTCGAACGTCGCGATCGTCCTCGCCGCGGCCTTGGGCCTCGCCCGGGCGGTGCGGTTGCCGCGCCGCTGGCGACCCGCGTGGGCGGGGCTGGTGCTGGTGGGGTTCGTCGTCCTGGCCCGCCCGGAGCCGAGCGTCCTGCGCGCCGCCGTGATGGGCGCGGTGGGCCTGGTGGGGGTGAGTTCCTCGAGGCGGAGCGTCGGCCCGCCCGCCCTCGGGGCCGCCGTGCTCGTGCTGCTGCTCGCGGATCCGTGGCTGGCGCGGTCGTACGGTTTCGCGCTCTCGACGCTGGCGACGATCGGGCTGCTGGTGTTCGCGCGACCCTGGGGAGAAGCGCTGGGGCGGTTCCTCCCGTCCCGCTGGCGGGGCGTCGGGCCCATCCTGATGGTCCCGCTGGCCGCGCAGGTCATGTGCGCGCCGGTCATCGTGCTCCTCTCGAGCTCGGTGTCGCTGATCGGGGTGGCGGCCAACGTGGCCGCCGCGCCCCTCGTCGCGCCGACCACGATCGTCGGGCTGGTGGCGGCGCTGGCGGCGACCGTCTGGGTTCCGCTGGGATCCTGGGTGGCGGCGCTCGCCGCGGTGCCGGCCCTCGGCATCGCGCAGGTGGCCCGGCGGAGCGCCGACGTCCCGTTCGCGGCGCTGCCGTGGCCCGGCGGCGTCCCCGGAGCGGTGCTGCTCGCGGGCCTGACCGCGCTGGCGCTGCTCACCGGTCCGTGGCTGGTCGCCCACGCGCTGCGGCGTCCGCTGGCGGCGGCGTCGGCGCTGGCGATCGCGGCGGCCTGCGTGGCGCCGGTGTCGGTGGGCGGGTGGCCGGATCCGCGGTGGCGGTACGTGCTGTGCGACGTCGGCCAGGGCGACGGGATGGTGTTGCGTACGGGTCCCTCGGCGGCCGTCGTGGTGGACGTCGGCCCGGCTCCGGCGCCGATCGCGCGCTGCCTGGACCGGCTGGGGGTCACCGCCGTCGACGCGCTCATCCTCACGCACCTGCACGACGACCACAGCGGGGGACTGGACGGCGTCCTTCGGCGGTGGACCGTCCGGGAGGCATTCACCGGTGGCGTCGACGACCCGCCCCACGACGCCCGTCGTGTCGCCTCCGCCCTGGCGGCGCGCGGCGTGCCACTGCACCGCGTCCACCGCGGCGACGTGCTGCGCTGGGGCGCGGTGACGGCGCGGGTCCGCTGGCCGGAGGGCAGGACGGCCGCCGGGTCCGTGCCCAACAACAACTCGGTCGTCCTCGACGTGGACGTCGACGGCCTCCGGCTGTTCCTGATGGCCGACATCGAGCGGGAGGCCGGCGCCGGGATCCGCGCCGAACTCGCCCGCGAGGGGGATTCGCGCCCGGTGGACGCCCTGAAGGTCGCCCACCACGGGTCCGCGAACCACGACCGCGACCTGCTGATGCGCCTGCGTCCCCGTACCGCGCTGATCTCGGTGGGTGCGGACAACACGTTCGGGCACCCCGCCCCGTCGCTGATGGCGAGCCTGGAGGGCACCGGCGCGGCGGTCCTCCGTACGGACCGCGACGGCGACCTCCTGGTGGCCGTCGTCGACGGACGGATCGCGACCGCGACGAGCCGCCGTCGCGCCCGGCAGCGACCGTGGCCGATTGGCTGGAGGGCGGGGTGGCGGTGTGACGGGGGTGGCGGGCTAGGGTGTCGGATGGTGGCCCGGCGCGTCAGTGGGGGCGTCGGTGTGTCGGATGGTGGCCCGGAATCGCGGGTGGGGTCCTGGTAACGCGGATGGGGTCCCGCGGATGGCCGGGCTCTCGTCGGCGGAATCGGGTCCTCATCGGCGGAACCGGGCGCGGCGCGCGAAAGCGGGGTTTGCGGAACGCTCTCCCGGGACTGCGTCGCCGTACCTGGTGGTGCGTCGCCGTGCCTGGTGATGGCGGGCCGGTCGTACGCGGCTAATGCAGAACGGCCACGATGCCCATCAGGGTGACCAGGCACCCGGTCGTCGTGACGAAGACGGCGTCGCGGGCCAGGACGGTCCCGGTTCTGTACCGCATGGCGTAGATGAACACGTTCTGCGCCGAGGGCAGCCCGGCGACCAGCGTCACGGTCAACAGGCCCGTGCCCCGCAGCCCGAATCCCCAGGCGCCGATGGCGGCGGCCACGGCCGGCTGGAACAGCAGCTTCAGCGCGGACGCCGCGAGCGCCGGGGCGCGGTCCGGGCCGGCCAGGGCGCGGGGGCCGACCCGCAGCGAGATGCCGTAAGCGAGCAAGGCGCCCGGAACCGCGATGTTCGCGATCATCTCGACGGGCTGGGTGACGAGAGAGGGGACGGCGAGGCCGCTCGCGGCGACCACCACGCCGAGGAACGAGCCGATGGTGACCGGATTGCGCAGGGGCTGGACCAGTACGGCCCAGCGACCGCCCCACAGCGTGCGCCGGGCGAGCGGTTTCGCCTGCTCGGCACCACGGACGGCGCCCAAGGCGTGGCCAGCGGCTGAGACCGTGTCGGTGTCCGCGACGGCGCCAGCGGCGCCGGTGCTGCGAGAGGGCGTACGGGCCTCCACGGCGTCCAGCACCCAGAACGCCAGGGGTGCGATGACGAGCAGCTGGAGCAACAGGATGGGCGCGATCGCGGCCCCGTCCCCCAGCACGAACACGCAGATCGGAAGGCCGAGGTTGCCCGCGTTCACGTAGCAGCTGGCCAGGGCTCCGATCGTGGCCGTCCCGGCGTCCTCGTGGAAGACGAGGCGAGCGAGGAGCACGTACGCGAACGCCGCGGCGGCCGCGGACAGGGCCCCTACGGCGAGGCCGATGGCCAGCCGCGAGTCGAGCTCCGAGCCCGCCAGCAGCGTGTAGAGGAGTGCTGGCGTGGCCGCGTAGAACACAAGCCGGGCGAGGGCGCGCTGCGCGGCTTCGTCCAGGATTCCCCAGGCGGCGAGGAGGTAGCCCAGCAGGATGATCGCGCCGATGACCGCGAAGCCCTCCAGCACACCGACCATGGAACCGGGACCCTACACGGGCGCCCGCTGCTTGCTCACGCCGTCGTATCGCCACATCGCGGGGCGGGTCACACGGGAGCGGGCATCGTGCTCAGGGCGGACGCGCTCTCGACGAGCGCCTCGATGGTGGCCTGGACGGCGGGGACGCGGCACAGATCGGGGGTCGTGACGGCGTGAACCGTACGTCGCGACGGGGGGTCGATCGGCAGGATCGTGACCCCGGGGTTGGAGGCGCTCGCGAGGATCAGATCGGGGATCAGCGCGATCCCGAGGCCGGCGGCCACAAAGCCCAGCACCGCGACGTAGTCCTCGGTCTCGAAACCGACGTGCGGGGCGAAGCCGGCCACGTGGCACATCTGTACGAGGTGCCCGCGACAGCGCGGGCATCCGGCGATCCAGTTGTCGCTCGCCAGGTCGGCGATCCGCGCCACGGGATGCTGGGCGAGCGGGTGGTCGTTGGGGACGACCAGGCGCACCTCGTCGTCGAGCAGCCGGTGGGAGACGAACTGGTCGAGGTCCTCCTCACCCCGGCCGAGGTCCGTCCCCTCGTACGTGAACGCCACCGCCAGATCACACTCCCCGGCACGCAGCGCTGCCAGGGACTCGGGGGGTTCCCCCTCCATGAACGTCACGGTCACCTCGGGGTACTGCGCCCGTACGTTGGCCAGCGCCCGGGGCACGAGGGTGGCCGACGACGAGGGGAACGCCATCAGCCGGACCCGCCCGGCCCGCAGCCCGGCGATCGCGGCGACCTCTTCCTCGGCGGCCTCGAGGGCCGCTAGCACGCTGACGGCGTGCCGCGCGAGGACATCCCCCGCCTCGGTGAGCCGTACGCTGCGGCCCACCCGTTCGACCAGGACGGTGCCGGTCCGCTGCTCCAGGCGCCGGACCATCTGGGAGATGGCGGGCTGGGAGTACCCGAGCGCCGTGGCGGCCGCCGTGAAGCTGCCCTCGTCGGCGATGGCTTTCATCACTCGCAAACCCGCTGCGTCGATCATCGCCTCAGCATAACGTGACGTTATCGAATAGGCGAGGTCCCGCATCGCGCGCGTCGGCCAGAGAATGATCCGACTCTCCGAGGAACCCCCTGGGGCCTCGGGGTTGGAGAGGCAGAGGTGCCTGGGACGATGCTCCGATGGAACCTCGACCCCGGCGTCAGTGGTGGCACTTCACCAGCACACGCGGCCAATCCCTGTTCTTGAGCGCGTTCGCGGCGGCTGCGGCCATCCTCCAGTGGTGGCGGATCGTGCAGGGCGACACCGCGACGTGGCGCGTCGTCTTCGCCTGCGCGTTCTCCGTCCTGGCGCTGGTGTACCTGGCCAGCGCGCTCGCCCGGACGAAGGACTGAGCCGCGGCGCCGGGCGTCAGATCCGGCGCAGGACCGCGGTGACCTTGCCGAGGAGGACGGCCTCGTCCCCGGCGATGGGGTCGTACGCGGGGTTGTGCGGCAGCAGCCAGACGTGCCCGTCGCGCCGCTTGAAGGTCTTGACCGTGGCCTCCCCGTCGAGCATCGCCGCGACCACGTCGCCGTTGTCGGCGGTCGGTTGTCGGCGGACGACGACCCAGTCGCCGTCGCAGATGGCCGCGTCGACCATGGAGTCGCCGCTGACCCGCAGAAGGAACAGCTCGCCGTCGCCCACGATCTGCCGGGGGAGCGGGAAGACGTCGTCGACGGCCTCCTCGGCGAGGACCGGCGCGCCGGCGGCGATCCGGCCGAGTACGGGGACGTACGTCGGGCTGGGCCGCGCATCCCCCGAATCCGTCTCGTCGACGGTGGCCGCGGGCTCTGAGCGGGAGGAGCCGCTGCCCGACGCGCCCGTGGGGGCAGGCGCGGCCGCCCCGCCGCGAGGTCGGCTCGTGGGGGGCAGGCTCACGATCTCGATGGCCCGAGGGCGGTGCGGGTCGCGGCGGAGGTAGCCCTTGCGCTCCAGCGCCGACAGCTGGTGGGCCACGCTGCTGGGGCTGGTCAGGCCGACCTGCTCGCCGATCTCGCGCAGGCTTGGAGGGTAGCCGCGCTTCGACACCGCGGCCTTGATCACGTCGAGGATCTTTTTCTGCCGCTGGGTGAGTCCGTATCCGGTGTCGCGCTCCGGGAGCCGGTGGATCCGTCCCATGGGTCCCTCCTTGGTGTTTTCCCTGGTCCCAGGGTTGTCAGTGGCGCCTGATTGAGTCTTCCTCGAGACGGTCGGCCGCGCGGGAAGTCCCAGACATTCGTTCGATCGACCACTCGACATCCTGTTCGATCTGTGGCAATAATCGCACAGGCGTCAATCGGAAGCGTGTTCGAGTTCCCGGCGTGTCGCGAGAAGCGTCACCCGCGGGGCTCGGACTGGGGAGGTGGCAGTGATGAGTGTGGCCCTGGACTGGAGCACCCCACGGACGTCGACGACGAGGGGTCCACGGGAGCGGAGGGGTAAGGAGCGTCACCTGCGGCTGGTGCCGCCTCCCGCCCCGCCACGGCGGGCGAGGCGCACCTGGCGGCTCACAAGACGGGGTCGGCTCGTGCGCACCCTCGCGGTGTTCACGGCGGTGGCGTTGGCGGCCCTGATCCGCTTCGTCCCCTTCGCGCACGCCCCCTGGCAGAGCGCCGACCACGCGGTCACCGTGGAGCGCGGTCAGAGCCTGACGCAGGTGGCCGCTGAGCACCTGCCGGGGGTGCCGTTGCCGGAAGCAGCCCGAGCCATCCAAGTCTTCAATGACCTGCCGAACGAGGCGGTGTACGCGGGTCAACTGCTCGTGATCCCGGCCCGGTGAGGCGGCTCGCCGAGGCGACATCGGGGGTTGGCAGCGGGCGCGGACCGGGACCCGCGTCGGCCTAGACTCGCCTCGATGTCCAGCCAGCCGAACGCCTCCGCCGCCCCCACCTCCCAGATCGGGTCGGGCTTCGCCCACCTGCACAATCACACCGAATACTCGATGCTCGACGGCGCCGCCCGCATCGACGACCTCTTCGCCGCCGCGGCGCGGATGGGGATGCCGGCGGTCGCCACGACCGACCACGGCTACATCTTCGGCGCCTACGAGTTCTGGAAGAAGTCCACGAAGTACGGGGTCAAGCCCGTCATCGGCATCGAGGGCTACCTGACGCCCGGGACGAACCGCGCCGACAAGACTCGGGTGCGCTGGGGCGTCGACGCCGGCCGCGACGACGTGTCCGGCGGCGGGGCGTACACGCACATGACGATGTGGGCCCGCAACAACGAGGGCCTGCACAACCTCTTCCGGCTCTGCTCGCTGGCCTCGCTGGAAGGGCATTACTTCAAGCCCCGCATGGACCGGGAGCTGCTGGAGGCCTACTCCGGCGGCGTGATTGCGACCACCGGGTGCCCGTCGGGAGAGGTCCAGACCCGGCTGCGGCTCGGTCAGTACGAAGAGGCGCGTCAGGCGGCCAGCGACTTCCGCGACATCTTCGGAGCGGACAGCTTCTACTGCGAGGTCATGGACCACGGCCTGTCCATCGAGAAGCAGGTGCAGCGCGACCTGCTGC
The DNA here is from genome assembly GCA_039812465.1 of Austwickia sp. GTDB lineage: Bacteria > Actinomycetota > Actinomycetes > Actinomycetales > Dermatophilaceae > Austwickia. Next base: position 7,116 of record JBDIAS010000035.1, on the reverse strand, counting down.
GTCTCGCCAAGGAGTTGTCGCTGCCCCTGGTGGCGACGAACGACCTGCACTACACCAACGCCGAGGACGCGAAGTCGCACGCCGCCCTACTGTGCGTGCAGTCCGGGTCCACGCTCATGGACCCGGGCCGGTTCAAGTTCGACGCCGACGAGTTCTACCTCAAGAGCGCCGAGCAGATGCGCCACATGTGGCGGGAACTCCCGGAGGCGTGCGACAACACCCTGAAGATCGCGGAGATCTGCGAGGTCAGCTTCCACGAGGAAGTCGGCCGCTACATGCCGCGCTTCTCCTGCCCGCCGGGGGAGGACGAGACCAGCTGGTTCATCAAGGAGGTCCACCGCGGCCTGGTCGATCGCTTCCCGGGGGGCGTGCCCGAGTACGCGCGCGAGCAGGCCGAGTTCGAGCAGGAGGTGATCATCGGGAAGGGCTACGCGGGGTACTTCCTGATCGTCGCCGACTTCATCAACTGGGCCAAGGACAACGGCATCCGCGTGGGGCCCGGCCGCGGCTCCGGCGCGGGGTCGATGTGCGCCTACGCCATGCGGATCACCGACCTGGACCCCGTGCCGCACGGCCTGATCTTCGAGCGCTTCCTCAACCCGGAGCGCCCGTCCATGCCCGACTTCGACGTGGACTTCGACGAGCGCCGGCGGGGCGAGGTCATCAAGTACGTCACCGACAAGTACGGGGACGATCGGGTCGCGCAGATCGTCACCTACGGCACGATCAAGGCCAAGCAGGCCGTGAAGGACTCCGCCCGGGTGCTCGGCCACCCGTTCGCGGTGGGGGAGAAGCTCACCAAGGCGATGCCCGCGGACGTCATGGGCAAGAGCATCCCCCTGGCGGGCATCTTCGACCCCGAGCACAAGCGGTACGGCGAGGCCCAGGAGTTCCGCGACCTGCACTCCTCCGACCCGGTCGCCCAAGAGGTCGTCGCCACGGCCCTCGGCCTGGAAGGCCTGAAGCGGCAGTGGGGCGTCCACGCCGCCGGCGTGATCATGTCCAGCGAGCCGCTGGTCGACGTGATCCCCATCATGCGTCGCGAGCAGGACGGCCAGATCATCACCCAGTTCGACTACCCGAGCTGCGAATCGCTCGGGCTGGTCAAGATGGACTTCCTCGGGCTGCGCAACCTGACGATCCTCGACGACGCGCTGGCCAACGTGAAGGAGAACCGCGGCGAGGAGATCGACCTCGACATTCTGAGCAAGGACCCCACCAACGAAGCGGCGTACAAGCTCTTGCAGCGCGGGGACACCCTCGGCGTGTTCCAGCTGGACGGCGGCGGCATGCGCTCGCTGCTGCGGCTCATGCAGCCGGACAACTTCGAGGACATCTCCGCGGCCCTCGCGCTCTACCGGCCCGGTCCGATGGGCGCTGACAGCCACACGAACTACGCGTTGCGCAAGACCGGCCGCCAGCCGATCGTCCCGATTCACCCCGAGCTGGCCGAACCGCTCGACGAGATCCTCTCGATGACGCAGGGCCTGATCATCTACCAGGAGCAGGTCCAGCAGATCGCCCAGAAGCTGGCCGGCTACTCGCTCGGCAAGGCCGACATGCTCCGCCGGGCGATGGGCAAGAAGAAGAAGGAGGTGCTCGACGCCGAGTTCGTCCCCTTCGAGGAGGGGATGCTCGCCAACGGGTACTCCAAGGCCGCGATCAAGACCCTCTGGGACATCCTCGTCCCGTTCTCGGACTACGCGTTCAACAAGGCGCACACGGCAGCGTACGGGCTGGTCAGCTACTGGACCGCCTACCTGAAGGCGAACTACCCCGCCGAGTACATGGCTGCCCTGCTCACCTCCGTCGGGGACGACAAGGACAAGTCCGCGCTGTACCTGGGGGAGTGCCGCCGGATGGGCATCAAGGTGCTACCGCCCGACGTCAACTCCTCGATCGGGTTCTTCGCGGCGGTCGGCGAGGACATCCGGTTCGGGCTGGCCGCCGTGCGCAACGTCGGCGCCCACGTGGTCGAGGCCATCGTGACGACCCGCGCGGAGAAGGGCGAGTTCACCTCCTTCGCGGACTTCCTGCACAAGGTGCCCGCGGTGGTCTGCAACAAGCGCACGATCGAGTCGCTCATCAAGGGCGGCGCGTTCGACGCCCTCGGCCACCCGCGTCACGGCCTGCTGCGGATCCACGAGCAGTACGTGGATGCGCTCGTCGACGTGAAACGCAAGGAGGCCGTCGGGCAGGACAGCCTCTTCGCGGCCTTCGGGGGGGAGGCGGACGCCGGAGCGGCCGACGCGTTGTCGGGGTTGCCGCCGATCCCCGACCTGAAGTGGGACAAGACGACCGAGCTCGCCTTCGAGCGGGAGATGCTCGGGCTGTACGTGTCCGACCACCCGCTGTTCGGGATCGAGCACGTGCTGACGCGGCACGCGGACACCGCGATCTCCTCGCTGACGCAATCCGTGGAGGAGGGGGGCCGCGGCGACGGGGCGGTGGTGACGATCGCGGGGCTGATCACGGGGCTGCAGCTCAAGCGCACCAAGAACGGCGAGCTGTGGGCCATCGTGACGGTGGAGGACCTGGAGGGCGCCGTCGAGTGCCTGTTCTTCCCCAAGACCTACCTGACCGTCTCGACGATGCTGGCCACGGACGTGGTCTGCGCGGTCCGCGGCCGGGTCAACCGGCGCGACGATTCGACCAGCCTCTACGCCCAGGATCTGACGCTGCCGGACCTGTCCGAGGGTCCGCGCGGCCCGGTCGTGGTGTCGCTGCCGCTGACCCGGGCGACCACCGGGCTCGCCGAGCGCCTGAAGGAGGTGCTGGTCGAGCACCCGGGGGCCACCGAAGTGCAGGTGAAGCTGACGCAGCCGGGCCGGACCGTGTTGATGCGCCTGGACGACTCGCTGCGGGTCAGCGCGAGCCCGGCCCTGTTCGGCGACCTCAAGGCGCTCCTGGGGCCGTCCTGCCTGGCGTCTGCCTGAGCGGGTCGGCGAGGAGGGTGAGGCCCGCCGCGGCGAGCCCCGCGGCGACGGCCTCCACCGACCGCTCGACCACCCGCACGCCCCCCAGGTCGCTGTCGAGGGGGGCCGGCGAGCGCCGTCGGCACTCCTGAGCCCGCCCGCCGGTGGCCAGCATCAGGTCGACCAACGCCGGCAGGTGCACCCGGGTCCAGTACTCGCCCCAGTGGATGCGCGTCGCGTCGAAATCCCACGGACCAGTGTCCGGGCCCGCTGTGTCCCGGCCCGCAGCATCCCGGGCCGCCGTGCCCGGGGCGCTCGTGCCCGGGGCGATCTTGTCCCGGGCGGTCGTGTCCCGGGCGGTCGTGTCCGAGGCGGCCGCCAGTGGTCGCCCGGACGCCATCGGCACGTGCGCGTACGGCCGACGAGCGAGGATCCGCGCGGCGCGGTCGTCAAAGCAGGTCCGGCTCGAGGTGTACGGCTCGTACAACTTGACGAACTGCCGGGTGACGGAGAGGCGGCGGGTCGCGTCGCCGATCGTGCGCCGCAGCGCCCGGCCGCGCCGGCCCGGCGCGCGGCGGGTCACCCGCGCGAGAGCCTCCAGCGCCCTCTCGCGGCGGCTGAGCGTGTCGACCAGCTCGCCGGGGGGCGTGAACTTCCAGGGCCTCGGCCGGACCTCCTCTCCGCCGGAGTCGACCCACGGCCGCTCGGCGAAGAACCCCTGCACGTGGCGGCGGATCTCGTCCATCGTGATGGGGTTGGTGGTGGAGGTCCCCACGTGCAGGTATCGCGTCTGGCGCGGGGGAGGCGGGGTCGCCGCGGCCGCGAGGATCGCGTTCACGACGAAGTCGACCGGGACGACGTCGACGACGGCGTCGGGGATGCCCGGGAAGCCCGGCAGCCGACCCTTGGCGTAGGCGGCGAACAGCGGGTCGGCGACCTTGAAGCCGTCGATCCAACCCTCGTACGGCCTTTCGAGGGCGCTCTCGATGATGGTGGGCCGAAGAATCGTGAGCGGGCCGTCGGCCCAGAATTCCTCGGCGACCCGTTCCCCGAGAGCCTTCGTCAGCGTGTAGACGTCGGTCCAGCCGAGCAGGCGCGCCCGGTCGTGACCGTCGGCGGCCAACTGCGCATCCACCCAGCGCCCGCGGCGACGCGCGGCCTGGGCGGGCGTGGACGGGGCCCGGCCGGCGAGCTCGGTCGACGCGACGTCCGCGTGCCACTCCGCCTCGCGTCGGGCCCTCTGCGCCAGCGCGGAGAGCTGCTCGCGACGCCAGGACACCTCGTGCGGGACGGGCTCCTCCAGCCCGAGCTTGACGCGGTCGGTCCATACGTACGCAGTCGACACGTGGACCACGTGGGGGGTGGTCCCGGTGTCGCGCAGCGCCTCGTACAGGCTCACCGCGCCCCCCACGTTGGAGGCGAACGCGGCGTCGATCGGACCGTCGAAGGACACGTCGCCCGCGCAATGCACCACGAGGTCGTACGGGGGGCGGTGCTCGATCAGCGGTCCGAGATCCGCGAGGGCGCCGCGCAGGACGGTCACGCGATCCGCGATGGCCTCGACCGCCGCCGCGTCGCCGACCCGCGCCCGCCAGGGACCGAAGGCGCCGCGGGAGAACAGGTCTCCCAGGCGGGCTCGGGCCGAGTCGGCCGACCCGGAGCGCATCAGGATGTCGATCGAGCACTCGGGGCGTTGCGCGATGAGGCGTTCGAGCACGCCTTGACCGACAAATCCCGTCGCACCCGTGAGCAAGATGCGCAGCGGCAATCCCGCTGTTTCCTCATCCACGAGACCTGTGCCCGTCCTTCCCCCATCGCGCCGACGGGACGGTGGTACGCCACGTCGCTTCGCCGTGCAGCCCCCGCGCCGCCACGTCACGAACGCCGTCAGACGACGTCGTAAGGTCGGACCATGTCGACCCCCCCGGTAGCCGCGGTCCGGCCCAGCGTGCGCGAGCACCACGGTGACCTGTTCGTCGATCAGTATGCATGGCTGAGCAGAACTGATGACAGTAGGACGCGCGCATACCTCGACGAGGAGAACGCGTACACGGCGGCCGCGACCGCCCACCTGGGCCCGCTGCGGGAGGAGTTGGTCGCCGAGATCCGCTCGCGGGTGAAGGAAACCGACCTGTCAGTGCCGGTCTTGGACCGGGGTTGGTGGTACTACTCGCGCACGGCCGCCGGGAGGCAGTACGCCGCCGAGTGCCGCGTCGAGGCACTCCCCGGGCAGGCGCGGCCCACGCCCGAGCCGGGCGTGCCGCTGCCGGGCGAGCAGGTCCTGATCGACGGCGACGTCGAGGCGGCGGGCGGAGATTACTTCGCCCTTGGAGCCTGCGAGGTGGACCGCTCGGGTCGCCTCGTGGCGTTCGCTGTCGACCGCCGCGGCGACGAGCGCTTCGACGTGAGCGTGCGCCGGATCGAGGACGGCGCGGTGCTTGACGACGCCGTACGCGGCGTCGGCTACGGGCTGGTCTGGACCGCTGACGGGGAACACGTGGTCTATACGCGCGTGGACGACGCGTGGCGTCCCCACGAGGTGTGGCTGCACCACCTCGGGTCGGACCCGTCGGCGGACCGGCTGCTCCTGCGCGAACCCGACGAGCGGTTCTGGCTGTCGATCGGCGAATCCCGCGACGGGCGGTGGCTCGTCGTCTCCTCGGCGGCCAAGAACACCTCCGAGGTGTGGCTGGCCGACCTGACGTCCCTGGCCGACGCGGGGTCGTTGACGGACGCGGGATCGCTGGCCGACGCGGGGGGCGTGGAGGGCGAGCGGCGCGCGCTGCCCGCCTTCACGTCGGTGGCCGGGCGCACCGAGGGAGTGGAGTACGAGGTGGAGCCGGCCGGCCCGGGGATCTTCCTCACCCACAACGAAACCAGCCCGGACTTCGGCGTGGATTGGGCGCCGCTGGGGGAGCGCGGGCCCGGCGCGGGGCAGCTCGCGCCGCGCGAGGCGCGGGTCGAGTGGCTGTCGCCGACGCAGGGGGTGCGCTACCTCGGGGTGGACGCCTTCGCCGGTCAGGTCGTGGTGGCGCGCCGGGCGGACGGACTCCCGCAGCTCGCCCTGGCGCTGCCGGACGCGTCGGCGGCCACTGGGTGGGGCGAGCCGGAGCCGATGGTGATCGGTGACGAGACGCTGGCCACGGTCGCGCTCGGCGCCAACCCGCAGTGGCGGTCGGAGTCGCTGCGCCTGGTCGCGGAGTCGTTCGTCACGCCGCGGTCGGTGCTGGAGTACGAGGTGGCCACGGGCGCGCTCACCGTGCTCAAGCGGCAGGAGGTGCCGGGCTACGACGCGGCGGCCTACCGGCAGCGCCGCGAGTGGGCCACCGCCCAGGACGGGACGCGGATCCCGCTCTCGGTCGTCTATCGCTCCGACCTTTTCGACGGTTCGGGCCGCGACGGCGAGGGGGTGGACGGTTCGGGCCGCGGTGGCGAGGGAATCGACGGTGAGGGGCCCTGGGGGAGAAGCGAGGACGGCCCGGCGGCGATCCTCTACGGCTACGGGGCGTACGAGGCGAGCCTGGACCCGTGGTTCTCGGTGTTCCGCCCGTCGCTGCTGGACCGCGGCGTGGTCTTCGCGGTCGCGCACGTCCGCGGCGGCGGCGAGATGGGCCGATCCTGGTACGAGCAGGCGCGGCTCGGCGCCAAACTCACGACCTTCACGGACATGGTGGCCTGCGCCCGTCACCTCATCGACCGCGGCTGGTGCGCCCCCGACCGGCTCGGGCTGCAGGGGGCCTCCGCCGGGGGGCTCACCGTCGGGGCCACCCTGAATCTGGCGCCAGAACTCTTCGCCGTCGCGCACGCGGACGTGCCGTTCGTGGACGCGCTCTCCACGATGCTCGACGAGTCTCTGCCGCTCACCGTGGTGGAGCGCGACGAGTGGGGAGACCCGCTGCACGACGCGGACGCCTACACGTGCATGCGCTCCTACACCCCGTACGAGAACATCCGGCCCGTCACCTACCCTGCGATCCTCGCCACCACGAGCCTCAACGACACACGGGTGAAGGTCACCGAGCCCGCCAAGTGGGTCGCGGCCCTCCGGGAGACCGTCCGCCAGGACCCGGAGGAGCGGCCGATCCTCCTGCGCACGGAGATGGAGGCGGGGCACGGGGGACGCAGCGGGCGCTACGACGCGTGGGAGCAGTACGCCTTCGAGGCCGCGTTCCTGCTCGACCGGTTGGGCGCCACCGCGTTG
>JBDIAS010000034.1:0-24921 GCA_039812465.1 Austwickia sp. | reverse complement strand
AGTGAAGATGCCGCAAGCACCGGTACGGATGAAGGGCAGCCCGGGTGGGACGTCCCACCTCACGACCCAGGACCTCACGACCCAGGACCCCGCGGCTCCCGCCCCACTGCTGCCTCTGGTGACGACTCCTCAGGTGACGACTCCTGTCGGGGCGATGCCTGCGGCAATCACTCGTTCCAGGCTGACTCCGACGCCGACTCCCGCGCCGCGGAGCCGCCGAGGAACGGCCCCACTGCCAGCGCGTCCGCTGACGTCGAGCGTGCTGACGCCGAGTGTGCTGACGATGGGCTCGCCGCGCCGTTCGCTGCCGCGCCGTTCGCTGCCGCGCATCCCACGGCCGAGGAGTGCGTGAGCGAGGAACCAGTGACTGAGGAGTCTGTGGCCGAGGAACCGGTGACCGAGGAGCCCGGAACGGTGGCGCCTGTCGTTACCCCCGTCGGATGGTACGGGCCCGACCCGGCCAGCGACCCGCCACGCCTTTCCATGCACCACGACCGAGGCAGGTTCTACCTGCGCTTCGACGCTCCGTCGCACGTGGGCATCCTGGTCGAGAACGCGATCCGCGAAGCGAGGGACTACCTGTGGCGTGCCGCCGGCGGAGGGGACGATGACCCCCGCGACGACGGCGCAAGCTCTCGCGGGCGCACCGCGAAGGAGAGCGACCACGACGCCGACCGCGGTGGTGACCTCGGTGGCGAGGGCGGTGCTGACCACGACGCTGACCACGACGCTGACCGCGACGCCGACCGCGGCGCTCACCACGGTCGTGGCGTTGACCACGTGCACGACGCTGGCCATCTGCGGGACGTTGACTTCCCGCCGGACCTCTTCCACTCGTGCGAACGACCCCCGGTGACGCTGGCCGACGGACTTGCCGCGCTCGCCCGTGGTCACCTGGGCGGACTGACGCCCCGCTCGCGGCGGGACGCTTACCGCGTCTACGTCCACCTCGACACGCACGGGGGCTGGCTCACCGGGCGCCCGCGCCTTCCCGCCCATGTGGTCGATCAGCTGACCTGCGACGGCGTGCTGCACGCCGTGTGGGAGACCGAAGGGAGCCCGGTCAACGTCGGTCGGGCGCAGCGAACCGTGCCCTCCCACGCGCGGCGACTGATCCACGACCGGGATCGGGGTTGCCGATACCCGGGATGCCCCGCCGCCGACGCGCCCGGACGGCACGTCGACGTCCACCACATCAAGCACTGGCGTGACCAGGGGCCCTCGGATACGTCCAACCTCGTGTCCTTGTGCCCTGCTCACCACGAGGCCCAGCACCGCGGACTGTTCACCCTGCGCGGCGACCCCAACCTGCCTGAGCAAGACCCCGGCGGACTGCGGTTCTACTCGCACGGCGGCTGGCAGATCCGCGCCGAACCTCCACCCCCTCGGCGGGCACCCCGCACGCCGGCGAACAGCGCCCACCTGGGCGTGCCAGTGCACGAAGATCCCGAGGGGCACGGCTCCACACCCGGCGACACCTCCCGGGGCGCCACCTCGCGAGGCGCTACTTCCCCAGGCGGCACGCCCCCAGGCGCGAGGTCGTCAGGGGAGGGGTCGTCAGGGGCCACGTCATCAGACCTCGCCTCGGAGGCCGCCGAACTATCGGAGAGATGCGAGCGGGGCGAGCCGTACGTCGGACCCACCGGCGAACGCCTCATTGCCCGATGGGTGACGTTCTCGCCGTCCACGCCGGGCTCCGCCTCACCGTCCACGCCGGGCTCCGCCTCACCGTCTGCACCGGACCCGGCCTGACTGGCCACGCCGGGCCCCGCTTCGCTGGCCGGGCCGCGCCTCGCGGGGACATGATGACCGGTCCGGTGGGCGGGAAGGCACGGTTTCCTAGCGGAACGCCGCCCAGCGCGGCGTCACCGACGTGACACGGCGGTGACGCCCTCAGCGGGCTTGGTCCACGCGTTGCGATGGCTCGCCTCGGGTTCTGCTTGCTTCAGGTTTCGTGTCCGGTGTGAGGGGTTCAGTCGCGTCGCCGGGTGCAGGCCCCGCGTCGCCGGGTGCAGGCCCCGCGTCGCCGGGTGCAGGCCCCGCGTCGCCGGGTGCAGGCATCGGGTCACCGGGTCGGCGGAGTGGAGCCGCCTCACTCGGCCTGGCCTCTTCAGCGGGATCGTCGTGACGCGTCGTGGCTGTTGAGTTGCTTCCCGCTGTGTAGTCCGTCCAGGTGTGCTCGATGCCCCACATGGGCTCAATGCCCAGGTGTGCCCAGTGCCCCACGTGTGCTCAGTGCCCCACGTGTGCTCAGTGGCCTGGGGTGTTCGGTGCCCCAGGGGCGCTCACTACCCCTGGAGCGCTCACGGCCGCCCCAGGAGTAGCGCGGTCTTGAGCACTCCTGGCGGACGGCACAATAGACGCCGTGACCTCCCTGCCCAGCCCGTTGGACGTCGAGGCGGCCTTCGTACGGCTGCGCGGCGTCGTCCGCGAGACGCCACTGCCGCGCAGCATCCGCCTCTCCGAGGCCACCGGAGCCAACGTCTGGGTCAAGCGGGAGGATCTGCAGCCGGTCCGTTCGTACAAGATCCGCGGCGCCTACAACCTCATCGCCCAGCTCAGCCCTGCCGAGCGGGACCGCGGGGTCGTGTGCGCCAGCGCGGGCAACCACGCGCAGGGGGTGGCGTACGCGTGCGCCCGCCTCGCGATGCGCTGCCGGATCTACGTGCCCCGCACCACGCCCCGGCAGAAGCGGGACCGGATCGTCGCGCTGTCGCAGGGCTCTGCCGAGGTACTGATCGGCGGCGACACCTACGACGACGCGTACGCCGACGCCGTCGCCGACGCGCACGCCACGGGCGCCGTCCTCGTGCCGGCGTTCGACCACGTCGACACCATCGCCGGGCAGGGCAGCCTGGCCGTCGAGGTCGTCCAGCAGCTCGGCCACGATCCGGACCTGATCGTGATCCCCGTCGGCGGCGGGGGCATGCTCGCCGGCTGCGCCACGTGGCTGCGCGCCCGCCACCCGGGCGTGCGCATCGTCGGCGTCGAACCGCGCGGCGCGGCTTCCATGACCGCCGCGCTGGCCGCCGGTCACCCGGTCGACCTGGAGGGGATGGAGACGTTCGTCGACGGGGCGGCGGTCCGGCGGGTCGGCGCCATTCCGTACGAGGTGATCCGCGGGCTGGATCTGCCGATCGTCACGGTCGGCGAGGGGCGGGTCTGTACGGAGATGCTGGACCTGTACCAGACCGACGGGGTGATCGCCGAGCCCGCGGGCGCGCTCGCGTCGGCCGGGCTGCTCGCCAGCATCGAGGTGGCCCCCGGCAGCGACGTCGTCGTGGTGCTGTCCGGCGGCAACAACGACGTGTCCCGCTATGCGGAGGTGCTCGAGCGCTCGCTGGTCGACGAGGGGCGCAAGCACTACTTCCTCGTGAACTTCCCCCAGGAGCCGGGCGCGCTGCGCGCCTTCCTGGAACGGGTGCTCGGGCCAGACGACGACATCGTGCTGTTCGAGTACGTGAAGCGCTCCAACCGCGAAACCGGCCCCGCGCTGGTCGGACTGGAGCTCGGCGACCCCGCCGACCTGGACGGCCTCCTGGCCCGGATGACCGAGAGCCGTATGGTGGTCGAGCGAATTCCCGCCGACAGCCCCGCGTACCGCTTCCTCATCTAGATAACGCCCTGGAGTGACCTTGTCCGTCTCGAGCCCCGACGAGCCCGCACCGCCGACGTACATCCTGAACTTCTCCTGCCCCAACCAGCCGGGCATCGTCGCGGCGATCACGACCACGCTGTTGCAGCTGGGGTGCGATATCACCGACGGGCAGCAGTTCGACGACCGGCTGTCCGGCCGGTTCTTCGGGCGGATGACGTTCACGCCTGTGCGAACGGACCTGGGTGAACAGGGCTTCTTCGGCGGTCTGCGGCCTGTGCTGGCCAGCTTCGACGCCGATTGGGATCTGCGGGACGCGGCCCGCGTCTACCGCGTGCTGATGCTTGCCAGCAAGGCCGACCACTGCCTCGTCGACCTGCTCTATCGGACCCGCATCGGCGAGTTGCCGATGGAGGTCGTGGGCATCGTCTCCAACCACCCGCGCGACACGTACGGCGACCTCGACGGCATCCCGTTCCACCACTTGCCGATCACGAAGGAGACCAAGCCGCAGCAGGAGGCGCAGATCCTGCAGATCGTCGAGAGCGAGCGGGTCGACCTGGTCGTGCTGGCGCGCTACATGCAGATCCTGTCCGCCGACCTGGCCGGCGCCCTGGCGGGGCGCTGCATCAACATCCACCACTCCTTCCTGCCGGGCTTCAAGGGCGCCAAGCCGTATCACCAGGCGTACGAGCGCGGGGTCAAGCTCATCGGCGCGACCGCGCACTATGTGACGGCGGACCTCGACGAAGGGCCGATCATCGCCCAGGACGTGGAGCGGGTCAGCCACCGGGACTCCCCGGAGGCGCTGGTCCGCAAAGGCCGCGACATCGAGCGACGCGTCCTGGCCGCCGCCGTCCGAGCACACGTCGAGGACCGGATCATGATGCGCGGCTCGACCACCGTGGTCTTCCCCGCCTGACGCCCGCCTGACCTGACGCCTACCTGACGTCCGCACGGCGAACGCCCGCCCCGTCAGGCGACGGGACGGGCGATGCGCGGGCCTTTCGCCTCAGCGGTGAACGGCAGCCTCAGCGGCGAACGTCAGCCTCAGCGGCGAACGTCAGACGAGCTGACGCCGGCGCGCCAGCACGAGCAGCGTCGCGCCGCCGACCATGGTCGCGCCGCCCAGGAGGGCGAGCGTTCCGGTCTCACTGCCCGTGTACGGGAGGGTGCTGGGCGTCATCGCAGAGGACGGCACCGGCGCGGCGACGCGCACGTACGCCACCGGGGCGGGCTTCGGCGCAGCCGGCTTCGCCGCGGCGGGCGTGGGTGAGGCGGGCTTGGGCGTCGTCGCAGGCACCTCCGGCGTGGCGGGATTGTCGGGCGTCGCCTCGTCGGCGGGCGTGCCCGGCGTCACGTCGTCGCTGGGCTCGTCCGTCGGGTCGGCCCCTGGCTCGCAGTCGTCGTCGTGGTCGCCCTCGTGGTCGCCAGGCGATCCGTGGTCGTGGCCCGGCGTGGGGTGGTCCTTGCCGGGGGTGCCGTGGTCGTGGCCCGGCGTGGGGTGGTCCTTGCCGGGGGTGCCGTGGTCGTCGCCGGGCGTTCCCTCTCCAGGCGTGCCGTGGTCGTCGCCCGGGTTGCTGTCGTCGTCGGTGACGGGCGGGGTGTCGTCCTTCGGCGGAGTGACCGGCGTTCCGGCGCAGTGATCCTCATTCACCCCACCGTTCTTGCCGTGCAGCTGGCAGTCCTTGCCCCTGTTGGGCTGCGGGTCGGGGCGGCACGGCTTGCCCGTGGCTCCGTGGTCGCAACCGTCGGCCTGCTCGCCGTGAGCACCGGGCTGGCTGGAGGGGTGGCCGTTGCCCGACTGGCCCGACTGGCCCGAGTTCCCCGACTGGCCCGAGTTCCCCGGCGTGCCGGGTTTGCCCTTGCCGGGGGTGCCCTGGTTGCCCTGGTTCCCGTTCGAAGAGTTCTGCGCCGGGCCGCTCTCGCCGCTCGAGGAGTTCCCGGTCGAGGAGTTGCCGGTCGAGGAGGAACCCCCGGGCGAGGAATTCCCGGAGGACGATTCGCTGCCTGCGGATCCGGTATTCCCGTTCCCCTTCGACGAAGAGCCGGAATTTCCCTTCCCCGCAGAAGAACCCGATTCCTTCTGCCCACTGTTCCCGTTTCCGCGCGACGTCAGGTCGCCTGCGGGCTTGTGATCGGACTTCTGCCCGGCGGCCGGTGGTTTGGCCTGTGGGGCCGGGATCGCGGCCTCCTGCGCATGCGCGGCGCCTGCGCTGACCAGGCCGGCGGCTGCCAGCGTCAAGCCCGCCGAGGCGGCGAGGACGGATTTGGGCAGCGTGAAGCGCGTTGTTGACATGTGATATTCCCCCCACGGTGTTGCATCCCCGCTGCGGTGGCTCCCCAGCCCCGCAGGTGACCGTGCGCCCCCCCGGCGCACGGCCGCCGTCCGCTCCCGAGCGTGATAGTCGATCTCCCCAGACCGGATATCTCGATCGCTCGTTCAGGACGTACGACCACATCATCGCGCGACATAGTCATGCGTTACAAGATGTGAACCCGTCGCCCCAGATGTGATCCATATCACTTGGTGTCGGAAGGGCCAGCGCGAACCCTGCGATGATGGGCACGCCATGACGACGCTGACGGACACGCTGAACTCGCTGGACCCCGACGACACCGACGCGCTCCTCGGTGAGTACCTGGGGTGGGTCGAGTCCCGCGGGTTGGCCCCCTATCCGCACCAGGAGGAGGCGCTCCTGGAGCTCGCGACCGGTTCGCACGTGATCCTCGCGACGCCCACCGGGTCGGGCAAGTCGCTGGTCGCCGCCGGGGCGCACGCGTTCAGCCTGGGTCGGTACGCCCGCTCAGGGCGGCGTACCTACTACACAGCCCCGATCAAGGCGCTGGTGAGCGAGAAGTTCTTCGACCTGTGCGGGCAGTTCGGCGCCGAGCAGGTCGGCATGGTCACCGGCGACGCGGCGGTCAACGCGGACGCGCCGATCATCTGCTGCACCGCGGAGATTCTCGCGAACCTCGCCCTGCGCGAGGGCCCCGACCTGGCCGTCGACACCGTCGTCATGGACGAGTTCCACTTCTACACCGAGCCGGACCGCGGCTGGGCCTGGCAGGTGCCGCTCCTGGTGCTGCCGCAGGCGCAGTTCCTGCTGATGAGCGCCACGCTCGGGGAGATGCGGGAGCTGGCCGACGACCTCACCGACCGCACCGGCCGCCCGACCGCGATCGTCGCGGACGCCCCCCGGCCGGTGCCGTTGACCTACCGGTACGCGATGACGCCCCTCCACGAGACGCTGGAGGACGTCGTCGCGGCAGGCCAGGCCCCCGCGTACGTCGTGCACTTCACCCAGGCCGCCGCGCTGGAGCGCGCCCAGGCGTTGCTGTCGGTCACCGTCACCAGCAAGGAGGAGAAGGCGGCGATCGCCGAGACGATCCGCGGCTTCCGGTTCGGCAAAGGCTTCGGCACCACGCTGTCCAAGCTGGTGCGGCACGGCGTCGGCGTGCACCACGCAGGCATGCTGCCCAAGTACCGCCGCCTCGTCGAGACCCTCGCCCAGGCCGGGCTCCTGAAGGTCATCTGCGGGACCGACACCCTCGGGGTGGGCATCAACGTGCCCATCCGTACCGTCGTCTTCACCGGCCTGTCCAAGTACGACGGCACGCGGCAGCGCTTGCTCAAGGCGCGTGAGTTCCACCAGATCGCGGGGCGGGCCGGGCGGGCCGGGTACGACACCGCGGGCACCGTGATCGTGCAGGCGCCCGAGCACGTGATCGAGAACCACCGCGCGATGATCAAGGCCGGAGATGACGTACGTAAGCAGCGCAAGCTCGCCAAGCGCAAGGCGCCGGAGGGTTTCGTGAGCTGGTCCGACGCGACGTTCGACCGGCTCGTCGCGGCGGCTCCGGAACCCCTTACGCCCAGATTGCGCGTCACCCATGCGATGGTGCTGCAGATCCTGCAGCGGCCCGGCGACCCCGTCGCCACCATGCGCCGCCTGCTCACCGACAACCACGAGACGCCGCGGCGCCAGGCGGCCCTGCAGCGTCGGGCCATCCAGATTCTGCGCAGCCTGCTCGTCGCGGGGGTGGTCGAGCGGCTGCCCGAGCCGGACCCGACCGGCCGGACCCTGCGCGTGGTCATGGACCTCCAGGAGCACTTCGCCCTGAACCAGCCGCTGTCGGCGTTCGCGCTCGCGGCTCTCGACCTGCTGGACGAGCAGTCCCCGACGCACGCCCTCGACGTCGTATCGGTCATCGAGGCGACGCTGGACGACCCGCGCCCGATCCTGTACGCCCAGCAGTGGAAGGCCCGCGGCGAGGCGGTCGCGGAGATGAAGGCGGACGGGATCGAGTACGAGGAGCGCATGGAACTCCTGGACGAGATCAGCTGGCCCAAGCCGCTGGAGGAGCTGCTGACCGCCGCGTTCTCGTCCTACGCCGCCGGCCACCCCTGGCTCGACGAGACCGAGCTGGCGCCGAAGGCCGTGGTGCGGGACCTGTTCGAGCGGGCGATGACCTTCGGGGAGTTCATCGCCTTCTACGACCTGGCGCGTGCGGAGGGCGTGGTGCTGCGCTACCTGTCCGACGCCTACCGCGCCCTGCGGCAGACCGTGCCCGACGTCTCGAAGACGGAGGATCTGGAGGACATCATCGCCTGGCTCGGCGAGCTGGTCCGGCAGACGGACTCCTCGCTGCTCGACGAGTGGGAGGCGCTCACCGATCCCGACCGTCCGCAGCAGGAGGCCGTACGGCCGAGCGACCTGCACGGGCCCCGCCCCATCACCGCGAACGAGCGCGCCTTCCGGGTATTGGTCCGCTCGGCCATGTGGCGTCGGATGGAGCTGCTGGCGCTGGGTCGGTACGGGGACCTCACGGCCCTGGAGGCGGACACCCCAGGCCGCGACGGCGCGCCGCCCGACCCGCTGTCGGCGGAGGAATGGGCCGAGGCGGTCGAAGAGATGGCGGCTGACTACCCGGACGCTCATCGTGGCCCGGGCGGTTCCGATCTGACGCACCTCATGGGCATCGGCCCGGAGGCACGTGGGCCCGCGATGCTGCGCATCGACACCAGCAGCGAGCCCGGCCTTTGGATCGTCGAGCAGATCGCCGACGACCCAGAGGGGGATCGGGACTGGCGGCTCGTGGCCGAGGTGGACCTGGCCGCCAGCGACGAGACCGGCGAGCTGGTCCTGCGGACCCTCGACCTGTCCCGCGCGGAAGCCTAGTTCGCCGCCTGGGACACTGGCCGCATGGTCACGGTCCGGGAGAAGACCCCCGCCGACGCCGAGGCGGTGGCG
This sequence comes from Austwickia sp., assembly GCA_039812465.1. Lineage (GTDB taxonomy): Bacteria > Actinomycetota > Actinomycetes > Actinomycetales > Dermatophilaceae > Austwickia. The sequence goes on along the minus strand of JBDIAS010000034.1, from coordinate 16,071 downwards.
GCCTACCTGGACGACGCCTGGGGCGGGCCGATCGTCGTCTCGCACGGAGTCGTCTACGAGTTCGCCAACATCCCGGGGCTCCTCGCCGAGAACGACGGCGAGTTGGTGGGCCTGGCCACCTACGTGGAGCAGGACGACGCGCTGGAGATCGTCACGCTGAATGCCTCCCGGCGCACCGACGGCGTCGGGACCCTCCTGCTGGAGGCGGCCGCCCGACGCGCGCGCGACCGCCGCCTCGCCAGACTGTGGCTGGTCACGACGAACGACAACCTCGACGCGATGCGGTTCTACCAGCGGCGCGGCCTGCGGATGACCCGTGTGCTGGTGGGGGCGATGGACCAGGCCCGCGACATGAAGCGATCCCGGGGACTATCCGTCGACGACGAGGTGGGGTGCTACGGCATCGAGTCCCGCGACGAGATCGTGCTCGAGATGCGGCTCTGAGTGCTGGCGGCTTGAGGGCGTGAGGGATGCCGTAACGCTGTCACCCCCCCGCCGTAGGCTCGCGCACATGGCCCGCATCGCCCCCGGGACGCGGCTGAGCGTCGCGGATCTCGCATCGCTCATCGACCACGCCCTGCTCGCCCCGGACCTGACCCCCGACGACGTGCTGCGCGGCGTGGACGCCGTCGCCGCAGAGCCGCTGGCCGGCCTGTGCGTGCGACCGATCGACGTGGCGCGCGTGGTCGCGCACGTCGCGGGCACGGGACGGGTCGTGGGGACCGTCATCGGCTTCCCGCACGGCGCCACCACCACCGTCGCGAAGGTCGCCGAGGCCGAGCAAGCGCTCCTCGACGGGGCGCGCGAGCTGGACATGGTGCTCCCGATCGGGCTGCTGCGGGCCGGTGACGTCGAGGGCGTGACCCGCGACATCGCCGCGGTGGTCGACGCCGCTGCGGGGACCGGCGACGCGGGGGGACGTGCGGTGGTCGCGGGGGGACGTGCGGTGGTCAAGGTGATCTTCGAGACCGCGCTGCTCGACGACGGAGAGAAGGTCGACGCGTGCCGCGCGGCGAGTGACGCGGGTGCGGACTACGTCAAGACCAGTACGGGCTTCGCGAGCGTTCCCACGGGAGCCACCGTGGCCGACGTGCTCCTGATGGCGGCGAACGTGCCCGACCGGATGGGGGTCAAGGCCTCCGGCGGCATCCGCGATCTCGAACGCGTCCTCCAACTCGTCGGGGCCGGGGCGACACGCATCGGCTGCTCGTCCACCACGACCATCCTCGCCGCCGCGCGCGGGGTCGTCGACGCGTCGAGCGAGGGCGCGCTGGTCGTGCCCGAGCCGGCCCGAGAGCTGACCTGAGACAATCGAGACATCCCAGCCCAGGAGTTGCCCCACCCATGCCCCCCACTGCCGTGCCCGTCACCGGCACGTACCGCCTGCAGCTGCACGATGAGTTCACCTTCGCCGACGCGGAGCGGACCGTGCCCTATCTCGCAGACCTCGGGGTCTCCCACCTCTACCTGAGCCCGATCCTCCAGGCGGCCTCCGGCTCGTTGCACGGCTACGACGTGATCGACCACCGGGCGATCTCCCGGGGACTTGGCGGCCAGAGCGGCTTCGAGTCCCTGGCGCAGGCCGCGAAGGCGCACGACCTCGGGGTCATCGTGGACGTGGTCCCGAACCACATGGCCTTCGTGGCGCCCGAGCACCTGAACACCGCCCTGTGGGCCGTGCTGCGGGACGGGCGAGACGCGGAGACGGCCCAGTGGTTCGACATCGACTGGAAGGCCGGCGGCGGCCGGATCGGCCTGCCCATGCTGGGCTCCCCGCTGGAGGAGGTCCTCGCCGCGGGCGAGATCACGCTCGACACGATGCCCGACCCGCTCGGCCCACCCGCCGGCGACGAGGAACCCCGCGAGGTCCCCGTACTGCGCTACTACGAGCACGTGCTGCCGGTCGCGCTCGGCACCGAGGGCGGCAGCGACCAGACCGTCGACGTCCGGGCGGTGCTGGACCGCCAGCACTACCGGCTCACGTCATGGCGGGACAAGGGCGACGCGCTCAACTACCGGCGGTTCTTCGAGGTCGACCAGCTCATCGCGGTGCGCGTGGAGCTGCCAGAGGTCTTCGAGGCCACCCACGCCCTGCTCCTGGACCTCAACCGGCGAGGCCTGATCGACGGGTTCCGCATCGACCACCCGGACGGGTTGGCCGACCCCGCCGGATACCTGGAGCAGTTGCGCAAGGCGGCGACCAAGGGCACGTACGTCGTGGTCGAAAAGATTCTGGAGGCCTCCGAGGCGCTGCCGACCAGCTGGGCCTGCGACGGCACCACCGGCTACGACGCGATGCGCGCGATCTCCGACGCGCTGGTGGACACCGCGGCCGCCCCGGTCCTCTCGGCGCAGTGGGAGCTGGCGGGCGGGGACGCGACGCTGGCCGAGGCGGTCGAGGCCGCCAAGCGGCAGGTGGTGGACCAGTCGCTGACCCCCGAGGTGGAGCGACTGACCCGACGGGCCCGGGAGGCCCTGCCCGCGCTCGAGCCGGACCGCCTGCGCGAGGCCGTGGTGGAGTTGCTCGTGGCCGGGCAGGTCTACCGCGCGTACGTCCGCCCGGACGAACGCCTCTCGCAGGCGGCCGTCGAACACCTGACCGGCGCCTTCCGGCGCGCTCGGGAAGCACGCCCGGACCTGGACGCCGAGCTGGAGGCGCTGATCCCGCTCACCGTCGCCGACGAGGACGAGCCGTCGGCGCTGGACTTCGCGACGCGGCTGCAGCAGACCTGGGGCCCGGTCATGGCCAAGGGGATCGAGGACACCACCTTCTACCGCTGGCACCGGCTGATCGCCCTCAACGAGGTTGGCGGGGACCCGCAGGGCCTCGACGATGGGTCGCCGGACGAGTTGCACGAGTGGGCCGCCCGCCAGGTGGGCGACTGGCCCCGCGGCATGACCGCGCTGTCCACCCACGACACCAAGCGCAGCGAGGACGTCCGGGCCCGGATCCTCGCGGTCGCCGGCGATCCGCAGGCGTGGACCGAGTGCTCCACCGTCGCCCGCGAGCTCGCCGCGGAGCTGGGCGTGGACGCGCCCACGGCCCACCTGCTGTGGCAGACGCTCCTCGGGGTCGGCCAGATCTCGGCGGAACGGATGGAGGGCTACCTCACCAAGGCGCTGCGGGAGGCCAAGCAGCACACGGCGTGGGTGGACGGCGACCCGGAGTACGAGCGACGCGTGCTCTCCTTCGTCGAGCAGATCCGCCGCGACGGGCGGCTGCACGACGCGATCGAGCGTGCGCTGGACGCGAACGAACAGGCCGTACGAGCGACCGTGCTGGCCGCCAAAGCCCTCCAGCTGACGCTGCCCGGCGTGCCGGACTGTTACCAGGGCTGCGAGATCGTCGACCTGTCCCTGGTGGACCCCGACAACCGGCGGCCGGTCGACTACGGGCGCCGCCGGGCGCTGCTGGAGCGACTGGGGGACGCCGCGGGCCTCGACGCTGAGAAGCTGCTGGTCACCTCCCGACTACTGCGGCTACGGCGGGAAGAGCCCGAGCTGTTCACGGGCGGCTCGTACGCGCCCCTGCCCACCGACAGCGAGCACGCGCTGGGGTTCGTGCGCGCGCACGAGGCCGGCCGCATCGCCGGAGCGCTCGGCCTGCGACGCACCGCGCGCGCGGTCACGCTGGTGACCCGGGCGCCCGCCCGCCTCGCCGCCGCGGGAGGCTGGGGCGACGCGCGCGTGGAGCTGCCGGAGGGGCAGTGGCGCGACGTGCTCACGTCGAACGAGTTCGAGGGCGGCCCGACCCGCGTCGCGGGGCTGCTCGATCCCCTGCCCGTCGCGGTCCTCCTGCAGGACTGAAACCCGACCCGTACCGTTCTCCCGACGAGGAAGACATGACGCCGCACGCCACCACCCGCTCCGCGGACATCGCCCCCCGCTCCGAGGCCACCACGCCCCGCGCCTTCAGCGTCTGGGCTCCGCGGGCCGACCGGGTCGACCTGGCGCTGGAACGAACGGCCCCCCGGGGAGATGCGCCGCAGGGACCGACGGCCCAGACCTCCGCCGCTCAGACCTCCGCCGCGCAGACCTCCACCGCGCAGACCTCCACCGCGCAGACCTCCACCGCGCAGACCGTCACCGTGGAGATGGAGCCCGACGAGAGCCGCGGCCACGGATGGTGGACCGCCCACGCCGAGGCAGACCCGGGGCTGCGCTACGGCTTCCTGCTCGACGGCGCCGCGCCCCAGCCGGATCCGCGCTCGCTGCGGCAACCGGACGGCCCGCACGCGCTGTCGGCCGTCTACGATCCGGGCGCGTTCGACTGGACCGACGACGGCTGGGCCGGGGTGCCCCTGGAGGGCGCCGTCCTCTACGAGGTGCACGTCGGGACGTTCACCCGCCAGGGGACCTTCGACGCGGCCATCCGCCGGCTGGACCACCTGGTGGATCTCGGCGTGGACGTCGTGGAGCTGATGCCCGTCGCGTCCTTCCCGGGTCGGCACGGCTGGGGGTACGACGGAGTCTTCCTCTGGTCGGTTCACGAGCCGTACGGGGGGCCCGCGGGCCTGCAGCGTTTCGTGGACGCCTGCCACGCCCGGGGGCTCGGCGTCTGCCTCGACGTCGTGCACAACCACCTCGGCCCGGACGGCAACAACCTCGCCCTCTTCGGCCCGTACTTCACCAACCGGCACCACACCCCCTGGGGCGTCGCCCTCAACCTGGACGGCCCGAGCAGCGACGAGGTCCGCCGGTTCGTGCTGGACAACATCGCGCACTGGCTCGTGGACTTCCACATCGACGGGCTGCGCCTCGACGCGGTGCACGAGCTGCACGACGAGCGGGCGGTGCACATCCTGGAGGACATCGCGGCGCACGTCGACGACCTCGCCGAGCGGACCGGTCGGGTCCTGTGGGTGGTGGCCGAGACGGACCGCAACGACCCTCGGACCGTGCTGCCGCGGGAGGTCGGCGGGCTGGGGTTGGACGGGCAGTGGGCCGACGACGTCCACCATGCGCTGCACGTGGCGCTCACCGGGGAGAATCAGGGCTACTACGCGGACTTCGCCGCGGACGGCGTCCTCGCGAGCGCCCTGCGCAGCCCGTACTTCCACGCCGACACGTGGTCCAGCTTCCGCGGCCGCCGGCACGGGCGGCCGCTGCCGCCCGGCGTGCCCGGCTGGAGGTTCGTCGTCTCGTTGCAAAACCACGACCAGGTCGGCAACCGGCGGGCGGGTGACCGGCACGCCGAGACCCTGTCGCGGCGCCGCCTGCAGTGCGGTGCCGCCCTCCTGCTGACCAGCCCCTACACCCCGATGCTGTTCATGGGGGAGGAGTGGGGAGCGAGCACCCCGTGGCAGTACTTCACGGACCACGTCGACGAACATCTCGCCGAGGCGGTCCGCACCGGGCGGCGGTTGGAGTTCGCGACGCACGGCTGGGCGGCCGCGGACGTCCCCGACCCGCAGGACCCGGCCACGCGGGACGCCTCGGTCCTGGACTGGGAGGAACCGCTGCAGGCCGGGCACCGGGACCTGCTCGGCTGGTATCGGGCGCTGATCGCGCTGCGCGCGGCGCGCCCTGACCTGCGCGCCAGCGACCTGTCGGCGGTGTCCGTCAACGAGGATCAGCAGGCGGTCGTGGTCCGCAGGGGACGCCACCGGGTCGCGGTGAACCTCGGGCACCACCACCAGGAGGTGGACCTGCACCTTCGCTCCACCCGCGGGATCGTCGTGCTGCTCGCCAACGACCCCACCCTGACCCTGCGCCACGACGGGCACGTCCTGCTCGCCCCCGACGGGGCGGTCGTGGTCGGCCCGGCGAGCCAGGACTGAGGCGCGTGACATCCCGACGCATGGCATCCAGACGCATGACACCCAGACGCGTGACACCGTGACGCGCATGACATCCGACGACCCGGGCAGCGGGGCCCCCCGGGGGCGGCGGCGCGCCCACCGGCCCGCGCTGCTGGACTCGAGCGCCCTCGACTCCTTCGGGGAGCCGCACCTGGATCCCGCGCAGATCGCCGAGATCGCCCACGAGACCGCCGCGATCCTGGTGCGGACCGGGCGGGCGTCGGAGGACCCGCAGCTCACCGAGAGGCTGGTGCGCCTGGTCGACGAGCTCGGCCTCGGCACGGTCGCGGACCTCTGGTCCGCGCTTCCCGCGCGGAGTCTGCCCGGCGCCCTGTGGCGCCTGTACGTGCTCCGCGAGTGGGTCCGGCGCGACCCGGTTGGCGCGGGGGCCGATTACGCGGCGGGCGTCGTGCAGGCCGACGTGGCCTCGGTGATCGCCGGGGCGGCCTCACCGCCGGGGCCGGAGGCCATGCGGGCCCTCGCCGACGCGATCCTGCGGGGTGTCTACGACGGCGACGTCGCGGGGGCGTTCGACCGCGCCGGCGCGTTCTGCCGGGTCGTCGCCGCCGGCCGGGCGGCGCGCGAGCCGGACGAGGGCCGTACCGACGGACATGGCCGCAGCCCCAGCCCGGCCGAGCTGTCCGGGCGACACGCTCGATCGGCGGCGGCCGTCCAGACGATGGGGGAGGACCTCGCGGCCTGCGCCCGCCTGTGGCGGCGCGGGCTCCTGGCCTGACGGGGGCAGCGGTCGGACACCACCGCGTACGGAAAATATCAAGGAGCCGAGCGGTGCCGCCTTCTCCCGTATGGGGCGAGTTCACCCCGCGTTCACTCAGACCACGGAAGTGGGACACCCGACCTTCCTACCGTCGGCGATGACCGGCCGAGATCGGCCACCAGGCACCGTGGAGGAGAACAACGTGACAACGTATCGCAGGGCAGCCGTCTCGGCCGTAGCCATCGCAGGCATGCTGGCGCTCGCGGGCTGTGGCGCAGCCAACGAGGGCTCGGGGTCGAGCGGCGGCACCGCGAACGGCGAGTCGAACCTCTCCGGCACGGTCTCCGGCGCGGGCGCCAGCTCCCAGGCGGCGGCGGTCGAGGCGTGGAAGGCCGGCTTCGAGGGCAACCACTCGGGCGTGACCGTCAACTACGACCCGGTCGGCTCGGGCGGTGGCCGGACGCAGTTCCTCGCGGGCGGCGTGCAGTTCGCTGGCTCGGACGCCTACCTGAAGGCCGACGAGCTGACCAAGGCCAAGACTTCCTGCCACGGCGGCGAAGTGGTCGAGTTCCCGGGCTACATCTCGCCGATCGCGGTGGCGTACAAGGTGGACGGCGTCGACGACCTGCAGCTCTCGGCGGACACCATCGCGGGGATCTTCCTCGGCACGATCAAGACGTGGAACGACCCCAAGATCGCGGCCGATAACCCGGGCAAGACCCTGCCCTCGACCAACGTCACCCCGGTCCACCGCTCCGACGAGTCCGGGACGACCACCAACTTCACCGACTACCTGAACAAGGCTGCCCCCGCCGTGTGGACACACAAGGCCGAGGGGACCTGGCCGATCTCCGGGGGGGAGGCCGCCAAGGGCACCACGGGCGTCGTTCAGGCGGTGCGCGGCGGCAACGGCACGATCGGCTACGCGGACGCGAGCCAGATCGGCGACCTGAAGCACGCCAAGGTCAAGGTGGGCGACGAGTTCGTGGCCTACAGCCCGGAGGCGGCCGCCAAGATCGTCGAGGTGTCCGATCGCGCAGCGGACCGCCCGCAGTACAGCTACGCGGTCGACCTCAAGCGCGACACTGCCGAGCAGGGGGCCTACCCCATCGTGCTGGTCTCCTACGAGCTCGCCTGCACGAAGTACCCGGACGCGAACACGGCCGCCCTGGTGAAGTCCTGGTTGACCTACGTGGTGAGCGAGGACGGCCAGAAGGTCGCGGCCAACGCCGCCGGCTCCGCGCCGATCTCCAGCGCGACCCGCGACATCGCGATGAAGGGCATCAACGCCATCTCGTGACGTCGTCCGTGCGCCATCGCCGGTGCCCGCCGCCGCTTCCCGGCGCGGGCACCGGCGAACCGCGCACACGGGGCGGCGCCGCGCCCTCACATCCCTCGCGGCGCACCGGCGGACCACGCCGATCCCGTTCTCACTGAAAGTTCCCGACGTGGCCATACAGAACGTGGTTAGACCGACCGTCGACCCGCCGAAGGTGGTGCGGCGCCCGGGAGACCGGATCTTCAACGCGCTCTCCACCGCGTCCGGCGTCACCATCCTCGCGATCCTGGCCGGGGTTGCCGCGTTCCTGCTATGGCAGGCGTGGCCGGCCCTCGTAGCGGCGCCCGAGCAGGTCCGCGGCGGCCAAGGGCTCGCCCACTACATCGGCCCGCTGCTGTTCGGCACCGTCCTGTCGGCGACGATCGCGCTGATCATCGCCACGCCGCTGTCCATCGGCATCGCCTTGTTCATCAGCCACTTCGCGCCGCGCCGCCTCGCGCAGGCGCTCGGCTACCTCGTGGATCTGCTGGCGGCCGTGCCGAGCCTGGTCTACGGCCTGTGGGGGATCACCGTGCTCGCCCCGGCCACCGTGCCGATCATGAAGTGGCTCGAGAACTACCTGGGCTTCCTTCCGTTCTTCGGCGGGCCGGCCAGTGCGACGGGCCGCACCATGCTCGTGGTGGGCATCGTCCTCGCGGTCATGATCCTGCCGATCATGACCGCGGTGAACCGCGAGGTGTTCCTCCAAACCCCGCGGCTGCACGAGGAGGCCTCCTTGGCCCTCGGCGCCACCCGCTGGGAGATGATCCGCCAGGCGGTGCTGCCGTTCGGGCGCTCCGGCATCATCTCGGGCATGATGCTCGGCCTCGGGCGGGCGCTCGGCGAGACGATGGCCGTGGCCATCATCCTGTCGCCGACGGCGCGCTACACGTGGGACATCATCAGCTCGTCCAACCCCGGCACGATCGCCGCGGACATCGCCCTGCAATTCCCGGAGTCGAGCGGCATGGACGTCAACACCCTGATCGCCTCCGGCCTGGTGCTGTTCGCTCTGACCCTGGCCGTCAACATGCTCGCGCGCTGGATCATCTCCCGCCGGGCCGAGTTCTCAGGAGCGAACTGACATGGCCACCTCGACCCGCGAACCAGAGATGACGAAGAGCGCCGAACGCCCCGCACAGGACATCTACTCGACCACCGACTCCGGCACGCCGCAAGACCCCAAGCCGCCCTTCCGGGAGCACGGCAACGACGGCGGCGCCTCGGCCTTCATCCAGGGGACGCTGTCGAAGAAGGTCCTGCTGGCCGTCCTGGCCACCTCCGCCGTCATCTCGGGCCTGATCCTCTTCACGAGCGGCGCCGGGGCGCACGTCGTTGGCATGATCGTGCTGACCGCGCTGTTCTACTGCGTGGCGATCTACGTGATCTCCCGCGCGATCGAGGGCGGACGGCACGCGATGGACCGCCTCGTGACCGGGATCGTCTCGGCCTTCTTCGCCCTCGCGATGGTGCCGCTCGTCTCGGTGGCGGTCAGCATCATCCAACAGGGCGCCGCGCGCTTCGACGTCGACTTCTTCTCGATGTCCATGCGGGGCGTGGTCGGCGAAGGTGGGGGGGCGTACCACGCGATCCTGGGCACGCTGATCGTGACCCTCCTCGCGTCGGTGGTGTCGATCCCGATCGGCATCATGTCCGCCATCTACCTGGTCGAGTACGGCAACCGGAACCGCCTGTCCCGCGCGTTGACGTTCTTCGTGGACGTCATGACGGGCATCCCGTCGATCGTGGCCGGCCTGTTCGCGTACGCGCTCTTCGTCCTCGTCTACGGACCGGGGGCCCGCGCGGGCGTCATCGGTGCCACCGCACTCACCGTTCTGATGATCCCGACCGTCGTGCGCGGCACCGAGGAGATGTTGCGGCTCGTGCCCAACGAGCTGCGGGAGGCCTCGTACGCCCTCGGCGTGCCCAAGTGGCTGACGATCTCCAAGGTGGTGCTCCCGACGGCCATCGCGGGCATCGCCACCAGCGTGACGCTGGCGATCGCCCGGATCATCGGCGAGACGGCCCCGCTGCTCGTCACCGTCGGCATCACCACGGGGGTCAACTTCAACCCGTTCGACGGGCGCATGGCCACGCTGCCGGTGTTCTCGTACTACTCCTACGTCACGCCCGGCGTGCCCCCGGAGCCGTACATCGACCGGGCGTGGACCGGACTTCTCGTGCTCATCATCATCGTCATGGCGCTGAACCTGATCGCCCGGATGATCTCCAAGTTCTTTGCCCCCAAGACCGGCCGCTGAGCCGTCGACCATTCGTCCGAAAGGCTGTCCTCCGTGTCCAAGACGATCGAAGTCACCGACCTCGACATCTACTACGGCAAGTTCCTGGCTGTCGAGAAGGCGACCATGGTGATCGAGCCCCGGTCGGTGACCGCCCTCATCGGTCCCTCCGGTTGCGGCAAGTCCACCTTCCTGCGCTCGCTCAACCGCATGCACGAGGTCATCCCCGGTGCCTACTGCGACGGGCAGGTCGTCGTCGACGGACAGAACCTGTACGGCAAGGGCGTCGACCCCGTGCAGGTGCGCCGCAAGATCGGGATGGTCTTCCAGAAGCCCAACCCGTTCCCCACCATGTCGATCTACGAGAACGTCATCGCGGGGATGCGGCTGAACAACAAGCGGATGCGCAAGTCCGAGAGCGACGAGGCCGTGGAGGCCTCGCTGCGCGGCGCGAACCTCTGGAACGAGGTCAAGGACCGCCTCAACCAGCCGGGGTCCGGCCTGTCCGGCGGGCAGCAGCAGCGGCTGTGCATCGCTCGGACCATCGCGGTGAAGCCCGACGTCGTCCTGATGGACGAACCGTGCTCCGCGCTGGACCCGATCTCCACGCTCGCCATCGAGGACCTGATGAACGAGCTGAAGGAGAACTACACGATCGTCATCGTGACGCACAACATGCAGCAGGCGGCGCGCTGCAGCGACAAGACGGGCTTCTTCAACATCGAGGGCACTGGCAAGCCAGGCAAACTCGTCGAGTACGACGACACGGCGAAGATCTTCTCCAACCCCTCGGAGAAGGCGACGGAGGACTACATCTCCGGCCGCTTCGGCTGAGTCCAGGGGTGTAGCGTCGAGAGTTCGCCGGGGCGATCCCAGGGGTTCGCCGACCTGACATCATGGTCGTGCGTCCAACCCGGGCGTCCCGGTGTAACCCTCGCCGAAAGGACCCCCCTATGCCCGCTCGCTGGTGGTCTCGCCGCGCTGGCGGGGCACAGGTCGCCGACGAATTGTCGGACATAGCGACTCAGCCCTCAGCGACTCAGCCTTTGGCAACATCGCCTTCGGTGTCACAGCCGGCACCCGCGTCCGGCCGCGAACCCGGCGGCGCTCTTCTTCCGGACGACCAGACCCTGCCCGACGACCCGATCATCGAGCGGGGCTCGTTCGCGCACGGCGTCTGCCCGAGCTGCGGCTGGCAGGGCCCCGCGCGCCGGGCCCGCTCGGCGGCGCGCAAGGACGTCACGAAGCACGGTACGGGCCGCTGCGGTAGCTCCCCGTCCTATCCGGTCCACTGGGCGGCGTCCCCTGTGACGAGCCCGGTGGCGAGGAGCAGCGGCCAGGAATAGCTATCCCGACAGCAGCTATCCCGACAGCAGCTATCCCGACAGCGCGGGTGTCGGCTCCCAGTCGGGGCGCAGCGGGAAGCCCGGTGCCCCGTCGTCCATCGGCCGCGTGAGCACCGCCTGGTGCAGCTGGAACCAGTTCGACTCGAAGCCGATGCGCGCGCCGGCCATGTACAGGCCCCACACCCGCGCGGTGACCTCCCCGCTCTCGGCCACGCACTCCTCCCAGTGGCGCTCCAGATTGCGTCCCCACGCGGCCAGCGTGTGCGCGTAGTGCATCCGCAGATTCTCCGCGTGCTGCACCTCGAAGCCGGCGCGGGCAGCCGCCCGCAGGATCGTGCCGATCGGCGCCAGCTCCCCGTCGGGAAACACGTACCGGTCGGTGAACGGCTCGGGGCGGGTCCTGTGCGAACCCCCGGCACGGGTGATGCAGTGGTTCAGCAGGCGCCCGCCGGGGCGGAGCCGGCCGTACAGCTCCTTGAAGTAGGCGCGGTAGTTCGCCGTCCCGATGTGCTCGGTGAGCCCGATGGAGCTGATCGCGTCGAACGGCTCCCGGGGCGCCTGGCGGTAGTCCAGGTGGCGGACCTCGGCGAGATCCCCCAGCCCCTCCGCCTCGATGCGCGCCTGGGCCCACGCGGCCTGCTCGGCCGACAGGGTCACCCCGAGAGCCCGTACGCCCGCGCGCGCCGCGTGCCGGACCATCCCGCCCCAGCCGCAGCCGATGTCGAGCAGCCGCATCCCCGGCTGCAGCGCGAGTTTGCCGGCCACGAGCGCGTACTTGCGCTCCTGCGCCGCCTCCAGCGACTCGTTCTCGTCGACGTAGACCGCGCACGTGTAGGTCATCGACTCCCCGAGGAGGAGCTCGTAGAAGCGGTTCGACACGTCGTAGTGGTGGCTGATCGATGCCGACGAACGCCCGAGCGAGCTCTGGACGCCGCCGAGCATCCGCTTCCACCGCGGCGGGCCCTCCTGCGGAGGCGGCGGGGGGCTCGTGAAGTCCGTGGGGCGCATGCCGCGCAGGAGGCGGACGATCTCGTCCGGTCGCGGCGTACGGGTGCGCAGCTCGCGCTTCAGGCGCCACAGGGCGGGGTGCGGGTTGCCGGGGTGGATGCCGTCCACCTGCAGCTCGCCGGTGAGGTACGCGCGCGCCATGCCGAGGTCTCCGCGCGCGGAGAGCAGGTAGCGCAGGCCCCGCTCGGAGGCCACGTGCAGGCGCAGGTCGGAGTCCGCCGGGCCGACGTCCGTGCCGTCGAAGGCGGTGATGCGCAACGGCGGAGAGCCGTCGGTGAGGGCGGCGGCGAGGTCGCCGACGGTGGTCCGGGGCCGGGGGGTACGGGGCTGGGGAGCACGGTTCATGAGCCGGTCACTTTCTCGTACAGACTGTTCAGTCGGCCCTCCGGGTCGTACCGGTCGCGGACGGCGCGGTAACGCTCGCCGCCGTAGGTCGCCTCGAAGGTGTCGCGATCGTAGAAGGCGTCGGAGTAGAGCGACTTGTGTCCGCCGGCGTCGGCCACCGCCCGCTCGATGTCGCGGTTGGCGGCGCCGTCGGCGCGGGCCGGGTCGCGGGGCACGGTGCCCCACAGGCCGATGTTCAGGTACGGGGTCCGGGGCGGCAGGGGGTAGAGGGGCCAGGCCAGCCCGGGCCCCCTGGCCGCGTCGGGACCTCCGGCGTCGGGACCTCCGGTGTCGGGACCTCCGGCGTCGGGGCGACCGGCGAGCACGAGGGGGCAGAGCCAGAGCCGCTGCATCGGGATGTGCTCGTAGAACCAGGCGAGGAACTGCGGGGCCCGCTCCAGCGGCACCTCGACGTCCTGGATCACGCGTTCCAGGCCGGGGCCGCCGCGGCGGCGGTCGAGGCGGTCGGCGAAGCTGTAGCGCTGGTCGAGGGCCAGGAGCCTGCGGTAGACATCGCTGCGGCGATACCGCCGCGGCCACGCTCGCCGGACCAGCCGGTGTTGGGCGCCGAAAGCCCCCGAGCACCAGAACCAGTCGGGATCCCAGCGCCACAGGTAGTCGTGGGCCGTGAGCGTGTCCCGGGTCCGGGCGGCGATCGATCGGTAGTAGATGGCCTGGCCCGTGTAGTCGCTGGGGCGGGCGGGGCCCCACATCGGGTGCAGCGTGTCGGTGAAGCGGCCCAGCACGAGGTAGAACTCGCGTGGTCCGTACGCGACCCCGTCCATCGCGTCGACGTGCTCGCCGTCGTGGGCGCGGGTCTCGATGACGCCCGCGATGGCGGCCACGAGGGCCTCCGCGTCCGTGAACCGCAGGTTGCGGGTGGCCACGTAGGGGCCGATCGGGGCGAGCTTGATGCGCAGCCGGGTCGCGTAGCCGAGGCTTCCGTACGAGTTGGGGAACGCCGAGAACAGGTCCGCGTGCTCACCCACGGGGCGGGCCGTGACGAGCGCGCCGGAGGCGGTGAGCACGTCCATCTCCAGGACCGACTCGTGGGGCAGGCCGTGCGCGAACGAGGTGGACTCGATGCCGAGGCCGGTGACGGCGCCGCCGAGGGTGATCGTCTTGAGCTGCGGGACGACCAGGGGCATGAGCCCGTAGGGGAGGGTGGCCTCGACCAGGGTCTCGTACGTGCACATCCCCTGGACCTCCGCCGTCCTGGCGCGGGGATCCACGCCCAGGACGCCGGTGAGGTGCGACACGTCCAGCCCGCGGACCGCGCCGGATCGGGCGCGGAACAGGTTCGAGGTGGGCTTCGCGAGCCGCACCGGGACGGTGGCCGGCAGCGCGACGAGGTCGGCCTGCAGCGCGCGGACGGCCCGGGCGTGGGCGTCCGCGGTGACGAACGTCGGCTCGCGCCGTGGGGCTCGGAGCGAAAGGCGGGGGCTCACACTCGTACTCTGTCACTCCACGAGCTGTGTCACTCCACGAGCTGTGTCACTCCACGAGCTGTGTCACTCCACGAGCTGTGTCACTCCACGAGGCAGACAACCACGCGGCGGACAACCACGAGCAGCGCGGAGAGGGGCGTGCGCCGGACCGGGAGCGCCTCGCGGCGCGCGGCCGCTCTTGGCGGCTTATTTTTTGGGACCCGGGGCTACCGCGGCCCGGCGCACCCCTCCACGGTACTCCTAGCGCACCGGGGGATGCCTCTCGACCGCCACCACTCGGGCGCGCTCGCCCGCGCCCAGCACGTGGGCCACGAGGGCTTCACCCTTGCGGAGCTTGTCGGCGGCCGCCTGAGCCAGGGAGGTGGCGCAGCCCTCGTCCGCGGCGCGGTCGGCGAGGAGGCGCAGCAGGTCGGGCAGGACCGGACCGTGGCTGCACAGCAGCGCGGGCTCGGCGGCCTCGAGCGTCTCGGCCACCACGCTGGGGAGCCAGTGCGGAGCCGCGGTGTAGCCCTCCTCCGAGAGCCACTTGGAGGTCTGGGGCTTCACGCCGATCGCGCGGGCGTACGGGACGATCGAGTCGACGCAGCGGGTCGCGGAGGACGTGACGATCCGCTGGATCCCGAAAGCCCCGAGCAGCCCGACCAGGTCGCGCGCCTGGGCCTGGCCGCGGGCGTTGAGCGGACGCAGCCAATCGTCGCCGGACCACGCCTTGCGCGGGAGCGCCCTGGTGTGCCGGACGATCGCGAGCGGCCAGGCGGCGAGCAGACCCGCGGCGTGCGCCTGACGCAGCGCGTCCAGCTGCACGCGGTCGCGCGCGTACGTGAGCAGCCCGGGCGCGTCCCGCGCCGCCATCCAGCGGACCTCGTCGACCTCGTGGTCCAGCGAACCGTCTCCGCCCTCGACCCGGGCCGCCCAGTAGCGCACGACCTTTTCGATGGGGTCGACGGGGTGGACGGGGTCGCCCGGGTTGCCCGGGTCGGCCGGATCTCCCGGGTCGCCCGCGGCCGAGGGGAGCTGGTAGCGCGCGGTCGGCAGGGGAAGGCGGAGGTGCACCCGAATCCCGGTCTCCTCCGCGGTCTCCCGGGCGGCCGCCTCCACCCACTGCTCGCCGGCGTCCAGCTTGCCCTTCGCCCAGGCCCAGTCGTCGTAGCGGGGGCGATGCACCAGGGCCACTTCCAGCTCCGCGCCGGTCTCGCGCCAGGGCAGCGTGCCGGCCGCCCGGACCACGCGCTCTCCGAGAGGGGTGGTCATCGGGCGCGGGTCTGACGCCGGCGCTCGGCGTGCTCGTCGATGAGCAGCGCCTGCAGGTCCGTCAGCGGCGCGCCGTCGGGGCCGCGAGAGAACCGCGTCCAGCGGCCCGTGCCGTCCAGGTGCCAGCTCGCCGTGGCATCGTCCATCCCCTGGGACAGCACGTGGACCAGCTCGGCCACGTGGCCGGGGTCGTTCACGTGGACCAGGGCCTCCACCCGCCGGTCCAGGTTGCGGTGCATCATGTCTGCGCTGCCGATGAGCACGGCGGCCGACCCGTCCGGCCCGAAGACGAAGGCCCTGCTGTGCTCCAGGAAGCGACCGAGGATCGAGCGCACCCTGATCCGTTCGGACAGCCCGGGGACGCCCGGCCGCAGCGCGCAGATGCCGCGGACCAGCACGTCGACGTCCACGCCGGCCTGCGAGGCCCGGTAGAGCGCGTCGATCAGCGTCTCGTCGACGATCGAGTTCACCTTGATCCCGATGTACGCGGGCTCGCCGGCGGCCGCCGCGCTGGTCTGGTCCTCGACGTGCGCGAGGAGGCCCGAGCGCAGCGAGCG
>JBDIAS010000033.1:0-25796 GCA_039812465.1 Austwickia sp. | reverse complement strand
GACGACGCCGACCGTGGACAGCGCCGTCAAGACCTTCGGCATACCGGCGACCAAGGCGCGTCCGACGGAGCGCGCCGCACCGGAGTCGCGCCCGGCCAGGGCCAGACCGATGTCGTCCATCTTCACGATGAGCGCCACCACGCCATAGACCAGCGCGGTGATGAACACCGCGACCACGACCAGGATTGCCGCCCGGGCCGCTAAGCCCTCCGAGGCCACCTCGTTGAGCGCGATCACCATGATCTCGGCGGAGAGGATGAAGTCCGTACGGATGGCGCCCGCGACCATCTTCTCCTCCTGCTCGGGACCGATCGCCGCCGCGGGCAGCTCGCTGTCTCCGTGCACCCGTCCGCCGTGCCCGGCCACCTTCCCCCAGATCTTCTCGGCCCCCTCGAACGAGAGGTAGACCCCGCCGCACATCAGCAGCGGGGTGAGCAGCCATGGCAGGAACTGACTGAGCAGCAGCGCGGCGGGCAGGATGAACAGCAGCTTGTTGCGTAGGGACCCGATCGCAATCCGCTTGATGATCGGCAGCTCACGGTCCGCGGTGAACCCGTGAACATACCGGGGAGTGACCGCCGCGTCGTCCACGACCACGCCCGCGGCCTTGGCGCTGGCCCGCCCCGCAGCGGCGCCCACGTCGTCGATCGACGCAGCCGCCAGCTTGGCCAGCATCGCGATGTCGTCGAGGAGGGCGACCAGCCCCCCGCTCATATTGATTCCTCGCGCTTGAGCGTCGGCATCAGCCGCGCCTCGGTCAGGCGCAGGGCGGCCGCCAGGGGACGGGCCGCTGCCGAGGCGGCCGCGCCAGCTCGGCCCAGAGCGCCGCGGCGCGCCAGCGGTGGACCGATCCGGGACAGCAGGCTCACCGCGGCCGGGGCCGGCCGGATGAAGAGGGTGATCCGGTCGATGTGGCCCTCGGAGTCGAGGTGCAGCCACTGGACCTCTTCCAGGTTGGCTCCGTCGAGACGGTTAGCGCCGTGCAGCACCCAGTCGACGTCGGCGCCCGTGAGCGCGACGATCTCGATGTCGGTCAGCAGCTCGAACGCCGCCTCGAAGACCGCCATCACCTCGTCGACCCCGCGGAACCGGAAGCCGTCCGTGAGCGGCGAGATCAGCTCCACGTCCCGCGCCAGCTGCGCGCGCATCACGTCGAGATCCTGCCGCCGGTCGGCGGCCTCCCACGCGACGATCGCGGCGGGTCGCTCGCCGGGGGTCACTGGGCCGCCGGGAGTCGCTGCGCCGCCGGGGGTCACTGGGCCTCTGTCTGACGCCGCACGTAGATCTGCTTGCGGACGCGGGACACCGTTTTGCCGTCGGAGTCACGCAGGTCGACAGAGAACCAGCGCAGCACCTTCTCCCCGCCGTCCGCCGCGTGCCGGATGGCCTCCAAGTCGCCCTCGGTCACGATCAGCTCCGCCTGCAGGTCCGAGTGGCCCGGGGCGAGGAAGTCGATCTCGCCCTTCGCGTCCCACACCACGTACTCCGGACCGAGGTTGTGCACCAGCATGATCACGAAGAACGGGTCGACCATCGAGAACATCGAGCCACCGAACTGGGTCCCGAAGTAGTTCGAGGACAGGGGCGACTTCTTCAGTACGACGAGCACGCGCCGCCAGTCGTCGGCGATGTGCCGGACCTGGATGCGCGACGCCACGAACGGTGGCCACGCGTTGAGCGCGCGGCGCATCCCGCCGGGCGTGGTGAACAGCGCCTTGATCCTGCCGATCCGCTGCGGCATCGGGATGGACCTCCCCAGTCGATGCGGCGCGCCGGGTCGAAATGTCCCCGGCGGGGGCCCGCGTACGGACCTGCCGTCAGGATGGCAGACATCCCTCCCGCCTGCGGAACGTGGCACGACGGACTGCGTCACCCGGCGCCTCGGCGGCGCTGCGGCGGCGTTGCGGCCCGGTGGTCGGCCGCTCCAGACTCCGGCTCCCCGAGCCGCCGACGCGCCGGGTGAGCGATTGTTCGCGCACCATCCCCCCACGCCCGGAGGGGACTGCCTAGCATGACTGTTGGCTGACCCGAAGCCACGCCGGCCCGACGCTGGGCCGATCGACGAGGAGGAACAGACGATGTCAGTGGTCAAGGACGAGTTGGGGGTGCTCGTCGGGGTCGACGGTTCGACGTCCTCGCGCGAGGCGTTCGCCTGGGCAATGGAGTGGGCCAGCAAGTCCGGGCTTCCCGTGACCGCGGTGACCGCCTACGACCGGTCCCGCGCTCCGGCCGCCCTGCAGCCGATCCTCACCACCGAGGTGGAGGCCGGGCTCACGAAGGAGATCGAGGAGGTCTCCGCGCAGTTCCCAGACGTGAGGGTCACCGGCAAGGTCGTCAACGGGCACCCCGTCAACGTGCTGCTCCAGGAGGCCACGGAGGGCCACATGCTGGTCACCGGCACGAAGGGCTCCGGCGGATGGGGCGGCCTGCGGCTCGGGAGCGTGGCCGCCGAGCTGGCCGAGCGTTGCCACGTGCCGCTCATGGTGATCCCGGACGGCAGCACCCACCACCCCGACGGCCCGTTCGTCGTCGGCGCGGACGGCTCCGACTGGTCGAAGGCGGCCGCAGAGTTCGCGGTCGAGTCCGCCGCGGCGCGCGGCAAGAAGGTCGAGCTGGTCTACGCGCGGCCCGCCCCCCAGAGCCTCTTCGGGCTCTCCCTGCACAAGGCGACCGACGAGCCCAGCGAGCAGGAACGCGAGCGGATGGACTCCGTGGCGGCCCCGCTCCGCGAGCGCTGGCCGGACGTGGAGATCGAGGAGAAGTTCGTGGTCGGCCCGCCCGGGCAGACCCTGCGCGAGGCCAGCCAGAACGCCGCCGCGGTGTTCATGGGCAGCCGCGGACACGGCGGTTTCGTCGGCATGCTGCTGGGCTCCGTCAGCCGCTACCTGGTGACCACGGGCAACGTACCCGTCGTAATCATCCGCAAGGACGCGTGACCGCAGGCGAAGGCCAGGCTGCGGCCCATGCCGTTCCGCCACTGCCTGGCCGCGGGGCTCGTCGCCGTGATCTGGGGGTTCAACTTCATCGCGGTGCACGCCTCGTTGGAGCATTTCCCGCCGTTCCTGCTGGTCCTGCTGCGGTGGGTGTGCGTGGCGGTGCCGACCGTCCTGTTCGTCCCGCGTCCCACGGCTCCGCTGCAGCACCTGATCGGCTACGGGGTCGGCTTCGGCACGCTGCAGTTCCTGTTCTTCTACTGGGGCATGGCGGCCGGCATGCCGACCGGACTGACCTCCCTGGTGCTGCAGGCGTCGGCGCCGTTCACCGTGCTGCTGGGGGTCGTGTTCTTCAGGGAACCGCTGACCGTGGCCAGGGCGCTCGGCGTCGCGCTCGCGGGGGCCGGGCTGGTGCTGGTGGCCAGCCAACGCGCGGCCGCGACCGGCGTCCTGCCGTTCGCGCTCGTGCTCGCCGGCGCGCTGGGCTGGGCGTTCGGCAACCTCGCCTCCCGCGCCGCACGGCCCGCGGAGCCGATGCGGTTCATCCTGTGGGCCTCCGTCGTACCGATCCTGCCGATGGCCCTGGTCTCAGGCGTTGCGGAGGGCCCTCAGGTCATCGGCACCGCGATCTCGACCGCGGGACAGGCCCCCTGGGCGCTCGCGGGCCTGGCCTACACGTGCGTGGCCGCGACCGCGATCGGCGGCGCCCTGTGGTCCTGGCTCCTGGCGCGGCACCCGGCCGGCGCGGTCGCCCCGTGGTCGATGCTCGCCCCCGTGACCGGGTTGGCGGCAGCGGTCGCGCTGCTGGGCGAGCGGCCGTCCGCCCTGGAGTGGGTGGGATGCGCCGTCGTCGTCGTGGGCGTGATCACGGCGTCGACCTCGCCGCGTTCGCCACGCGCCTGGCTGCGCGGCAACCCCGCGGCGCCGATAAAGACCCCGCTCGCCCAATGAGCGCCCGCCGCCGCCGATGAGGGCCCACTTCAGCCGATGAGGGCCCACTTCAGCGGACGAGGGCCCGTGGATGCACGGGACCCCGTACGCGATTCCAGGCCCCCATCCGTACGCTCGGGCCACCATCCGCCCCAAAGGCCCCACGCGTGCGGTCGGCCGCGGCGTCGGCCGGGCCGGGGTCAGACGGCCTTTACGTACGTCTCCGCCTCGTCCCTGTCGGCGAACAGGTTGGGGATCACGTCGCCGCGCTCCAGTGCCTCGCCGAGTTCCGCGCGGAGGAAGGCGTTCGAGGTGTACCGGATGACCTGTGTGTGGTACTTCTCCAGGATCCGCTGGACCATTGCCACGTAGTCGTCCATCAGCTCCGGGCCGATCGAGAAGCGGTCGTAGTTGACCGTCCCCGGCACCTTGTGCCCGATCGGCCGCAGCTTGGACTCCAGCGCGCGGCGCACCCGCTCGATGTCCTCCGGGGTGCGCACCTGCAGGTCCTCGAAGTTGACGAAGAACCGGTCCTGGGCCGGGTCGAAGTGCATCCGGTCCTCCAGCGGGGTGCCCAGCAGCCGGCCGCGCAGGTTCATGAGCCCGTCGGCGAAGATCAGCGAGTCCATCCCCACCGGGTCGCCGTCGATGATCGGCCGGAAGGCCATCCGGGCCACGATGTCCTTCTCGATGTCGACGCCGGGGGCCACCTCGATCAACTGGATGCCGTCCTCGACCAGCGCGAAGACGCCCCGCTCGGTCACGTAGAGCACCCTCTGCCCGTTGGCCAGCGCCTGGTGCCCGCTGAACGTGCGGTGCTCCACCTGCTCGACGAACTTGATCCCGCCCGTGTCCTCGCCCACGTGGACGCGTCCGTCCACGATCGTGGGCTGATTCTCGCCCGTGGTCAGGGTGCCGACGAAGACGACCGTACGAGCGTTTTGGCTGATGTTGATGAAACCGCCCGCGCCCGCGAGCCGCGTCCCGAACCGGGACACGTTGACGTTGCCCTCGCGGTCGGCCTGCGCCAGGCCGAGGACCGCGATGTCCAGCCCGCCGCCGTCGTAGAAGTCGAACTGGTTGGGCTGGTCGATGATTGCCTGGGCGTTGGTCGCGGCGCCGAAGTTCAGCCCGCCCGCCGGGATGCCGCCGATCACGCCGGGCTCGGCGGTCAGCGTGAGCAGGTCGATGATCCGTTCCTCCGCGGCCACGCTGGCTACGCCTTCGGGGACGCCGATCCCGAGGTTGACCACGTCGTTGGCGCGCAGTTCCCGGGCCGCGCGACGGGCGATCGCCTTGCGCACGCCCATCGACATGGGCGGCACCGAGGAAGCGGGCACCTTGATCTCGGAGGCGAAGGCGGGCGAGTAGGGCTCGACGAAGGACTGCTGGTGGTACTCGGGCTTCTCCGCCACCACGACGCAGTCCACGAGGATGCCGGGGATCTTGACCTGGCGGGCGTTGAGGGTGCCCCGCTCGGCCACGCGCTCCACCTGGGCGATGACGACGCCGCCGCAGTTGCGGGCGGCCATCGCGATGGCCTGGGCCTCCAAGGTCAGCGCCTCGCGTTCCATCGTGATGTTGCCGTCAGGGTCCGCCGTGGTCCCACGGATGATGCCGACGTGGATGGGGAAGGACCGGTAGAGCAGGTACTCCTTGCCCTCGATCTCCATGACCTTGACGAAGTTCATCTTGCTGCGGGAGTTGAGCTTGCCGCCGCCGTGCCGTGGATCCACGAACGTGCCAAGGCCCACCCGGGTAAGCGTGCCGGGTTTGCCGGCCGCGATGTCACGGAACATGTGGCACACCACGCCCTGCGGGAGGTTCCACGCCTCGATCTGCCCATCCACCGCCATCTTCGCCAGCCGCGGGACCAACCCCCAGTGCCCGCCGATCGCGCGCTTGACCAGCCCTTCGTGGGCGAGGTGGTTCAGCCCGCGCGCGTCGCCGTCACCCTGCCCGGCCGCGAACACGAGGTTGAGGTTGGCCGGGTGCCCCGGCTCCGGACGGAGGTTGTCCGCGTCCGCGCCCTCCCCGCCGTTGCCGCTCGGGAGGCCGAGGAAGCGCTTCTCCAGCGCCACCGCGATATTCTCCGCGAACCCGATCGCCACGAATCCCCCGAAGGCGACCACGTCGTTGTCGTTGATCAGTTGGACCGCCTCGTCCGCGGTCACGATCTTGCCGGTGTCCCCGTCCTTAGACCGGCTCATGGGGTGGCGCCGCCTCATGTCTCCTCCGTCGCTGGTGGGCCCCGATGGGCCGACGGTCACCATGGTGCCCGAGCAGCACCGCTCCGGTGGGCGGGTCCGGGCTGAGGTGATCAACACCGCGTCCGGGCGGCCGCCTGTGGATGACGGGCTTGTCCTGTCCGGCAGTGCTGCCAGGGTGGACGGGTGGCAACGGCACTGGTCGGAACGACAAGCGGGAGGCAGCATGGTGGGTATGAGCTCGATCGTGGCGCGCGGCGGGTGGACGCGAGATGACCTCGCTCGGCTGCCCGACGACGGGAAGCGGTACGAGATTCTCGACGGAGCACTCGTCGTGACGCCCTCGCCGACCCCCGGGCATCAGGTGGTCGTCTTCGGGCTCAACGAGCAGCTCAGGAGGGCGTGCCCCGCGCACCTGCGCGTCCTGGGTGCCCCGCTGGAGGTGATCTTCGGCGAGCGCGACGTGCTCCAACCGGACCTCCTGGTGATCCGTCGAGAGCTGATCGGCCCCCAAAGGTTGCTCGGAGGCCCGGAGCTCGCGGTGGAGGTCCTGTCGCCCGGCAGTCGTCACACGGATCGCACGGTGAAGCTGCAACGGTACGAACGGGCCGGCACACCCGCGTACTGGCTGGCCGACCCCGACGAGCTCACCTTGACCGCGTACGAGCTGCGCGACGGCCGCTACGCCCAGGCCGCCCACGTAACCGCCGACCAGGCCTGGACCGCCCACATCCCGTACGAGGTCACGATCACCCCCGCCACCTGGCTCGACTGAGCACCCCGGAGTCGGCTGTCTTGGGACACCCCTCGCAGCCTGTGGATGACGGGCTTGTCCTGTCGGGCGGTGCTGCCAGGGTAGACGGGTGGCAACGGCACTGGTCGGAACGACAAGCGGGGGGCAGCATGGTGGGCATGAGCTCGATCGTGGCGCGCGGCGGGTGGACGCGAGATGACCTCGCTCGGCTGCCCGACGACGGACAGCGGTACGAGATCCTCGACGGGGCGCTCGTCGTGAGCCCTTCCCCCGTCACAAGACATCAGTTCGTGGTCGGCGGACTCTATCGGCAGCTCTTTCCCCCGTGCCCAGGTCACTTGATGGTGGTGATCGCTCCGCTGGACGTCGTGTTGGGGGACCGCGATGTGTTGATCCCCGACCTGCTGGTCGCCCGACGCGACCAGTTCGACCGCCGCGGCCTGCCCGGGCGCCCGGAGCTGGCGATCGAAATCCTCTCGCCCAGCACGAGGCGCACGGACCGGACGGTCAAGCTGAAGCGGTACGAGCGGGCCGACACCCCGGCGTACTGGCTGGCCGACCCCGACGAGCTCACCCTGACCGCGTACGAGCTCCGCGACGGCCGCTACACCCGGGCCGCCCACGTGACCGCCGACCAGACCTGGACCGCCCATCTCCCGTACGAGGTCACGATCACCCCCGCCACCTGGCTCGACTAGGGACGGGCAGGGCGCCAGCGAGCGCGCGGTCGGCCGCGCCGCCGACTATCCGGCGAGACCGACCGCGCTGCTTCGGTGATTCGGTCATGGCGTCATGCAGTCAGTGCGTCATTCGCTCACGCCCGTCAGCGGAACGCACACCTCGTGCAGGAGAGCGTCCTCGGGCACCTGGCTGGGGTCGTTGAGGTACCGGTTGAAGATCTTGTGGTGCGTCGGAGCGTCGGGGCCGCGGTCGGCCACGACCCACCCCTCCTCCCGCACCTTCTCCTCGATGCGGCCGTGGGCCTCGGAGATCAGCGAGTACGGGCCCTCGACGCGGGCCATCGCCACGTCCTGCGCAGGCAGCTCGAGGATCTCCAGCGGCGCGGCGACGGTCGTGTCGGGCGCGACGGGCAGCCACACCGACTCGTCGACGTCCGACTCCTTGTAGTCGGCGTCGTGTTCGATGCAGCCGCCCGGCCCGATCGGGACGAGACCCTGGGCCTGCACGAGCGGCATGAAGCGCTCCCACAGCTGGCCCTCGTCGGCGTAGGTGGGCACGGTGCCCCGCAGGGCCACCACCGTGCGGGCGGGGAAGTGCTGACGGGTGACGGTAATGGTGGACATGGTGTGTCCTTCCTGGTCGAGAAGCTGGTCAAGGAGTGCCATCCGCTCCCGGGCCGCGTGCAGTTCGTCGGCGAGCACGTCGCGCTGAAGGCGGAGCGCGGCGTCGTACGCCGGGGTGCCGCGGGCGGCGAGGACGGCGGCGATGGCGGACACGGTGAACCCCACGTCGCGGAGCCGACGGATCTGGACGGCCGCGGCGAGCTGGTCGCGCGCGTACCGCCGGTATCCGGTGCACGGGTCCACCACGGCCGGTGTCAGCACGCCGTGCTCGTCGTAGTGACGCAGCATCCGCACGCTGAGCCTGCTGCGCGAGGAGAACTCGCCGATCGACAGGAGGTTCGTGGTGTCGGTCATGGCTCCAGCGTGGTGTCTCCCACGGTGTGAGGGTCAAGGGCCGCGCCGAGTCCGATCAGACGCGCGCGGGGTCAGGTCAGCGGCGCGGGTCGGGTTCGCACGCGCCAGAGCGTACGAGTGTCCCCGCGGCCCGCGTCAGCTTTCCCGTACGAGTGTCCCCGCGGCCCGCGTCAGCCTTTCGCGTCCGACCAGCGGGCGACCGCCTGGATGTCGGCCACGAACCGTACCGGCGCGCCGCCGGACCAGCGCCGGGCGGCGTCGGTCAGCGCCTGCTCCACGCGCGCGGCCACCTGGTCGGCGCGGTCGGCCGGGGCGTGCACCAGCAGCTCGTCGTGCAGGCACAGCACGATCGTGGCGTCCAGGTCCCGGGTCGTGGCCCTCACCGTCGCGGCCCACGCCTTGAACAGCTCGGCCGCCGCGCCCTGGACGACCGCGTTGCGGGCGAACCGTCCCCGCGCCGCGTCCGACGCGGGGTCCGCGCCGATAGAGCCGAGAGCGTCGCCAGCCAGCACCCGGCCGGTCGGGATCAGCCGGCCGCCGTACGTGCGCACCGGTTCGCCTCGGGTGCCCGCCCAATACGCCCGGTCGAGGTAGGCCATCGCCACCGGGTAGGCCGCCTCCAGCCCCCGCAGGGCCGCTCCGGCGGCCCCGGAGCGCTGCCCGTACATCGCGGCCAGCACGGCCACCTTCGCGATCGCGCGCTCCACGCCCAAACGCTGCGCGACCGGCGCGTACAGGTCGTCGTCCGCGCTCGCCCTCGCGAACGCCGCGTCCCCCGACACCACCGCGAGCACCCGCGGCTCGATCTGGCCGAGGTCGGCGCGGACGAACAGATGCCCCGGCGCGGCCGCGACGCCGCTGCGCAGGGCGACGGGCAGGTTGTGCAGGCCGGCCTCGGCCGTCATCCGGCCGCCGGCGCCGTCACACGCGGTCCACCGGCCGCGCAGCCGGTCGTCGGGGCCGATGTGCTCCTCGATCCAGCGCAGCCCGTACGTCGTGGCGATCCGCTCCTCCTTGCGCCACGCGAGCAGGGCGGGCACGAGCGGGTGCGCCTCGCGGTACGCCTCCAGCACGTGCTTGCGCGTCGACGGCACGTCGATGCCGATCGCGGCGAGGAGCTCGCGCACTTGGGCGGGATGGCGCAGGTCCGTGTGCTCGCGGCCGGGGACGTGGCGCAGCACCGCCGCGTCCCGCTCCTCCCGCGGCCCGGAGAGCGGTTCGACCAGCCGGAGCAGGGCGGCCCGATCGACCGGCAGGCCGTCGTGGCGCAGTTCCTCGGCCAGGACGGCGGCGGCCGACTCCGCGTGGACGGTCTCCACGAGCCGCGGCCACGTGGCGGCGGCGCGGTCCTTCTGGGCCGCCACGCATGCCACCAGCGCGTCGGCCCAGGCGAGGAGACGCTCGTCGGTGGTGGCCCAAGACTGCGCCGCGGCGTCCGGGCGTAGGTGACCGTCCGCGCGCACCGGGCTCTCCCCGTCACCCGGGTCGTCGGTCGCGTCGCTCCCGGCCGCCTCGAAGAGGTCCCCGGTGGGAGGAGCGGGTACGGAATCCTCCGGCAAGCCGTGAGCCGCGGCCCACGCGAGAGCGGGCGAGGCGTCCCAACCGCCGTGCAGCAGTCGGTGCGCCTCCGCGACGTCCCAGGCGCGAGCGGGCCGCACACCGGCCTCCACCAGCAGACGCCCCACGCCGTCCGCGGACCACCAGGCCCAGCGCGGGCGGTCGCGTTCGACGTCTCGCGCGAGGGCGAGCGCGTCGGGGAGTTCCAGCACCCGGCGCAGTCCGGGTCCGACGATTGCGGCACGCGGTCGGGCCGGTGCGCCCCAGGCGTGCGCGGCGGTCGGGCCGACCACGAAGGCGACCAGGTCCTCGGCAGGCCCGGCGCTCCGGGTCGCGCCGGCGGGGTCGCGACCGCGCATACGCGCAGCCTAGGACGCAGCCCCGACACTGCGCTGAAGTGGCGCCGCGCGCCGGCCGCCACGCGCCTAGACGCCCGGGACGGTCCCCGCGCATCCTGCGGGGTGGGAGAGATGTCTCACCCCGAGCACGGGTCGCGCGCCGTCAGGCGGGAGTACGATGCCCCCATGAAAGCCCCCACTCTTTTCAAGCGCAGAACGTCCGACTTCCGGGGGGGTTATGAGGGCCCTTACAATCCGTGGCTCGACCACTTTCATCGGTTGGGCGCGAATTACCTGAAGTTGGTCGCACTGAGCGCAGCCATGCAGCGCGACACCGCCCGCGTCTACCGCGACGTCGGCAAAATGTATGGCCAGCCGCTTGCGGTGCAGCGCTTGCAGGAGGCCTACGAGAAGCTCGCCGCAGGAAATGTGGCGCTCCTCGCTCAGCTTGCCCGCGATTACGTGAAGCCGAAGTTCGAGCTCCATTTCACCGAGATCGACGGCCACAAGCGGGAAGTCTCCGAAAAGATCGTCGATTCGCAGCCCTTCTGTCGGCTGATCCATTTCAAGCGGGATACGTCCCGCAAGGATCCGACGATCCTCCTGGTCGCCCCACAGTCAGGGCACTACGCGACCCTGCTGCGTCCGACCGTCGAGCGCCTCCTGCCGGAGGCCGAGGTCTACATCACGGATTGGATCAACGCCCGCGACGTCGCGCCCGAGGCCGGCGAGTTCACGTTGGACACGTACGCGAGCTACGTGCGCAAGTACGTGGAGCTGCTGGGCCCGGAGACCAACGTCCTGGCCATCTGCCAGTCCACCGTGCCGTCGGTCATGGCCGTCGCGCAGATCGCGGAGGACGACCCGGATGCCCTGCCGGCGACGCTGACGCTCATGGCCGGCCCCCTCGACACGGACGCCGCGCCGACCGAGGTGACCAAGCTGGCGGACCGGATGCACCTCCCGTCGTACCTGATGACCTTCATCACCGAGGCCCCCAACGGCCGCAAGGTCTACCCGGGCTACGTCCAACTCCTGTCGTTTATCGCGATGAACCCGAAGAACCACTTCTCCTCGCACCGCGACCTCTACAACCACTACGTCGCGGACGACACCCACCCGGACGTGGACCGGATCGAGCGGTTCTACCGGGAGTACTTCGCGGTCGCCGACCTCACGGCCGAGTTCTACGCCGACACGGTGCGCCGGGTGTTCATGAAGAAGGAGCTGGCGAAGGGGACGATGACGCTCAACGGCAAGCTCGTGAGGCCGGAGCTCATCAGCTGCCCCATCATCGGCATCGAGGGCGCCATGGACGACATCTCGGCGCCGGGGCAGACCCGCGAGTTCCTGAAGAAGCTCACGGGCAGCAACGACATCACGTTCTACGAGCAGGCGCACGCGGGGCACTACGGCGTCTTCGCCGGTGGACACTGGCGTCGCGAAATCGCGCCGCGCATCGTCGGCAAGATCCACGACACCGCGAAGGCCAAGGGGCTCGAGTACGACCCGCCGCAGAACGACCCGATCAAGATCGAGACGTTCCGCCCGGAGGATTGGCCCGAGCGTCCCACCAACGGGGCGCCGACCGGCGTGCTCGCCAAGGTCCGCCGCATGCTCGCGGGCAGACGATCCTGAACCCGATCCTGAGCGATGTGACAGATCCGGCGGGACCCCCCGGGGTTCCGCCGGATCTGTGTGTGCTGACCACGGGCGGGACCATCGACAAGATCTACACGGCGGCCGGCCACCTAGAGGTCGGCGAGCCCGCGGCCCCGGCGCTGCTCCGGACTGCCGGGCTCGCGGGAACGGAAGGCTCCACCAGCAGGATGGAGGGTTCCTCCAGCGGGATGGAGGGTTCCGTTGTCGACGCGCGCGTCGCGATCGAGTCGGTGCTGCGCAAGGACAGCCTCGACATGGACGAGGCGGACCGGGCCGTGATCGCCGATCGTCTCGACGCGGTGCCTTGCCCGCGCGTGGTCATCACCCACGGCACGGACACCATGACCGACACCGCCGAGTTCTTGGCCGCGCAGCGATCCCGCTGGCCGGAGGCGGTCATCGTCCTCACCGGCGCGATGCAGCCGGCCTCGATGGCCGTCTCAGACGCGGCCTTCAACCTGGGCGCGGCCCTGACCGCCGCCGGGCTGCTCCCGCCCGGCGTCTACGTCTGCATGGGCGGGACCGTCTTCCCCGCGGGCACCGTCCGCAAGGATCGCGACCGCGGCCGGTTCGTCCGGGTCCCGCCCGCGCCCACGCGGCCGGGGAGTTGAGGCACCGACCGCGACGTCGACGACGCCGCTGCGCTCGGCTCCGGTCGGCGAGGAGGCGAGACGACGTGACGGCCGGGGCACTCGCTCGCGCGGGTGCCCCGGCCGTCGGGGGGGATCGGGTCGACGCTCGGTCGAGCGCCGTCCGTTCGCCCCTGGTCAGGAGCGATCGGCCGCCAACTCGTCGAGCCGGTCGTCGCGGTCCCTCCCCACCGAGACGCCGGCGCTGTGCTCGTCGGCGCTGCCGTCCTGGTGATGACCGGCGAGGATGCGCTGGTGCTCCAGCTCTTCCGCGGCCCGCGTCTCGGCCTTGTAGGCGCGCCACGAGTACGCGATGGCGGCGGCCCAGATCACCGCGATCGCCAGCAGCGCCGGGTTCTGGACCGAGGTCGGGGCGTCGACCCAGTCGCTGCGCAGCAGGGTGCGCACGTTGGTGAGGATGATCAGCCCGCCCACGGCCGAACCGAGGATGCGCGGCGGGATGTGCCGCACGAGCCAGGCGGCGATGGGGGCCGCGATCAGGCCGCCGATCAGCAGCGCGAGCGCCATCGCCGGCACGATCGCGCCGCCGCCGAGGCCGATGAAGAAGCCGATGCTCGCGGCGATCGCGACCAGGAACTCGCTGGTGTCGATCGACCCGATGACCCGTCGGGGCTCCATGCGCCCGCTGGCGAGCAGCGCCGGGGTACCGACCGGGCCCCACCCGCCGCCGCCGGTCGCGTCGACGAACCCGGCGAACAGGCCGAGCGGGGCGAGGAAGCGGCGCCGCAGCGGCTGCCCGAGTCGCCGGGTGGACACGCCGCGCAGCGTGAAGCGGATCAGGATGTACAGGCCGAGGGTGAGCAAGATCAGCGACATCACCGGCTGGGCGAGCTCGGTGGACAGCCACGACAGGAACGTGGCGCCCACGAACGCGCCGATCGCGCCCGGGATGCCGACGCGGGCGACGACCTTCCAGTCGACGTTGCCGAACCGCCAGTGGGACAGCCCGGAGGCGAGGGTCGTGCCGATCTCGGCCAGGTGGACGGTGGCGGACGCGGCCGCCGGGTTCGTGCCGATGGCGAGCAGCAGCGTGGTGGAGGTCACGCCGTAGGCCATCCCCAGGCTGCCGTCGACGAGCTGTGCGCCGAGGCCGACCAGGGCCAGAAGAATCAGTGAGGGCATGGGGGTACGAGCTTCCTACGCGAAGGTTCAGGACGACACGAGGCGGCGCCGCGGGGCAGCCGGCACCCCGCCCAGAAAGGGCGTGGCACGGGATCGTCGGCGCGGCCTAGCCGAGACAGAGCGCGCTCGCCACGCGCACCAGATCAACCGCGCGGCGACTCACCAGCACGAGACGATCGCCGCTCCCAGACGCGGGGAGGGCGCGGCTCAGCGGCGCGGTGCGCGCGCGAAACTCGCTCATGGTGCAGCCCTCCGGGCGGGAGTCGGGACGGGCAGCAGCATGACACGAAATTATGGATAGTCAAAGCAGACTTCATCAATCGAGATCGCGACGTGCGTCACTCCACCGCGCTCAGAGGTCGGAGCACTGGCCTTCCTTGCTGCCCTTCACCTCGTTACCGCCCCCGGCTGGCGAGGGCCGGTTGCCCTCGCACTGCAGGTTGCCGTCGATGCGGTTGCCGGCGAACCGCTGCGCGCCCCGGTTGTGCTCGGACTGGAGGTTGCCGTCGATCTGCACGCCCTCGACGGACGCGCTGCGGCCGTCTTTGAGCTGGATGTCGCCGTCGACGCGGCCCCCGGAGACGATCACGGTCGTGTGGCCATCGGCCTGGATGTTGCCGCCGATCATTGCGCCGCGCATGGTCGCCGCGCCGCCGACCTCGATCTTCACGTCGCCGGTGACGCGGGTCCCGGCGAGCACGCACGTGGCGCCCGAGGGGACGTTCACGTCGCCGGTGACCGTGGCCGCCGCCATCGTGCCGGTGCACTCCCCCGCCCCCGCGGGGACCGCCCCCGGTTCGGACGCCGCGGGCGCCGCCGTCGGGGCGCGGCTGGCGTCGTCGGTCTCGGCGCTCGTCGTCGGTGAGGTCGTGTCGGTCGTGGTCGTGGTCGGGTCGCTCGCCGGGGTCGTCTCAGAGGTCGCCGTAGGGGGTGCGGCGCTCTCGCCCGAGGTGCTCGAGCCTGCTCCCTCCCCGCCGCACCCCGCGAGGGCGGCGACGAGGGTCGCGGTGGACAGCAGGGACAGCAGCACGGGACGTCGCATGCGCTCGAGCCTAGCGAGCGTAGCGGCACATACCCGCCCACGCCGCGAGGGGCCGCCCCGCCGCGGCGGTCTGCAACCCGGACCTTTCAACCGGGGGATCGCCCGCCGATGGGATCAGGGGAGTTGCTGCGTGGCCAGACGCGGCCCGACGAGGCGAGGAAAGTCGATGACGGAAACGAACACGCCACCGAACGCTGCGCCCGCAAGGGACGGCCGCCTGGCTCGAGGAACGGTGGCGAAGATCACCGGCGCGGTGGGGCTCGTCGCGCTCACCACGTTGATCGTCGGCGGGGCGGGCGTCGCGGGCTCCCGGGCGGTCGCCGACCTCAACTCGCAGATGTACTCCCGCGACACTCAGGGGCTCGTGGCGGCGGACTCCCTCAAGTACGACTACGTCCTCATCCGGCAGCTGTCCGCCAGCGCTAACCTGCAGACCGACCCGGCCGCCAAGAAGTCGACGATCGACAAGCGAACCCCCGTGGTGGAGCGCCTGAAGCGCGACGCGGCCACCTTCAAGGGCCGCGACGACCTGTCCGACGCGGAGCGGTCCACGGCGCAGGCGATCGACGGCCACGTCAACGAGTACGTCGACCTCATGACCCAGACGGAAGCGCTGTTCACCGCGGGCAAACCCGCCGAGGCGAACGCCCTGCGCAACGGCCGCCTCGCCGAGGTCTCCGTCCAGGTCACCGAGGGCCTGGACGAGATCACCGCGCTCAAACAGGAGACGGCCGCCGCAGCCCACGAGGAGGCCCAGTCCACGGCCCGGACCATCGTCCTGCTCATCTGCCTCGTCGGCCTCGTCGGCGTCCTCCTGGGCGCCTGGGTCGCGCGCCGCATCGGCCGCGCCATGGTCGCCGACCTGGAGCAGATCCGCCGGGTCGCCACGGCCGCGGCCAGCGGTGACCTGGGCCAGCGGACCGATGCGAAAGCCGCGGACGAGACCGGCGAGGCCGCCCGGGCCCTGGACGCGTCGCTGCAGCACATCGGCGCGTTGATCAACGAGGTCCGCGCGACGGCGGACCGCGTGGTCGACGGGGTCTCCGGTCTGCGCGAGTCCACGTCCACGGTGGCCGCCGGATCCCACCGGGCGTCCGAGGAGGCGTCCCGGACTTCGGAGTCGGCGCACGGGGTGTCCTCCAACGTGCAGACGGTGGCCGCGGGCACCGAAGAGATGTCGGCCAGCATCCGCGAGATCGCCGCCAACGCCCAAGACGCCGCCGGCGTGGCCGCCAGCGCCGTCCAGGTCGCCGACCAGACCAACGCCACCGTCGCCAAGCTCGGCGAATCCTCCGCCGAGATCGGCGACGTCGTCAAGACCATCACCTCCATCGCCGAACAAACCAACCTGCTGGCCCTCAACGCCACCATCGAAGCCGCCCGCGCCGGCGAAGCCGGCAAGGGCTTCGCCGTGGTCGCCAACGAGGTCAAGGACCTGGCCCAAGAAACCGCCAAGGCCACCGAGGACATCTCCCGGCGCGTCGAACAGATCCAGATCGACACCGAGGCCGCGGTCACCGCGATCAGCCAGATCTCCGGCATCATCGCCCGCATCAACGACACCCAATCCACCATCGCCTCCGCCGTGGAAGAACAGACCGCCACCACCAACGAAATGGGCCGCAACGCGGCGCAGGCCGCCAGCGGGAGCAGCACGATCGCCAGCGGGATCCAGACCATGGCCTCGACGGCAGCGCAGTCCTCGGCCACCGTCGACGGCATGATGCGTTCCCTGGAGGAGTTGGCCGACCTCAGCGGCATGCTGCGCGAGCGGGTGGGCAGCTTCCGGGTCTGAGGACAGCTCGTGCGCGTTCAAGGGCGAGCGCGCGCGTCGAGGCCGGGGTCCGCGGGACCCCGGCCTCTTCGCAGGTCGCGCAGCCCTCGCCCCGGCAGCGCCGACGGGCGGTCTCTGGCGGATGCATAGCGGTCGCGTCGCGGGGTAACCGTGCGCGCGATCGACGCGCGCCGCGCGTCGGTGGGGCCCGGCGACGTCGCGAGGGTGACGTCGCGAGGGCCCCGTGCCCGCCCACCGCCGGAGGACCCGATGACGGCGATTGCCCCCGCGAGCAGCGACCGGACCGCTCCCACCGATCAGGACCTGCTGCAGCGTTTCCGCGCGGTCCGCGCGCTGACCGAACGGTTGGCCGCCCGGCTGTCGGCCGAGGACCAGACCCCCCAGTCGATGACCCAGGCCAGCCCCACCTCGTGGCACCGCGCCCACACGACGTGGTTCTTCGAGGAGTTCGTGCTGGCCGCGGATCCGGCGTACGAGCCCGTTGATCCCACGTTCCGCTACCTGTTCAACTCCTATTACGAAGCGGTCGGCGACCGGCAGCCCCGTCCCTGGCGGGGCTTGATCACCCGGCCGGGCGTCGCCGAGATCGCCCGGTACCGCGAGATCGTCCAGGAGCGCGTCGAAGACGCGCTGAGCGCGGGGCGGCTCGACCAGGACGCGCTCGGCCTGGTCGAGCTCGGCTGCCACCACGAGCAGCAGCACCAGGAGCTGCTACTCATGGACGCCAAGCACCTGTTGTCCCATCACCCCGCCGGGCCCGTCTACGTGCCGCGGCCCCCGGACGACCTCGACGCCGCCGCGGCGCTGATGTCCTGGCGATCGGTCCGGCCCGGCCTGGTCGAGATCGGTGCTGGGGCCGACGGGTTCGCCTTCGACAACGAGCGCCCCCGGCATCCCACGTACGTCGGCGCCTGCGAGCTCGCCTCGCGACCGGTGACCAACGCGCAGTGGTTCGACTTCATGGCCGACGGCGGGTACGAGCGTCCGGAGCTGTGGCTCTCGGACGGGTGGGCCGAGCTCGGCCTGCAGGGCTGGCGCGCCCCGGGGTACTGGCGCCCGGAGGCCGACGGCTGGAGCACCTTCACCCTGTCCGGGCGGCGCCCCGTGGTGCCCGCCGAGCCGGTGGTTCACGTGTCGTTCTACGAGGCGGACGCCTTCGCGCGCTGGGCTGGCGCCCGGCTGCCGACCGAGGCGGAGTGGGAGGTCGTCGCGTCTCGCGGGCCCCTCGTCGAGCACGGCCTGCTGGATCCCGACCGCGTCCATCCCCTGCCCGCCCGCGACGTGACGCTCGGCGACGTCTGGGAATGGACCGCGAGCGCCTACCTGCCCTACCCCGGTTTCTCCCCCGCCCCCGGGGCGGTCGGCGAGTACAACGGCAAGTTCATGTGCGACCAGCACGTCCTGCGGGGCGGCTGCGCGGCCACCCCCCGCGGGCACACCCGCGTCACGTACCGCAACTTCTATCCCGCCGCGTCCCGCTGGACGTTCTCCGGGCTTCGGCTCGCACGCTGACCACCGACCCTGACGAAAGGTCCCCCTCGTGACCCTCTCCCCTCGGACGCGTACCCGGCACTCCCACGCGCCGCCCCGCAGCAAACACCGCGTAGCCCCCGCGAGCGCGGAGCGCTGCGAGCTGGAGGCCGACGTCCTCGCCGGGCTCTGGGCGCCCGAGCCGGCCCTGCCCCCGCGGTGGTTCTATGACGAGGAGGGCAGCCGTCTCTTCGAGGAGATCACTGCGCTGGAGGAGTACTACCCGACCCGCCGGGAGCGAGAGATCCTGTCCCGGCGGGCCGACGAGATTGCGGACCTCGGGGCCAGCGTGCTGGTCGAGCTGGGCGCGGGATCGTCTGCCAAGACCCGCCTGCTGTTGACCGCGTTCGCGCAGCGGGGCGGACCGTTGCACTACCTGCCCATCGACATCTGCGCGCAGATGTTGCACCGGTGCGCCGGCGAGCTGCGCCGGGATTATCCCGGCGTCCGCGTCGAGCCGGTCGTGGCCAACTTCCACGACGAGCTGGGTCCCCTGCCGGGCGGCCCGGGACAGCGGCTCGCGCTGTTTCTCGGCGGGACCATCGGCAACTTCGAGGAGGAGGAACGGGCCGGCTTCCTGTGCCGCGTGGGGCGGGCGCTGGCACCCGGCGACCACTTCGTCCTGGGGCTCGACCTGGTCAAGGACGAGTCGCGGCTGGTCGCCGCATACGACGACGCGGCCGGCGTGACCGCCGCCTTCAACCGCAACCTGATCCACCGGATCCGTACCGTGCTGGGCGCCACCGGTCTCGTCCCGGAGGACTTCGCCCACGTGGCCCGCTGGGACCCCGCCCAGAGCCGCATCGAGATGCGGTTGAAGGCGCAGCGCCCCGTCACCGCGTACTTCCCCACGCTCGGACGCACCTGGCACCTGCCCGAAGGGGGCGAGCTGCGCACCGAGGTCTGCCGCAAGTTCCACCGCGAGGAGGTCGGGGAGTTCCTGGGCGAGGCCGGTCTGGGGTTGGTCACCGTGTGGACGGATGACGCCGGCGATTACGCGCTGGCGCTCGCGCAGCGCCACGCGTGAGCACTCGACGCGCCACCGTTCACGCGCCCGACGCCCCGGCCTGTACGCGCCCGGCGCCCCGGCCTGCACGGGCCAGCCTTCACGCGCGCAGGTCCTTGCGCCGGGGTCTCACCTGACCCCGAAGCTCTCCCTCGTGCTTCCGCAGCCCGTCGATGACGATGGCCAGCACCCGGTGCGCCGCCTCGAGGTCGTCGTCGGAAACGGATGCCAGCGCGTCGTGGTGGAGCCGGGCCAGCGGCCCGAAGAATGCGACCGCCAGCTCGCGGCCCGCGTCGGCGTACTCCAGCAGCACGCGGCGGCGGTCGTGCGGGTCGCGCACGCGCGTCACGTGGCCTCCCGCTTCGAGCCGGTCAAGCAGGTACGTGACCGCCCCGCTGCTCAGCATCAGGTGCGCCCCGAGCATCGCGGGCGTGACCCGGCGGCCCTGCAACTCGCTCGCGTGCAGGAAATTGAGCGCCCGGAAGTCGGTGTCGTGCAGGCCGTGTCCTGCGGCGAACGCATGGCCGATCCGCTGCGCCACTTCGCTCACGACGGCGACGTCCTGGAGCAGCGAGCGCTCCAGATCCGCTCGGTGCAGCAGATTCCCTGGTTCGGCCACACCCCATCCTAGGCCCGTTCGCGTATTCACTCAGCGGCTGAGAGAATTGCGCCGTGCAGCGACCCACCTCCCCCCATCACGCCCCCGACCGTCCCCGTCCCGCCGCGGAACCGCACGCTGACGAAGCCGGCCCGCTGTGGCGCCTCGGCGGCCTCACGACGTCCCGCGCCGGCGCGTGGATCACGCTCGTCGTCGCGCTCCTGCTCTCCGGGGCGCTCATGTCGATGGGCTCGCTCGAGTCGTCAACGGCCCCGGACCCGCTTCCCGCCAGCACCGAGTCGGCGCGAGCGAGTGAGTTGCTGCGGCAGTTCCCCGACGGCGACGTGGCACCGGCCATCGCCGTGTTCTCGCGGCCCGATGGGGGCCCGCTCACGCCAGCCGATCTGGGTGCAGCCCAGGAGTCCCGTGCCCGGATGCTGTCCGTCGACCGGAGCCTCGACCCGGCGGACGACCGGGGGGCGGCCGCCGCGCCGGCGATACCTTCCCCCGACGGGCGGGCCGCTCTCGCCGTCATCCCCATCTCCACGCAGCTCAGCGGCTTCGACCTACTCGACGCCGTCGACAACGTCCGTGAAGCGGGTCGCGCGGACCTGCCCGAAGGCCTCCAGGTGCAGCTCACCGGCGGCCCTGCGTTCGGGGGTGACATCGCGGGCGCCTTCTCGGGCGCGGACGTCCGGCTGCTGCTCATCACCGCAGCGGTCGTCGCGGTCCTGCTCCTGCTCACCTACCGCTCCCCGATCCTGTGGTTGGTCCCCCTCTTCGTGGTGGCGCTCGCGGACCGCGTGGCCCAGATCGTCGCTGCCCGCGCGGGAGAGGGCCTCGGCCTGGCGCTCGACGGGTCCACCAACGGCATCGTGAGCGTCCTCGTCTTCGGCGCGGGCACCAACTACGCGCTGCTCATGGTGTCGCGTTACCGGGAGGAACTGCGCCGTGACACCGACCACCGCCTCGCCCTGCGGCGCGCCGTCCGATACACGGCCGAGCCGATTCTCGCCTCGAACGTCACGGTGGTGCTGGCCGTCCTGACGCTCGTCCTCGCGAGCGTCCCGAGCACCCATATCCTCGGGATTTCCTCCGCGATCGGGCTGGCCACCGCGGTCCTGTTCGCGCTGTTCGTCCTCCCTGCGGCCCTCGCCGTCTGCGGGCGGGGTCTCTTCTGGCCGTTCGTCCCCCGGGTCGGCGACCGCGATCCCGCCGCGAGCGGCGGATGGCACACCTTGGCCTCGTTCGTGGTGGCGCGGCCTCTCGCGGTCCTCGCCGCGACCGTGCCGATCCTGTTGATCTGCGGGGCGGGGATCATCGGGGTCCGCATCGGCCTCGAACAGACCGAGCAGTTCCGAGTGAGCGCCGAATCGGTCGACGGCTTCGGGACGCTGCGCGATCACTTCCCGGCCGGCCAGTCCAACCCGACCACGGTGGTGGCCCGCACCGAGGCCGCGGCCCGGGTGGACGCGGCCATCCGCGGCGCCCAGGGCGTCGAGTCCTCCCGCCAGACCGGCGCCTCGGACGGAGGACTGACGCGCTGGCAGGTAGTCCTCGACGGCGACCCTGCCTCCGCCGAGGCCTTCGACGCGGTACGGGCCCTGCGGGCCAACGTGCACGCCGTGCCCGATGCCCAGGCCCTCGTCGGCGGGACCGACGCGGCCACTCTGGACAGCCGCGACGCCGCCCGCGGCGACCTCATCCGCATCGTCCCGCTCATCCTCGCGGTCGTTCTCTTCGTGCTCTTCGTGCTCTTGCGCGCTGTCTTGGCCCCTCTCCTGCTGATCACCGCCACCACGATCAGTTCGCTCGCCGCCATCGGCGCGGGCGCCTGGCTCAGCACCACCGTGTTCGGCTTCCCTGGCCTCGACACCTCGGTCCTGTTGTTCTCGTTCCTCTTCCTGGTCGCCCTCGGCGTGGACTACACGATCTTCTTGGTCACACGGGTGCGCGAAGAGACGAATCGGCTCGGCACCCGGCAGGGGATCGTGCGCGGCGTGTCCCTGACCGGAGGCGTGATCACCAGCGCCGGCATCGTCCTCGCCGCGGTCTTCGCGGTGCTGGGCGTCCTGCCCCTCATCACGTTGACCCAGGTCGGCATCACGGTCGGGATCGGGATCCTGCTGGACACGTTCGTGGTGCGCACGATCGTCATCCCCGCCCTGTTCACGATGGTCGGGCCGCGCGTCTGGTGGCCGGCGCTCCCGGCCGGGGACGCGACCAGGGCCGCCGCTAAAGACACCACCGCGACCACGACGACGGACACGACCGCAGCAACGCGCTGAGGCCGCCCGGCCTCAGCAACGGTGAGGCCGGGCCCGGCTTCACCGACGTATTGACGAGACCACTCGACAAGACCACTTGACAAGACCACGGCCACCCCGACCGGGCGGTAACACGCCATGCTGTGCAAGGCTTCCCCGCATGGCCGCCCCACTCGAAGCCATCTCCCACTGGGAGGCGGACGTCCTCCTCCTGGACGGGGGCACCGCCCGGATCCGGCCCGTGCGGCCCGACGACGCCGACCTGTTGGTGGCGCTGTTCGACCGTCTGTCCGACGAAGCCAAGTACCTGCGCTTCATGGCCCCGAAGGCGCACCTGTCCGACTACGAGGTGCAGCGCTACACGGTCGTGGACTTCCACACCCGTGTGGTGCTCGTCGCGACGCTCGGCGACGAGATGATCGGGATGGGCAGCTACGACCTGATGGACGACGACGAGGCGGAGGTGGCGTTCCTCGTCGACGACGCCCAGCAGGGGCGAGGGCTGGGCGCGCTGCTGCTGGAGCATCTGGCGCAGGCGGGACGGGAGCGCGGGATCAACCGGTTCGTCGCCGAGGTGCTGCCCGAGAACGGCAAGATGATCTGGGCGTTCCGCGCCGCGGGTTACGCGATCAAGCGCGGCATCGCGCAGGGACTCTTCCGGTACGAGTTCCCCGTCCTGCACACCGAGACCTCGGTCGAGGTCATGCGCGCGAGAGAGCACCGCGCCGAGTCGCGCTCCATGCAGCGATTGCTCACCCCCCGCAGCGTCGCGGTGATCGGCGCCAGCGCGCGCGAACACACGATGGGACGCCGCCTGGTCCACAACCTGGTGGCCGGGGGCTTCACAGGGCCAGTCCGGGTCGTCCACCCGCGCGCCGACGCGGTGATCGGCGTGCCCGCCTACCCCACCATCGGCGACGTGCCCGGCCCGGTGGACCTGGCGATCATCGTCGTGCCCGCGGACCGGGTCCCCGAGGTGGTCCTGGAATGCGCCCAGCAGGGGGTCCACGGTCTCATCGTCGTCTCCAGCGGGTTCGCCGAGGCGGGGCGCGAGGGACGCGACCGCCAGCACCGCCTCCTGGACGTCGCCCGAAGCCACGGCATGCGCCTCGTCGGACCCAACTGCCTCGGGGTGATCAACACCGACCCCGAGGTGAGCCTCAACGCCACCGTCGCCTCGCCGATGCCGAGCCGGGGGCGCATCGGCTTCTTCGCCCAGTCCGGAGCGCTCGGGATGGCGATCCTGCGCAACGTCGGCGGCCGGGGGCTCGGGCTGTCCTCGCTCGTGTCCGCGGGCAACCGCGCCGACGTGTCCGGCAACGACCTGCTGCAGTACTGGGAGGAAGACCCGAGCACCGAGCTGGTCCTGCTCTACCTCGAATCGATCGGGAACCCGCGCAAGTTCTATCGCATCGCGCGGCGGGTGAGCGCGAAGAAACCGGTCGTGGCGGTCAAGACCGGCCGGGCGACCCAGGGGGTGCCGCTCGGGCACAGCGTCCGGCGCTCCGAGGCGCCCGCCGCGGCCTGGGACGCGATGTTCCTGCAGGCTGGCGTGATCCAGGTGGACACCCTGGACGAGATGTTCGACGTGGCCACCCTGCTGGCCCACCAGCCCCTCCCGGCCGGCCCCCGGGTCGCCGTGATCAGCAACTCCGGGGAGATCCTGCTGCTCGCGATCGACGCCCTGCTCACCCAGGGGCTCGTGGTCGACTCCACCCAGCTGCTCCACGTGGAGGCCAGTGGGGAGCAGTTCGAGGAGGCCCTGCGCACCGCGATGGCCAGGGAGAGCGCCGACGCGGTGTTTGCCGTCTACATCCCGCCGCTCGAGCAGCGAGACGAGGGCGTCACCCGCGCGATGGCGGCCGTCGGCCGCACCGCCACCAAGCCCCTCCTGACCACCTTCCTCGGCCAGCGCGGCGTGCCGGAGCAGCTGCGCGTCGCCGACGCCAGCGGCGGCTCGGGCCGCGGCTCCGTGCCCTCCTACCAAGCCCCCGAGATGGCCGCGCGGGCGCTCGCGCACGCTGTGCGCTACGGGCAGTGGGTGCACACCCCGGCCACCCGCGCGCCGGTCTTCACGGGTGTCGAGCCGCACACCGCGAAAGCGCTGGTGCAGTCCTGGCTGGAGAAGAACCCCGAGGGCGGCTACCTCGACGGCGACGAGGCGACCGCCCTCCTCGCCACGTTCCGGATCCGGCTGACCCCCAGCCGCGTGGTGCGTTCGCTTCAGGAGGCACTCGACGTGCTCCCGCGGATCGACGGGCCGGCCGTGCTGAAGGCGACGCAGCTCACGCTGCGCCGCGACCGGTTCATCAACCACCTGCGGACGGGCATCGTGGACGCCAAGACGCTCACCCAGGCGTGGGACTCGTTGCTCGCCGAGGTGGGCGATCCGGTCGAGGCGCACCTGGTGGTCCAGGGCCAGTCCCCGGTCGGGGTGCCGGTCACGATCGCGACGATCGAGGACCCTGCGTTCGGGCCGATCGTCAGCGTCGGGCTCTCCGGTCCGTCCTCGGAGCTGCTGCACGACGTCGCGTACGGCATCCCGCCGCTCACCGAGCAGGACGCGAAGGACATGCTCGGCCGGCTCAAGGCCGCCCCCCTGCTCTACGGCTATGACGGAAGCCAGCCCCTGGACGTCGCCGGCGTCGAGGACCTGCTGCACCGCGTCGGGCAGCTCAACGAGGTGCTCGCCGAGATGGCGCACCTGCAGTTGGCCGTCCTGGTCGGGATCGACTCGGTGACCCCGCTGTGGGCCAGGATCCGCCTGGCCCACGCCGAACACGTGCGCGC
Source organism: Austwickia sp. (assembly GCA_039812465.1). Classification (GTDB taxonomy): domain Bacteria; phylum Actinomycetota; class Actinomycetes; order Actinomycetales; family Dermatophilaceae; genus Austwickia. The sequence goes on along the minus strand of JBDIAS010000033.1, from coordinate 957 downwards.
CGACGGGGGCACCCGGCGGCTCACCGCGCCCGCGGCGCACGACTGAGCACCTGGTCCAGACGGGGCGAGCCAGCCGCCCGCGGCGCCGCTCGGGCGTTCGCAGCATTCCCCCGTGCCCGCGGCATCCGTCGGCCCCCTGCGGCGGCGAGGGTCCCCGGCGTCGCGGTCCTCGTGGCGTTCCGGGGTGTATAGCGACGTCGTTCTTGCCGTGCCGTTCTCGCGGTGCCGTTCTCGCGGTGCCGTTCTCGCGGTGCCGTTCTCGCGGTGCCGTTCTCGCGGTGCCGTTCTCTTGGTGCGCTTCTCGCGGTGCCGTCCGCACCTTTGGGGCGAACAGGCCGATCGCCTCGGGGGGGCGCGTGCCGCGGTCGCGTCGTCGGCTCACGCGGCCCGCTTAGGCGGCTCGGGGGTGGTTGCCGATGGGGGAGCCGTCGCGGCGGCGCCAGACCACTCCGCCGTTGATGACTTCGCCGATGTGTTGGTGGCGGTGCACGGTGGTGTGGTGGTGGCGGCAGAGCAGGGTCATGTTGTCTGGTTCGGTGGGGCCGCCATCGACCCAATGTCGCAGGTGGTGGGCGTCGGTCCATCCGGGGGGCATGGTGCATCCGGGGTAGCTGCAGCCTTTGTCCCGCAGCGCGAGGGCGGTCAGGATCCCCGGTGTGGCCAGGCGGCGGGTGCGGCCGAGTTCGAGGAGTTCGCCGGCGCCGCCGAGTACGGCGGGGGTGATCTGCGCGTCGCAGGCCAGCTGGCGGACCTCCCCGGGGGTGAGTACCTGCCCGAAGGCGGTCATGCCCACCCGCCGGGGGCGCACCGTCACCGGCTCGGGGGCGTTGTCCGTGCCCTGCACACCATGGCGGGCACCCAGACCGCCCTGCTGGCTCGGTGCGCCCTGTCCGCTCCGCACGCCCCGTTCGCTCGGCTCGCCCTGTCGGCCCCGCGCGTCGTGCTCACACCGCGCAT